>NYXZ01000012.1 GCA_002686595.1 Planctomycetota bacterium | reverse complement strand
GCCGCTGGCTGCGCCTCGCGACGGGACTTTATCAGCGAGCTCCTCTAGGAGCCCGCTGACAAACTCCCTACTACGGCTTCGCCATCAGCGCCGATGCTGCGTCAGGCTTGGCGAGCCGTGCTCAACGGCCCTACAGGGCCGCTTCCGCCGTCTCGCCTTCGCCTTTCTTGCCTCGCCGCCGATGGCTTCGCCTCGCGACGGGACTTTATCAGCGAGCTCCTAGGCGGGCTCGACGGCCAGGATGTCGATCTCGAAGCTGATTTCCTCCCCGGCCCAGGGGTGGTTGGCGTCCAATACGATGGCCTCCGGGTTGATCTGCACCACACGCGCTTCGAGGGTGTCGTCGTCGGCGTCGCTGACCACTTCGCCGTCTTCCGAGAGCAAGCTGATTGGCACTATGTCGCCGGGCACGATCTCCGCATCGGGTGGGAACTCGCTGCGCGGCACGGTGATGATGGCCTCCAGATCATAGGAGCCAAAGCACTCCTCCGGCGGCAGGCACAGGCGTAGCTCTCCGCCCGCGCTCTGGCCGACCATGGCGTCCTCGATGGCTGCGGGCAAATCGCCCTGGCCGGGGTCGAAGATCAGCGTGTGCTGGTCGTTCTCCAGGAGCTCGCCGTCGTTGTTCTTGAGGGCGCATTGGAAGGTGATTCTACAACCCGGTTGTATGTTCATGGCTTGGCTTGGTTGAAGGTGTGGGGCTCTCGCTGGGTGAATGCTGGAAGTAGGTGCTGCCGCGCAGAATGCGTTTGCCGCGGCGCAGGAGGTCGGCGGAATCTTCGGGGCTCAAACGCCCCATGCTAATGGATTCCTCCGCCCGGGAACGCAGGCGTGCGAGCAAGCTTCTCTGGTCGAACTCGACATAGGACAAGACCGTGCCCACGGATTCCTCGGGCAGGATGGATGCCAGGCGCGGGCGGCCCGCTTGGTCCTGGTCCACATGTACGATGTTGGTGTCACCGAAAAGGTTGTGCAAGTCGCCGAGGATTTCCTGGTAAGCACCGACCAGGAAAAAGGCCACATGGTAGGGCTCTATGGTTCGTGGCCGGTGCAGGGCGAGGGAGCGCCGCGTGCCCTGCTGGACGAAGTGTTTGACCATGCCGTCTGAATCGCAGGTTAGGTCGGCCAAGATGGTCTGGACACTGGGGCGTTCGTTCAACCGTGTTACCGGCATGATGGGGAAGGCCTGGTCGATGGCCCAGGCATCGGGGATGGACTGAAAAAACGACAGGTTGAGGTAGTAGATGTCCGCCAGGTTGTGCTCCAGATCGACTAGCTCATCCGGCGTCGAGCCCTCCTCAGCCAGGCGGCGACGGATGTGGTGACAGCCGTGCCAGTAGAACTCGTCTGCGCGAGCGCGTTCGATCAGGGTCAGTTGTCCCAGTTCAAACATGTGCCCGGCTCGGTCCCGCAAGGCCACTAGATCGTGATATGACTCCTGGAGCGAGATGGTGCCGATGCGCTCGCAGGTGTCCGCCAGGGATTCGATGACCGCCTCTTCCCCGGCCGTGGGCAGGCAGGGCGACAAGCGCGGTGCCGAGGAGGAGGTGCCCACAACTTCCGTGACAAGTACCGAATGGTGGGCGGTCAGGGCCCGGCCGGATTCGGAAAGGATGATGGGCTCTTCCTGGCCGGCCGCGCGGCAGGCTTCCAGCACATGGTAGACCACATCGTTGGCGTACTCCTGGGTTGAGTAGTTGCGTGACGAATCGCCGTCGGTGCGCGTGCCGTCGTAGTCGATGCCCAGGCCTCCGCCCACATCGAAGTAGCGGATCGGGGCTCCCATGCGACGCAAGTCGAGCAGGGTGCGTGTGGCCTCGGCCAGGGCGTTCTTGATTGAGCGGATCTGGGTTATCTGGCTACCGATGTGGAAGTGCAGGAGTTCGAGGCAATCGAGATAGCCCGCGGCTTCGAGTTGGCGCAGAACCGTTACCGTTTCGGCGCTGGTCAGGCCAAACTTGGAGCGGTCGCCGGCCGAGTGCTTCCAGCGGCCGGCGCCGCAGCCCGTCAAGCGCACGCGCAGACCAATGTGGGGCCGGCGGCCCAGGCGGCGGGCGCAGTCTAGTAGCAATGGAAGTTCCGCGGCGCGCTCCACGACGATGATCGGCCTGGCTCCCAGGTCTGCGGACAACATGGCCATTTCAAGCGTGTCGCGGTCCTTGTAGCCGTTGCAAACCAGGAGCGTTTCCTCCTCTCCTATCAGTGAAAGGGCCGCCAATAGCTCCGCTTTGCTCCCCACTTCCAAGCCCAGGCCGGCGGAGCGGCCGCACTCGAGCAGCGTTTCGACCACCAGCCGTTCCTGGTTGACCTTGATGGGATAGATGGGCCTGTAGGGTGCTGTGAAGCCGAACTCTTCGCGAGCTCTGTCGAAGGCGTCGACCAGATGTTTGAGGCTGGCCCGCAGGATGCCATCAAAGCGGAACAGAATCGGAGTTTGCACGCCGCGCCGCTGGACTTCCCCCAGGAGGTGTTGCAGGTCCAGGGGCGGTCTGTCGTCGCCGCTGGGGGAGACGAGCAGGTTGCCCTTGGCGCCGGCCTGGAAGTGGCCGCGAGACCAGGACGACAGGCGGTAGAGGCTGGCGCTGTCGGCGGCGGTCCAGCTGTCGTTCGCGGTGGAGGGTGTGCTCTGGGTGGGTTGCATGGGCGGTCGGAATGGCCGCGCAGTATAATCTCCCGCCGCGGGCCGTGGTCGCTCGCGGTGTTCATAAACAGCCACCCGACTTACCCATGCGCCTTTCCAGATTAGCCCTCATTGCGCCCCTTTTGACCCTGTTGCTGGCCTGCCAGAGTGGCTCGCCAGTATCCGACCCGGGAGCCGCGGCAAGCCTGGCGCAACGCGTGGAGGAGAGCCTGGGCCGGGCGGGGAAAAACCGCGCTGAAGTGGCGGCCTATCTCGATGCCTGGGAAGGTGAGGGGCGGCGGGCGGCGGAGTTCCTCGTGGCCAACATGCCGACGGTGGACCTGGTCAGCCTCTCCAGGCAGGAGCTCGTGGAGAATCAACAGTTGGCCCTGCGCGCTCGGGAGGACCTGCCCTGGGGCAGCAGCGTGCCGGAGAATGTCTTCCTGCACTATGTGTTGCCCCACCGCGTGACACAGGAAGCGAACTCTGCCTGGCGCGGGCGGTTCTTCCGTGAGTTGCAACCGCTGCTGGCCAAATGCACGAACATGGTGGATGCGGCCCTGGCCATCAACCGCTGGTGTGCGCAGCGCGTCGGCTTCAAGCAAACGGAGTTCCGCGATCAAAACGCGCTCTCCACGCTGAAGGCCGGTTACGGACGCTGTGAGGAGATGATGATCTTCTGCATTGATGCCATGCGCGCGGCTGGAATCCCGGCGCGGCCATGTTCCACGCCCTGGTGGGCAACCAATGACAACAACCACGCCTGGGTCGAAGTCTGGGCGGACGGAGACTGGTACTACTTGGGTGGTTGCGAGCCTGGGGACAACCTCGACCAGGCCTGGTTTACCGGGCCCGCCCGACGCGCCGGGATGGTTGTCAGCACCATGTACGGCAAGCCGGACGGTTTCGAGACCGGGGACCGCGTGTATCGCGTCAATGGCAATACCTCATACATCAACTCGACTGCGGTCTACGCCATGACCGGGGAGCTGGATGTTGTGGTGACCGATGAAGCTGGCCGAGCACTGTCGGACTGTCCCGTGGCCGTGTCAGTGTTCAACTTCGGTGGTTTGCGCTCCCTGACCCGGCGGCGCACTGATGAAGACGGCCGCGCCCGTATCCTGGTGGGCATGGGGGAGTTCTTCATTTCCGCCGGTGATGAAAGCCATGGCCGTGCACACCAGGTGGCGGCCTCAAAGCCCGCCGGTACGACTCCCGTGGAACTCAAGGTGCAACCGGGGGCGGCGCCGCCGCAGAGCTTCTGGCTGCGCTTCCCAACCACTGACGAAGCCGGGCGTTTGGCTGCCATGCGCCCCAAGGGCGACGCGGCGGCGGAGCCCAATGTGCGCCCGGAGCTAGCCTCTTACACGCGTCCTAGCGCATATGACCCGGAACAGGAGCCAGAGTTGCGGGCACTCTTGGTGGAGGCCGGCGCGGAGGTTGCGGAGCGCGCCCACGGCATTTTAGTTGACGCCCTGGACAACTGGAGCCGTTTGGCCGAGGCCCTCTACACGCCGGATCTCGAACAGCGACGATCGGCGGTGGAGTTCCTGGCGCGCACCACGCATCTGGATCGACTCGAGTTGGAAGGAGATACGATTGCAGATCATGTGACCGGGGCCCTGGCCGCTCGGAGGCCGGGCGTTTCCGAGGAACTGTGGCGGGACTATGTGCTGAAGGCGGGTGTGGACAACGAACACCTGGGCGTCTGGCGCAAGGAGCTAGGCTTGGCCTTCGCGGATTGTCACGACGAGAGCAATGTGGAAACGGCCCGACGCGTGCACGCACGATTGGCAGGAGAAATGGGCAGCGGTAGCCGCGGGCGACTGGGGCCCTTGATGAATCCCGGTCAGAGTTGGCGCTGCGGTGCGGGGACCGAGCGCGAACTCGTCGTTTTGGGTGTCGGGATTCTGCGCTCCCTGGGTGTGCCCGCGCGGAGGTTGGCCCACGAGGAATGGGTGGAGTTCCATGACGGTGCCGGTTGGGGGCGCTTCAACCCCCGGTCAGCCGAGGCCTTTGTCATGGCGGAGGGCGCTGTGCCGTTGGAGGGGGCTGCGCTGGCGGAGGGTCAAGCCGATGGCTCGGGGAAGGCCGGTACCGGTCGCATCGAACTCATCCTGCGTCGCGGCGGCGTCGTCGACACGGGCTTCCGCGGTTGGGATGTGGCCCGCTTCAGCGACGGCAGTTGGGCTCCCCTGCGAAATGTGCAGATTGCGACCGAGGGTGATTCGATGTTCGCCAGTGTGCCGGCGGGGGAGTACCTAGTGACCGCCGGCGTGCGCAATGGAAACGGAGATGCCTGGGTCAGGACAGCGCTGGCGGAGGTCGGTGCCGGTGGCGTTAGGACCATTGAATGGGAGCTGGATCCGCCGCCGGGGGCCGGTGCCTACGGCCTGCCCATGGTGCGCAACTGGGGCGGGTTGGAAGCCGCCGCGGGTAGTGCTGGTGGTGCTGCGGCGCCGCAACTTGTGGATCCGCTATTGGATCGGGGGGGCAGGACCTGGCGCCTGGCCGGAGAGCAGGCCGACGGCTCTCTCTTGTTGGTCCTGTTTTCCTTGGACAACGAACCCTCCATTCGCATGTTGCCCCTGTTCGCGGAGCTGGTCCCGGAGTTGGAGCAGGCGGGGTTCTCCGCCTTGGGCGTGTTGCTGCCTTCCGCCGCTGGCATGGAACTTCCGCCGGAGCTGGCAGCATTGCCATTGCCCGTGGCCGATGGGTCAAGAGCCCTGGGCGAGGCCCTGGGCCTGGGCCAGCGGGACGACGGCAGCTTCGCCCCGCTGCCTTCCACCGTGTTGTTGGGAGCGGATGGGAGCCCGATCCTCTGGACGGAGGGGTACGACTTGGGCGTTGGCGCCTTGATCCGCGAGGCCCTCGGCAGGGCGGGGGCCGAGTAGGGGAATCCCCATACAGTAGTTTTTCAACTTTTGCCGGCGACCCACGCGGTCCCCAAGCGGTCTCTGGGGGACATTTCCCAGGGAGGGTGGGGGTGGTGGTGGCTTGCTCGGCGCCCTGGCTTCCGGGCTCCCAGCCCCAGCCCGAGGCGCTCCGGCGCTCCGAGTCCCGCGGGCACCCGGCCCCCAGGGCCTCCCGGGCTCCCCAGGCCCCTAGGTCCCGCCCAGGCAGTTCTCCAAACGGGCCAGCAGGGCCTCTGGCTGTTTCTCACACAGCCACTCCCGGCGTTCATCTCCCAACAGATCTCCCGCGGTCCAGTGCCCGAGGAGCTGCTTCACCCGGGCGGCGGCCTTTGTTTGCCCGCCGCCCGCTTGTCCGGTGAGGGCCGCGGCGTAATCGAGCAGGAAGCGCGCCGCCTCCCCCGGGCTGGCCCGGTGGCCGCTGAAGATCCAGGGGTCGGCCAGAGCGCCGTGACCAACCATGACATACCGGCAGCCGGTCTCGGCGCGCATGGCGGCCAGGTCGCAATGGCGTTCCACGCCTCCGTTGCCGCAGACTGGCAGCGAGGTGGCGGCGACGGTGCGGGCGATGCGATCCCAGGCGCGGGTGGGGCGGTAGGACTCCGCTCGCGTGCGGCAGTGGACCGTGAGCAGGTCGGCGCCGCCGGTCTCGGCAGCCAGGGCCAGGTCACAGAGCAGTTCGTCGTCGTCGAAGCCGGCGCGGATCTTGGCGGACAGCGGCGTGTCGGGCAGGGCCGCGCGGCAGGTGGCGAGCATCTGTTCGATGGACCGGGGGCTTTTGAGCAGGGCGGCTCCGGCGCAGGTGGCCAGGGCGCCTGGCGCGGGGCAACCGAAGTTGAGATCGACGAGGGGCGCGCCCGCCTCTGCGGCCCTTCGGGCGGATTCCGCCATCAGGCTCGCGTCGGAACCCATGAATTGAATGCCAACCGGGGCGGCAAAGCGGGCGGCGCCTAGATGCCGCCGCAGCTCGCGCGGCGAAGCCGGGTGGTTTGTGATCCGTACGAACTCGGTGAATGCACCTCCGAGCTGGTCGGGCGGATTGCGGGCCAGGACCAGGTTGCGGAAGGCTGGCTCGGTGATGCCCTGCATGGGGGCCAGCAAGTAGGGGCCGCTGAAGGGCAGGGGGAGGCGTTCGTTTGGCGGGGGCACGCCAGAGTCTAGACTGTCTGAGTGCAGCGGTGCGGAAACAGCTCTGGGATACACGCACTGCCGCTGGGAGTGGGGAGGAGTAGCCAAAGGGCACTCGGCGCGGGCCCGAGGTTCGGCGTAGAATGCTGGACCCCAGCACGGGATTCCCAGTCATGAACCACGAGCGCGATGACGAGACCACCAGCACCGGCCTGGCCGACCTGTTGCCCCAGGTTGATATCGCTGGGGCCGCTCGGTGTCTGGCCGGCGTCGTGCGGCGCACACCTCTGATCCCCTTTGACTGCTCGAATCCCGCCCTTGAGTTGCGCCTGAAGGCGGAGCACCTGCAGGAGACGGGCTCCTTCAAAGCCCGTGGAGCCTGGAATCAGATCAGCAAGCTGACCCCCGAAACCGCCGCCGCGGGTGTGGTTTGCACCAGCTCCGGCAACCACGGTCGGGCCCTTTCCTGGGCGGCCCAACGCGCTTGTGTGGGGGCCACGGTTTTTATGCCGCAGGACGCCTATCCCAACAAGATCGCGGCCTGCCGGGAAGCGGGGGCGCAGGTGGTATTGTGTCCAACTCGCGAGGAGTGCGAGGAGCGCTGCGCCCGGGCGGTGGCTGAAGGCGCCCAACTCATTCACCCCTATGACGCGCAGCGCACCCTGGAGGGAGCCGGCACCGTGGGGCTGGAGATCGCCGAGGATTGGCCCGAGGTCGATGTGGTCATCGTTCCCGTGGGCGGCGGCGGTTTGATTTCCGGTACATCGCTGGCTCTCAAGCGTGCCCTAGGAGACAGCGTCAAGGTGGTCGGTGCCGAGCCCGCGGGCGCTCCGTCCCTGGCCCTGGGTATGGAAACCGGGAAGCCGGTCATCTTGACGGACATCACCACTGCCATTCAGGGGCTCTGCCCATTGCACTCCGGCCAGATCAACATTGACATCTGCAGTCGCACGGTAGATCTCATGCGTCTGGTGGAGGACGACGCCATCCTGGCCGCCCAGGCGCGCTTGGTGGCGGCGGGGGAGAAGGTCGAACCAGCCGGTGCGGCCGCCGCGGCGCTGGTTTTTTCAGAGCGACTGCCACGGGAGTGGTTGGCTGAGCGCTCACAGGCCGAGCCCCTGCGCGTGGCGGTCGTTATCTCCGGCGGTAACGCCGATCCGGAGCAATTGGCGGCCCTGGGAGGCCAGGTGTGAAACGCCTTGTTCTCGTGCGCCCTGCGGGCCCGCGCAATGTGGGCATGGCCCTGCGCATTGCCGCCAATTTCGGTCCCCTGGAGTTCTTTGTTGTTTCCCCCCAACGCCCCTCCCTGCTCATTCACCCGGAGTTCGAGCAAATGGCCCACGGGGTCGATGGCATGGCGGAGCGCATTTGTGTGGTGGATTCCCTGCCCGCGGCCCTCGCTGACATTCAACACGCCGTGGGCTTCACGGCCCGCGCCCGGGACCAGCGCTTGCGTCTGGATTGGCGGGAGGTGCGCGACGAGTTGGCCCAGCGCCAGGAGCGCCTGGCCCTGGTTTTCGGTAGCGAGGTGAACGGCCTGACCGGCGCCGAGGCCGATTTGCTCCAGGATCTGGTCCACATCCCCACTTCGACCGAGCACACCTCCCTGAACCTGGCGGTTTCCGTGGGAGTCGTGCTCTCACACCTCTTCACGGAGAGAGTCGAGCGCGTGGATTTCGACGGGCTGAGCGCCGCCACTGCCCAGGAGCGGGAGTTCCTCAAGGCGCGGCTGCGCAAGGTCTTTGGCGGCCAGGTGGCGCGCTCGGAATCCGCCCGCAAGGACATCGAAACCTCCATCGAGCGCGTTTTTTCCCGCGCCCCGCTGGAGACCAGAGACGCCCGGGCCTGGCACAAGATGCTGACCGCCCTGGGAGATAGCTCAACGCCGGCGGATTTTGGCTTGAATCCGAATCCCCGCCGGAGAGCCCGGCGCGCAGACGCCTGTGAGCGGGCCGCCCAGGACGAGGAACGCACCTGATCCCGGAAGCATGGCCGGGGGCTTGTTCCGGGTCGGGATGAGACCGATGATCGAGCCCCATGGTGCATCTCAACCGCATCTACACCGGCGCCGGTGACGACGGCCAGACTCGCCTGGGCGATGGCCAAAGTTTGCCCAAGCACGCCCCCCGCGTCGCCGCCTATGGGGAGGTGGATGAGTTGGCGGCTGTCTTGGGCGTGGCACGGTTGCAGGCTCTGCCGAGTGGAATCGCTGATGAGGTCCTGCGCGTACAGAATGACCTGGGAGATTTGGGGGCAGACTTGTGCGTGCCGGGTAGTGCCGGTCCCGGCCTGCGATTGACGGCGGACCAGGTCGCTCGACTAGAGGCGAGCATCGACGCGGTCAACGCCGGGCTCGAACCGTTGAACTCATTTGTCCTGCCCGGCGGGAGCGCGGGAGCTGCTTGGCTGCACCTGGCGCGCACGGTTTGTCGACGGGCCGAGCGTGCGGTTTCACTGCTTGTGGCTGAAGATGGAGAGTTGGTGAACGGTGAGGTGCTGCGCTACCTGAACAGGCTTTCCGATCTCCTCTTCGTCTGGGCGCGACAGGCCAATGACGGTGGCCGTGGGGATGTCCTTTGGCAGCCGGGAGACCGGGGCGCGGAGTGAGGCCCATTGGTTTGCCAGGTCGGCGGCGCGCAGGGGAGTGTCGGCAGTTCCGGGGTTCGTCCAGATGATCAAGGGGCGCAGGCACAGATCCTGGGACCTGGCATTGGTCGTGGTTTCCGCAGCAGCGCTGGCCGCGCCGGGAGTGGTGGCTCTGGTGAGCGAACCAGTGGAGGGAGCCGTGGTCAATGAGCGCCGTCCAGTGGCGCCCAGCCCACAACTCGCCATGAGTCTGACCGCCGCCGCCAAGTTTCCTGATCAATTCGAACAGCATTGGTCGGATACGATCGGCCTGCGCACCGACCTCCTGCGCTTGCGGGCGCGTCTCTTGTGGTATGGGCTAGGCGTCAGCCCCACGCCTCTGCTTGTGCGGGGTCGTGCTGACTGGGTGTTCTTGACCGCCAGCCAGTCCCTCGAAGTCCACCGGGGCCTAGCTCCCCTTTCTGACATTGAGCTGGAAGAGTGGTGTTTCAAACTGGAGGAACGCCGAGATGCGTTGGCGGCGCGGGGTGTTAGCTACCTCTTCGCCATCGCTCCGAACAAGAACCAAGTCTACGGTGACTTCCTGCCACCCAGCCTGACGGCGGTGGGGTCAACACGCCTGGATCAGCTCATAGCCCATCTCAAGGAGCACTCCGATTTTCAGCTCCTCGACTTGCGGCCGGCCTTGCGAGCAGAACGGGATCGAGACGAAGGAACCCGCTATACCTATTATCCGCTGGGTACACATTGGACCAATCGCGGCGCCTTCGCTGCCCACGTGGAACTGGTGGCCGCCATGCGTGACTTGCTTGCTCCGGAATATGAGTCCATGACGCCTTTCCTCGCCGCCCATTGTCGTCGCGCCCCGCAGGACAAACAGGCGGACACTTGGGCTGATCGCATGTATCTAGAGGATGTGCTCTTCCAGGAGGTGTATTCTCACAACCCGGATCCCCAGCACACACGAGCAAGTGAGGTTGAGTCCACCATGATTGATGCACGGGATCTAGTCATGGCAACGGGAGATGCCGCCTTGCCAGAGGTCGTCATGTTTCACGACTCTTTCGGAATGCAGATGAGGCCTTTCATGGCGGAGGTTACCGAGCAGGTTACCTGCTTCCGCGACCGCCCCCTGGTCGCCTCCCTGGAGGCCGTCCAAGATGCGGACCTGGTGTTGGACCTGCGTGTCGAGCGCTGTCTAGTCACCCAGGAAGCGGATCAGGCCTGCGCCTGGGATCAGGCCGGACTGCGTAGGATCTTCCAGGGCTCCAATCGAGTAGCCCGTTCCATGAGTGCCGCGGAGGCCAAGGCCTTTGCGGCCAACGGTCGTTTGAGGCTCTCTGTCGAGCCCGAGCCAGCAGCGGCGCTCTTAGCGCCTATCCAGGCCGGACCCAGGGAGTTGGTCCTCGAAGGCCTGGAGGGTGACGTGGCCCATACTTTTGTCGTGGCCATGGATCTTGAAGCGGCGCAGGGTGGCCGTCTGTACCTAGCCTGGCGCACCCGGCGTGTGCCGAACTTCAGCCGCGGAAACACAGAGATGAAAGCCCTGGAGGCTGGCCGGAGCACAGTCTACTTCCACCTGCATGCCCCGGATTTGGAAGGCGCCCTGCGGCTGCGGTTCCCGCACGAGCTGGGCAACTACACGCTCTACAGGCTTGAGGTTAGGGCCGTCGATCGGTGAAGGTGGCATAACGATCATGGTTTTTAGCTCCCAAGTATTTCTGTTTCTCTTCCTGCCCCTGGTGCTGCTCTTGTACCTCGTGCTGGGGCGTTGGTTTAGAAACCTCGTCCTCCTGACGGCCAGCCTGTTTTTCTATGCCTGGGGCGAGCAGGAAGTCGTCATCCTGATGCTGGCATCCATCGTCGGCAACTACGCCTTTGGGCGCTGGTTGGGGAGCGCCCAGGAGCGCGGCGAACGGGGCAAAGGCGTTGTTACCCTCAGCCTGGTTTTCAATCTCGCTCTGCTGGTCGTATTCAAATACGCCAACTGGATTTGGGAAACACTATCGGGGCTGATGGTGGAGCTGGGGCTGTCATCAACTGGATTGCCAGTTATCGGAGAGGTGTGTGGGCCGCCGCTCATGGCCATGGGCCTGATCGACGCTCCCCTGGCCGCGGACTGGCAAATTCGACTGCCCATCGGCATCTCGTTTTTCACCTTCCAGGCCATGAGCTATGTCATCGACATCTACCGGCGCGATGCCGAGGTTCAAAAAAACCCGATCCACTTCGCCACCTACATAGCGCTCTTCCCCCAGTTGATAGCCGGGCCGATCGTGCGTTACCGGGACATCGCCAAGCAATTGGTGGAACGCACTGTCACGCTATCGGGTTTCGCCTACGGCGTGCGGCGTTTTGTGGTCGGGCTGGGGAAGAAGATGTTGATTGCAAACATCGTGGCCCTGCAAGCCGACCGCATCTTTGAGCTACCCCTGGAACAGGTGTCCGCGCCCTTGGCCTGGTTCGGAACCCTCTGCTACACGCTTCAAATCTACTTCGACTTCTCCGGCTACTCGGACATGGCCATCGGCCTCGGCCACATGTTCGGTTTCCGTTTCCTGGAGAACTTCAACTTCCCCTACATCTCGCGCTCGATCACCGAGTTCTGGCGTCGCTGGCATATCAGTCTTTCCAGTTGGTATCGCGACTACCTGTACATTCCCCTGGGCGGCAACCGTTGCTCGCCGCTGCGGGTCTACGGCAACCTGCTCACGGTCTTCATCCTCTGTGGCCTGTGGCACGGAGCCAGTTGGAGCTTCTTGGTCTGGGGGCTCTACCATGGCCTGTTCCTGGTGATCGAGCGCTTGGGCCTCGGACGCGGCCTGGACAAACTGGCCAAGCCCCTACGCCACGCCTATACGCTGCTGGTGGTCATGATCGGCTGGGTGTTCTTTCGCGCCACTGACATCTCGCAGGCGATTGCAATGTTGAGCGCCATGGCCGGCTTCGGGGCCGAGGGAGCGGCGCGCCTGCAGCCCGTGGGCCTCTTTGTCGACCCGGTTGTGCTCCTGGCCCTGCTGGCCGGCTTGATTGGATCCATGCCCTGGGTGCGCACCCTGGGCCATTACTACAAACGGTTGCTGACAGAGGAACGCGGCCGCGGACAACTCTGGGCCATGGATGCGGCGAGCTTCTTGGCGGTAGCCCTGATACTCCTGCTCTCGGCCATGGAGATGTCCGCCAATACTTACAACCCGTTCATCTACTTTCGCTTTTGATGAGAGGGCGCAGAGCGAGTGTCAGTACCCCGCTGGCGGGATCGTCACCAGGTTGGAGTCGTTTCCTCAGCGGTTTCTTCATCCTGGCTGTTTGTAGTCCCCTAGTGCGGCAGGCCTGGGTGGAGGATGAGGTCCCCGGTGATTCTCGGGCTGAGTTTCGCAAGCTGGCCGATAAACCAGCCTGGCCGGAAGGGCGCGCGGCCCTCGGTTCCTATCCAAGGGAGTTCGAGGCTTGGTATGGAGACCACTTCGGTTTCCGTGCAAATCTTCTGCGTTGGCACAACGGCCTGAAGTGGATTGGTCTGGGCACTTCGCCAGCCCAGAGCATGATTCAGGGGCGCGATGGTTGGATGTTCACCACCGACAGCCGTTCAATCGAAATGTACCGCGGGGCAATCCCCTTCACGAGGCGCGAGCTGGAGGATTGGTGTTGGTCTCTTGAGAGCCGCCGGGACAGGCTTGCCCAGCGTGGCATCAAATACGTATTCGCCATCGGCCCCAGCAAGTGGGAGATATACCCTGAGAAAATGCCGGCACGTCTTGGCCGGGTGGGGCCCAGCCGCTTGGAACAGTTGACGACCTATCTGCGACAGCATTCAACGGTGAGGGTCGTGGACCTAAGACCCGTGTTGCTTGAGGCGAAGAAGGCAGACGGCAAAGATGACCTGGCCTACTACCCACTCGGAACACATTGGACCGAGCGTGGAGCGCTGGCGGCCTACGAGCGGTTGGGCCGGGAACTGGGCGAGGCCTTGGCCAGTTATCGCGGCCAAACGGCGGCTGACTTTGAGCTCGTCGCAAGTGATGCGCCGGGTGATTCTTGGGCGCGGCGCATGTACCTGGAAGACGTGCTTGTCCAGAAGAGTGTCAAATGCCGTCCAAAGGCGCCGCGGCAGGCGCAACCTCAAGCCGTAACAGGCGCTCCCCCCCGCACGCTGCGGACGCTCCATCCCAATCAGGACTTGCCCCGTGGCGTACTCCTGCACGATTCTTTTTCGGAGCAGATGCGCCATTGGCTGGCGGAGGATTTTTCGTACTTCTCCGCCTACTGGCGCTATGAGTTCGATGAGGAGCGCATTCTTGGTGAAGAGCCGGATGTTGTCATTCAGATGTGGGTCGGGCGCGCTTTGGAGTTCATGCCGGCGACGTTCATGTTGCAGGAAAGCCCTGCGGTCCTGCGGGAGTTGTTCATGCGCAGTGGGCACAGCATTCTCCAGGTGAACTCCGAGCATGTCGGCACCGCCGAGGCTAGCGGTCTGTGGCGTTTGCCGCCCCCTGGGGAGCATGCTGGTGGACGGGTGCTCGTCCATCTCCGGCTGCGTTCCAAGCGCAAGGGTTCGTTGGTTTTCCTGCAGGAAGGTGCCGCCGGGGCTGGTGGCGGGCGGAGGCGCTTGGCGTTGGTGCGGCTGAACGCAGGTATGAATGACCTTTACGCCCTGTTGGATGGCTGGCGTCCGGACGGACAGCTTCTGTTGGGGCCATCTGTGCCGTTGGCGGAGGGGAGCCTTGCCCTGGTGGACCTTGAAATCCGGGAGGTGGACAGGTGACTTTCAACAGCATGGGGATCGCGCAGTACATGGGCCGGGGCGCCCTCATTTCAGCCTCAATGAACTCTCGCTTTGGGAATGCCCTCCTGGCCTTGCTCCTAGCCGTTTGCTGTTCCTGCCTCTCTACTCGATCGGATGCGCCCTTGCCCACCGTGCGCGGGCCCTTGCCTACGCGTATTCAACAGCCGGTGTCTCTGACGCGCCTCTCTTTCCGTCCCCGGCGGCCGGTGGCGCAACAGCGAGGGTCTGGCTGGTACGAGGTCCAGGGGGCCTACACTAGTATCTTCGAGGTGGATCAGTTGCCTGGCGAGCGCGTCGGGTTGGACGGTGAGTACGGCCGCGTGACTGCTCGGGGGCGTTGGGCGCTAGGCGAACAAGCTGACTTGGAAGTCGAGGTGCCGGTGCAGTACGCCACCAGCGGATTCTTGGATAGCCTGGTCAACAGCTTCCACGCTTTTTTCAATCTGCCAGTTGGCGGGCGGACCAAGGCCGAAGACGATCAATACGAGATGCGGCTGCGGCGCAATGGCCAAACTGTCTGGAGTCTGGATGAGAACGAGTTGGCCCTCGGGGATGTACCCCTGGTTTACACGCGCGTACTGCGGAGAGAGGACGAGCAGGGCCCGGGCCTCGCTTGGCGCATTGGGCTGGAGTTGCCCCTGGGTGATGAAAGCGTGGGGGTGGGTAGTGGCGGGGTGGACGGTGGCCTGGGTTTGATCGGGGAACGCAATCTCGGGCGTTGGACCTTGTCTGGTGCCGTTGATCTGCTGTGGGCCGCTACACCGGACTCATTCGCGGGCGCCCCGACGGAATTCGGAGAGCAACTGTGTCTGCAGTTTGGCAGCGAATACCGTTGGACCGATCACCTCTCCCTGTTGGGACAGCTCGTGTGGGCTTCGTCGCCGGTCACCGGCTACGAGTTGGAGGAGATCGACGCCGAGATCATCGCCCTGGGCCTCGGTGCGGCCTGGGACCTGGCCGCGGGCCAACGCCTGTTTTGTTCTTTCCACGAGGACCTGGTGGCGGCCGCCGGCGGCGATTTCGGCATCATGTTCGGTTGGTCCTGCGGCAACTGAGCCGCCGCCAACCAGCCTCAGCACCTGTGTCTCAGTTAGGGCAACTCCAAGGTGCTTGAGACTGTCCGACCCTTTTCGCCACTCCAACTAACGGTCACCGCTCCGCTACCCCGCACAAACCAGCGCAGGCGCAGTTCGCTGCGGCCGTTGATGCCTTCTTCGCTCAGGATGCGGGCCGGCTCGTGCTTCTCCAGGTCTAGCCGATTGGGGCGCCAGCGATCGCCACGCAGGCCGCTGGCCAGGACTTCGATGGACTCTCCAGTGAGTTCGAAGACATCGGGCGTGCCGATGTGATTGTCGGCGGAGTGTTGGGTGCGCGTGGGAATGATGTGTTCGTTTCTGAAGACCGCGTCCACTGCGGTCAGTCCATCCCCCAGGTCCTCGCTGGTGAGTGATATCAGCTTGACCAAAGGCATGGCTCGTGCGTGTTCAATGCAGAAAAGCGCGTTGCGGTGTAGCATTTCTTCTATCAGGAAGGTCGGGGGCACGCGGCCCACATCCTTGCGGAAGCCGCCGATTTCGATCTCCCCGTAGAGCGGGTGCTCGGCTGGGTGCCATTCAATGTGGCCGGCGCCCATCAGGAGGTGATCGTCGAACCAGCGCTTCTCGGTTTGGCGCGTGTTTCCCATCCAGCCCCAGCTCGCATCCTGGCGTTCCCCCTCATCCGGGTACATGCGATCTGTGGTCCAGAGTTCGTTGGTGAAGGAGATAATGCCGAGGCCTTCATAGGTCCAGGTGGCGAAGCCTCCAAACACGGTGTAGAGGTCTTTCCAGATCACCATGTATCGGTAGAAGGGCAGCATCTTCTCGCCGTTACGCCCCAACTCGTCGAAGGCGCGCAGGTCGCGGGCGGGATAGCTACCGAAACTCTTGGCTCCTGGGCCGCGCAACAGCATGCCACCGCTGTTGTGGAAGGACTGGACCGCCGCCACATTGGGGTGCTGGTAGAGAAAGCGCGCGATGCAGCGCGTTTCTGGCCAGTAGAGCGGATAGGGGCCGGCGCCGTACTGAATGTGATTTGGCATCCACATGGCGGGCCAGGCCCGGTTCATGTCATAGCCACCAACGCCGTCCTCGTTGATGTGGCCGTCCCCGTCGTTGTCGATGCCCTCTGAACCGAGCAAGGTCCAATCACCGCGCGGGCCGCGCGTGTCAGGTGGTACCCGTTCCATGATGCGTGGATCATCTGCGTTCAACCGGTGGGTGCCCTCGCCGGGAGTGAACTTGCGCATCTGGACGATATGCCCGTCGCCATCCAAGTCATCAGGCCCATCCTCGTCGCTCAATCCATCGCGGTCGTTGTCCGTGGGGAAAACACCTGTGCGTGAGGAGTGGGGGTTGTGGGCGCGCTGGAACCAATGGGCGCGCCCATCGGGGTTGACCGTGGGCAGGATGTAGAAGGAGCTGCCATCCAGGAGTTCGGTCAGTTCATCGTTGGTGCCGAAGTTCTCCAGCAGATACCAGGCCANGTAGAGACCNGCCTCGCCGCCCTGGACTTCGTTGCCGTGCACATTNGCGTCAANCCACATGGCGGGTTTGGTCTCGGGTGCNCCGGTGGCNGGATTGTTCAGCGTGTAGACGCGCAGTTCGCGGCTCTCNATGCTGTGGCCGATGACCTGCATGGAGATCAGCTCAGGCCAGGCAGCCACCAGGGCATCGAAGTGCCCGTAGAGTTCCGGCAGATCGTAGAGACGGTTCCAGGGAATTTCGACCCGCGGTTGGTGGCCGATGGGTGTGCCCGGGAAGCCTGCTGTTCGCTGGCCAACGGCTGAATCCTGGGTAGCGGGCGTCGGGCTACCTGGGAACAGGATGAGGGCGATGCCGAGGGCTATGGATTTCATTGGATGAGCTCCGGTTGAGCGCTTGTCTGGCCCACATGATCGGCCTGGGCTCGCAGGGTGATGGTGGTGGGGTCGGTGCAACGCACCAGCCAACGGAGTTCTTCGCGTCCGCCGGAGCCGGTCAGGTTGTCCACGGATTGAATGGGTTCACCGGCCAGCACTGACGCCCCCGCAGGGAGCGTCAGGTGCAGGCGCAGGGGCCGCGGAGTGCGGGCGCGCAGGGCCGCGGCGCTGCGTAAGGGCAGCAGCGCGTTGTTGGACACGGCGGCCTTGAGTTCAAACAGCTGATTGCCCAGATCGCGGGCGGTGAAGGAGCTGATGGTGGCTCGTGGCAGGGCGGCCGCCAGGATCGGCAGGGCCTGCGATAATTGAACTGCCAGGCCGGGTAGTTCCTCAAGGGGTGGCTCCACTAGGGCGTAGGGGGCCAGGCCGCCGATTTCCAGCGGGCCGAGTTCCGGGTGATCAAAGGAAGTCCACGGCACAAAACGCGAGGCCTCGCCGCTGCGGTCGATCCAGGCCAGGGCCTTGACGGTTTCTGAGGGCTTCCGATCGGGCTTGTCTTTTTTACTAGGAGCCGCTGAGGCTTCCTCGGTTGTGGGCTGCTCCTGTTCCTCATCCGGCGTTTTCTGGGCGTCGTTGGAATCCTCTGTTTTGGCTTCCTGTTCTGCGGATGGTGTTTCCCAGAGTTGCAAGCTCACGGTGGGCAGGCCGCGCTGGGCTTCGCACCAGGACTGGAATGTGCCGGCGCGCGACTTGTCTCCGGGCTTGGCCTCGACGCCAGCTTCCTCAAGTTGCCGCGCCAAGCTGGCGAGCAGCTTGGCATCTGTTTCCAGCATGCCAGGCGGGGGGATGCGTTTTCCCTTGGCGGCACCTTCGCTGACAGTGGAAGGAGCCTCGGCCAAGTTGTCCTGGGCACCGACAACCAGCACCAACCCGATGTCCCGGTGGTGCAGCACAAACTCAGCCAGGGCGCGGGCCTCCGGTTCGTCCGTGGGGAAGAGGCCGGCGGAGGGCGTGTGTTCCGGCCACTCCTGGGGGAAGTTCTGATCCATGCGGGCATCGAGGAGGGGGTCCTCGCCCACTTCGCCGTCTCCATCAGAGTCCCGGCCCTCCACCAGTAGTTTGTAGCGACCGAGCTCACCGCGCTGTGTGTCGGCGAGGGTCATGGCGCGTGGATCGAGTGGGTCCTCGATCCAGGTCCCAGCGGGATCCAGGACGCGCATCTGGCTGAGCAGTCCGTCGCCGTTCACATCCGAGGGCGAGTCCTCGCCGCTGCGGCCGTCTCGGTCGTTATCAACTCCAGCACCCGTGGCCAGTCGTTCCATGAGGGGCTTTTCAAAGCGCGCCTGGGCCCCGTCGGGATTGGCTCGGGGGATAATGTACACCGTCGTGTTAGCCAGCAGCGTCGGCAGCTCTCCCTCATCGGCGGCGAACCGGCGGGCCAGGTCCAAGGCCAGGGCGCTGGTGTAGACCTGCGGGCCTTCCAAGTTGGCCACCACCAGTAGAGCGGGCTCGGCGCCGACCGGCTCGCTGCCAGTAAAGCGCAGGGCATCGATCTGGCGGCCGGCGCGGGAAGTACCCACGCTCAGTAGTTGGATGCGCGTCGGATGTTCCGTGGCCAAGGCGTGCAGGGCCAATCGCAGGGGCTGGTGAGCCAGGAGTTCGGGTGCGGGTCGGTCCTGGGCCAGGGCGTTTCCGGTCGCGGCCAGCAGAATCAGGGCGCATTGATGGAGGCGGGTGAGAATCATGGCGACAGGATAACCAAAGCGAGGCAAGCGACGCGCGCGGGTGCCATGGTGACTGCCCTTTTCACTCAAGCTGAACGCTTTTCAGCCTGGGTTGGGCGGCTCAATTGGCCCGCAGTTGCAGGGACATGTGGCGGTCAGTGTCGATGACCAACTCGGCGTCCCCAAGGCCCGCTTCGTCGGCCAATGCCCGCAGTTCAGCGGGCGTGAAGGCTGCTCCCAGGCTGTCCCGAAACAGCTGGCGCTGGTACTCCGTTGCCTGGCCGGCGTGGAGCATGGCCAGGGCGTCGGCGGCCTGGGGCGAGGTCGGCCGAAACAGATCGCGGATCAGCAGGCACCCGCCGGGCTTCAGCACGCGGCGAGCCTCGGTCAGAAACGGCAGGGGCGCGGGAATGTGATGCAGAATCGTGTTGCTGTAGACCGCATCAAACTGGCCGGTGGAGAAGGGCAGGCCCTTGGCGTCGGCCAGGCGGTATTCGATGCGGTCCGCAAAGGGCGAAGGGCTGCGGTGCCGTTCGGCAGCGGCCAACATGTGCTTGGAGAGATCGATGCCGATGACCGAGACCGCGGGGCAGGCGGCGCAGAGCAGCAGTGGCAGATGCCCCGGTCCTACGCCGATGTCCAGCGTCGCGCCGTCGACGCCCAGCTCCAAGAGCCGCGTCAGGAAAGCGGCATTGGCTTCGCTGTGATCCATCTCGTCGTAGGCCACGGCCTCCTCGGCTGTGTCCATGGCCTCGACTTCGAGGATGCGCTCCATCAAAGGGTGAAGTAGCGCGCCTGGGGATGGTGGCAAACGATGGCCGAGGTCGATTGTTCGGGCCAGAGTTGGGACTCGTCGCCCATGTGGATGTCGATGGACTCGGTATTAAGAAGATCGAGGATGATCTCCTGTGATTCCAGGTTGGGACAGGCTGGATAGCCAAAGGAGAAACGGGCGCCGCGGTAATCTTGCTTGAGCAGGTCGCTCATGTTGCGGGCGTCCTCACCAGAGATTCCCCAATCTCCGCGAATCAAGCCGTGGACGTATTCCGCCACGCCTTCCGCGGCCTCCACCGACAGACCGTGCAGGTGCAGGTAGTCCTGATAGCGGTCCGCGTCAAACCACTGGCGCGCCACATCCGAGGCTTCCTGGCCAATGGTCACCGCCTGCAGGGCGACAGTGTCCAACTCGTCCTTGTCCGAACGGAAAAAGTCGGCGATGCACAGGTGCTGTTTGCCCTTCTGGCGCGGGAAGTCAAAACGCGCCACTTCCCGTCCCTCGTCTTCCGGATCGAGCAGCACCAGGGCGTCATCCTCCCTGAAGCAGCGCCAGAAGCCATAGGCGCCCCGCGGCCGGAGAATGCCCTCATGGGCGCAGCTCTTGGCCAACTCGAAGTAGATCGGGCGCACCTGCTCCTTGATGAACGAGCGGTACTCCTCAACGGGTTTGCCCTTGCGCCGGTAGCCCCACTGGAACTGGAACAGGGTTGTTTCGTTGATGAAGGGCAGGATGCTCTGGAGCGGGATGGACTCGATCAGGCGCGGGCCGAGGAAGGGCGCCGTGGGCAAGTCTGCTTCCCGCGTGGCGGCATTTGCGGGCAACGGCGGGCCGGCGGCTACTGCCTTTGTCGCCCGTTGCTCCCGAGGTGGGGGAGAGCCGAGTTCGCTGACTGCTTCCAATGTGGCGCGCAGGACCTCGGTTGGGTTGCCGATGCCCGGAGCACCGGCGGCGGCCTCGATTACTTCGTCAGCCACGTCCTCGCAGGTTGTCCCGAGCAGGCCGGAGCGCCGCGGCGCGGAGGCAATTGTGTTCATCAGTTCCAGGCCGTCAAAGGCATCCTTGGCGTAGTAGACCTGGCCTTCATAAACGGCCCGCAAGTCCTGCTCCACATAGGCGCGGGTCAGGGCCGCGCCACCGAGGATGACCGGCACGCGGATGTTGCGCCGATTCATTTCCTCCAAGTTCTCCTTCATGATGACGGTGCTCTTGACCAACAGGCCGCTCATGCCGATGGCGTCCGGGGCGTGCTCGAAGGCCACTTCCAGAATGTGCTGGATCGGCTGCTTGATGCCCACATTGAAGACGGTATAGCCATTGTTGGTCAGGATGATGTCCACCAGGTTCTTGCCGATGTCATGCACATCCCCACGCACCGTGGCCAAGACGAGTTTGCCACGGGCGGTCTGGTCCGAGCTGTCCATGTGCGGCTCGAGGTGGCGTACGGCAGCCTTCATGGTTTCCGCCGACTGGAGCACAAAGGGCAGTTGCATGTCGCCGGCTCCGAATAGCTCGCCCACCTTTGCCATGCCGCCCAACAGGTCCTGATTGATGATGGCCAGGGGTTCTTTTTCTTCGCGGGCGAGTTCCAGATCCTCCGCCAGGCCATCGCGTTCGCCTTCGATGATGCGCCAACGCAGGCGTTCCCAGAGATCGTCGGGACTGGTGTTGTTGCGCTTGGCTCGCACCTCCACATTCTCGAAGAGGGCCATGAACTCCTGTAGCGGATCGTAGTCCTGCTTGCGGCGATCGAAGATCAGATCTTCGGCCACGCGCAGGGCCTGTGGGTCGATGCGGTGCAGGGGTTCGATACGGCCCGGATGTAGGATGGCGGCGGTCAGACCGGCTTCCTGGGCGTGGTGCATGAAAACCGAGTTGAGGACATGACGCGCCGCCGGGCGCAGGCCGAAGGAGATGTTCGAGAGGCCCAACAGAGTGGAGGCTTCTGGCAACTCCGCGCTCAGACGCTTGATGGCTTCCAGGGTTTCCAGTCCCAATCGGCGGTCGTCCTCGTTGCCGGTGCAGATCGTGAATGTCAGCACATCGAAGAGCAAGTCCTCCGGGCGCATGCCGTAGCCGTCGACGCACAGCTCAAACAGGCGGCGGGCGATGCGTACCTTTTCGTCAGCGCTCTTGGCCATGCCATCTTCGTCGATGGTCAGACACACCACCGCCGCCCCGTGTTCCCGGGCCAGGGGCAGGATCTCGGCACAGCGCTCCTCGCCATCCTCAAGATTGATGGAGTTGATAACGCTGCGGCCACCACAGGCCTTGAGGGCGGCCTCGATGGCTCCGGCATGGGTGCTGTCAATCATCAGCGGCGCGGGCACATCAGTGCGATAGCGTTCGACAACTGCGCCGAGATCGGCGACCTCGTCACGGCCCACATAGGCCGCGCAGACATCGAGCAGGTGGCTTCCATCGCGCAACTGGTCACGCCCCAGTTGCACCATGGCATCTAAATCGCCTCCCAGCAGGTGTTCCCGGAAGGCCTTGCTGCCGTTGGCGTTGGAGCGTTCGCCCACCAATAGCAGGGACTTGTCCTGGCGCAGGGGCACGGCTCCGTAGATGCTCGTCACCTGGGGAATGTGTTGAATGCTGCGCGAAGCTGGCTCGGCGGCGGCGACCATCTGCACGACTTCACGCATGTGGGCCGGGGTGGTTCCACAGCAACCGCCCACCAAAGAGACGCCGTCTTCGCGCACGAAGCGCAGTAGCCAGTCGGCGAGTTCCTCGGGTGTCAGCGGGTAACTGGGCAGGCCGTCTACGAGTTGGGGCAAGCCGGCATTGGGGTAAACGCCAATGGTGCTGCGGCAAGTCTTGGCCAGGGAGCGGATGTGTTCGCCCATCTCCCGCGGTCCAGTGGCGCAGTTGAGGGCCAGGACATCGATGTCGAAGGGATCGAGCAGGGCCACGGCGGCGGCCATGTCCGTGCCGACGAGCATGGTGCCGGTGACTTCCATGGTCACGCTGACGATCGTGGCGATTTCTCGGTCGGCTTCATCGCGGGCCGCGCGGATGGCGGACAGGGCCGCTTTGATCTGCAGGGGATCCTGGCAGGTCTCCACGGCGAAGGCGTCCACGCCACCTTCCGCCAGGGCGCGGGCTTGCACGGCGTAGGATGCCTGCAGTTCATCGAAGCCCACATGGCCGAGGCTCGGCAGCCGCGTGCCGGGCCCCATGGAGCCCACGACAAAGCGCGGTCGTTCATCGCTCGCGTAGCGCTCGCAGGCTTCCCGCGCAATGCGGGCGGCGGCCAGGTTCCAGTCCCGGGCGCGATCCGCGGCGCCGAACTCCCCCAATGTCAGGGGCGTGGCGCCGAAGGTGTTGGTCTCCACGGCATCACAGCCGACCTCTAGGTACTCCTCGTGGATGGTGCGGATGGCGGTGGGAGCGGTCTCGTTGAGGACCTCGCAGCAGTTCTCCAGATTCTTGAAGTCGCGCTCGAGATCGAGGCCCAGTGCATGGATAGCAGTGCCCATGGCGCCGTCCATGATGAGGACGCGCTGGCTGAGGATGTCGCGGAATGAGGCAGTCATCGCTGGGGCATTATTCATCAAGGGACAGGCCACAAGCCACAGGCGATTGGCCACATCCCGGGCTCTTGTCGAGTGCCGGGCGGGTTTGTCTGAAGATCTAGCAGTCCGAGACAGTCCCTGGGCTCGGCGGTTGCCATGATGTATAGGTGGCTTATGGCTAATCCCCGTCCCAAAAACAGACCCTGGGCTCAGCAACACGGCCCGGTCCTCGATGAGAGCACCTATCTGGGGCGTCGCGCCCTGCTGCGCGCCCTGGGCCTGACCGGCGCCCTCTCGGCGCTGCCCCTGTGGGCCTGCGCCGGACGCGAGGGGGCCGAGGGGCAGCAGGCCGGCGCAGCGGGTAAACCTGAAACCGCCGCTGACGCTGGCGACGCTGGCGGGCGGGCCGATGGTCCGGCGCCGGAGCCCGGTGGCGTGCCCCTGGCCGACGGCGGCCTGCGTCGGCCCCCGGACGCCTACACTTCCAGCACGACTTGGCGGCCCGCCTGGGAGCCGGCCGGTGGTGCTCAGCTCTATCCGGCCAAACGCAATGCCTCCTTTAATAGTGGGCGGCGCATAACCCCAGAGGCCAAGGCCTCGACCTGGAACAACTTCTATGAGTTTCTGCCGGGCAAGGCCGGACCTGTCCACGAGCACACGGCCCGTTTCGAGGCCCGTCCCTGGTCGGTGGAAATCGCCGGCGCAGTGGAAGAGGAACGCACCGTTGACCTGGACGAGATCGCCCGCAGCGCGCCCCTGGAGGAGCGCGTCTACCGCTTCCGCTGCGTCGAGCGCTGGGCCATGACCGTGCCCTGGACCGGTCTTCCCATGGCGGCCTTCGTGGACTGGTGCCGCCCCAAACCCGAGGCGCGTTACATGCGCTTCCTCTCATTCCTGCGTCCCGAACAGGCGCCTGGCCAGCATCCTTCTGGCAACTCGGCCAAGTATCCCTGGCCCTATTACGAAGCCCTGCGCCTGGATGAGGCCCGCCATCCCCTGACCCTTTTGGTCACCGGCGTCTACGGCCATGGCTTGCCGACCCAGCACGGGGCGCCCCTGCGTGTCATCACGCCCTGGAAGTACGGCTACAAGTCTCCGAAGAGCTTCGTGCGCGTCGAGTTCACCCGCGAACAGCCGGGTACATTCTGGAACGATCTACACCCGCAGGAGTACGGCTTTCTCTCTAATGTCATACCGGACAAACCCCATCCGCGTTGGTCCCAGGAGCAGGAACGCGACCTGGCCACGGGGGAATGGCGCCCAACGGAACCCTACAACGGATACGGGGAGCAGGTCGCGCGGCTGTACAAGTAAGCGGGGGCGGGGCCGGGCTTGGGCATCAGCGGATGCGATCCTGCCAGCGCTCGCCGTTTAGTTCCTGCTCGCGCGCGACAAGCTCTCGGAATGGGCGCACTCCCATGGCCGCCCGATCCTCATCCGTAGTAGTGGGATCCACATCATAGAGGCGCCAGGCCTTGAGGACCGGCACCCAGACATAGACAGTGCCGTAGCGTTGGGGGCGGTCCGAGATCAACAACTGGCGGTCCACGGCTTCGGCCACCAAGGGCAGGGCGTCTTGCAGGCCGGCGGCGGCCGCCAACCGTCCCAGTTCCTCCGCCAGGGCCAGGTCAACGGCCGAATCCGAGCGCACCAAAAGGCGCGCTCCGTTCATACAGGCCGCCGGAGATGTGGGCGGAGTCCGCCTGATCAGTTCCCGCGCTCGCTCCACGCGCCGGGCCACGCGCCCGTGCACCTTTTTGCCCAGGCCGGCGGTGCCTTCCAGGGCCAGGAGATCGCGCCGGTTGGAGTCCACCATGGAGGCCAACTCCTGTTCCGGAGACTGACAGGCGGCGAGCAACGAAAGTCCCAGGGCCACGAGCAACCCAGTGCCCAGGACGCGCAGGGCGGCCAGCATGGATAGGGGGGGGCGGGGCCCGTCCGAGGCCAGACGGGCGCAGGGTCGTGACAGTTTCTCATTCATGGCGCCATCCTCTGCCCATTTGGCCGACGGTCAAGAGGGCCGGTGCCTAATCGGGCCAGTCGTCGGTCCCAATGGCCACCTTTTCGCTGCCTCTGCGCCATGCGGCCCGGCGCCCATCAGGATCCGCCGACGGTCCGTTCTGGAGGTGTCACACTCACCCGGAAGGTCCCTCCCCCCGGGCCGGGCTGGGCGTCTCGGACCCCAGCAGCCCTGGCCTCGGGCCCGTGCAGCCATTTTTCCACCACCGGTTTAAGGATGGCTTTACCGTCCTGGGTTCCCAAGCCGCGCCCCACGATCACCTCCAGGCGCGTGAATCCGCGCCGCCGCGCGTCAAAAACAGCCTGTTTCGTGGCCCAGATGGCCGTTTCGCGGTTCTTTCCGTGCAAATCAACTCTCAGTTGAGCCTCCCACGGTCTGTCCTGCTTGCCCCTCGCCATGGGTCGATTTTATCTGATTCGAACCTCTCTAACGAGAGATTCCACCGTACGCTGATTGACTCACGGGGTATGCCAAGAGGTGTCCCCGAGCAGTTTACCGCAGGCCGTAGCGTCGCTCGTCGAGCGCCTAGCCTGCGGACAACACATCAGAAACTGATCCCAAACAACCTTTCAGCGGCCCACGGGCCTAGATAACTAATCCCCATGAAGAATCTCCTCCTCGGCTTGGCTCTCGCCGGCCTGACTTTCGCCTGCAACTCCGATCAGGCCGCCCAGATGTCCGACGCCGCCGAGGCCCAGCCCGCCTGCGCCATGGACGCCGACTGCGACATGACCGATTGCGACAAGGCCGACATGGCCGGTTGCGACATGATGGGCAAGGGCAAGGCCGGCGGCGGCTGCGACATGATGGGCAAGGGCAAGGCCGGCGCCGATTGCGACATGATGGGCAAGGACGGCGACTGTCCCATGGAAGGCGCTCCCGAGGGTGACGCCAAGGCCAAGAAAGCCGGCGGCAGCTGCTGCGAGAGCGAGAAGGCCGAGGCCAAGAAGGTCTGCCCCATGACAGGCAAGGTCATCGAGTAGCACGGGGTTTTTTACACCCTTTGCTTTGTATGGCGGTCGGCTCCCCCGGGGGCCGACCGTTTTTCGTTTGGGGCTACTCTCCGATGGACAGCAGCTCGATTTCGAATAGCAGTGTGGTATCCGGGGGGACCAGGCCGGGGATGCCGGCCTCGCCATAGGCGCGCTCCGGGGGCACGGTCAAGAGGCGCAGGCCCCCTGGTCGCATGGCGACCAGGCCTTCGTTCCAGCCGGGGATGGGGGCTTCGCCCAGGGTGAAGGAAAGCGGCGCGTCTCTGGTGCGGCTGGAGTCGAGGGGGCTACCGTCCATGAAGGTACCCGTGTAATGCATGGTCAGCGTGTCACCTAGGGCCGCCGCTGGTCCGCCACCCAAGGCCAGGTCCTGGGCGATGACGCCGGTCTCAAGCGTCTGCGTCACCAGATCCGGTTTCACATGACGCCAGGAGCGCAGGGCGCCGCAGCTCGCGAGGGGCAAGAGGGCCAGGAGCAGGGCGGTGCTCGAGAAGCAGGCGCGCGCCATTGTCACTGCTCCGAAAGCACCGCGGAGATGCAGGCCACATTGACTATGTCCTCCGCCTTGCAGCCCCGAGAGAGGTCCATCAGGGGGCGGGCCAGGCCCTGAATAAGGGGTCCCAGGGCGGTGGCTCCGGCCAGGCGTTCCGTGAGCTTGTAGGCAATATTGCCCGAATCCAGGTCCGGGAAGACGAGCACATTGGCACGGCCCGAAAGGGCGGAACGAGGCGCCTTGGCCTCGGCCACAGCAGGCACCAGGGCGGCGTCCGCTTGAAGTTCTCCATCGCAGGTCAACCCCGGTGCGCGCACACGCAGCATCTCGGTGGCGCTGATCACTTTGTCCACGCGCTCGTGGCTGGCGGAGCCCTTGGTGGAAAAGGAAAGCAAGGCCACCCGGGGGCTCTGTCCCGCCAGTGTGCGGTGGCTCTCGGCGGAGGCCAGGGCGATGTCCGCCAACTGAGCAGCGGTCGGGTCGGGTACCACGCCACAGTCCGCGAAGGTCAGCACTTGCTCGCCCATGATCATCAGGAAGCAGGAGGAGACGGTCTTGATGTTGCGGGCCGTGCCGATGATCTGGATGCCGGCCCGCAGGACATCGGCGGTGGCAGCGATGGAACCCGCCACGCCGCCGTCGCAATCGCCAGAGCGCAGCAGGAACGCGCCGAAGGCCAGGGGATCTTCCAGGCGTTTGGCGGCCTCGGCTTCGGTCGTGCCCTTGGCGCGCCGCAGCTCGTAATACTGTGCGGCGAATTGTTCGCGGCGGGGATCCGAGCGCATGTCGATGACCTCCACACCGGGGGGCGGCGCACCGAGACCGCCGTTGTCGATGAGCACCGGCTGGCAGAGTCCAGCGCTGGCCAGGGTCTGGGCCGCCTGCAGTACGCGAGGATCAGAGGCCTCGGGGAAAACGATGCGCCGCTCTAGGCGTCGGGCGCGTTCGTGAAGCTCGAGCAGGATATCCATGGTGCAGCTAGCCCACTACTCCGAAGTTCCATCCAGGACTTCCCGGGGCACGCTGAGTTCCATCCGCAGGAGAGCCAGGCCGTGGGTCTTGCCCTGGGCATCCGTGCGCAGAGACGCGGAGCCGCCGCCACCGAGGCTGTCTTCCAGCAGGAAGTTCAAAACACGCATGTTATCCGCTTCAAAGCGCCGGACGCCGCCGCCGTTGATGCCGCTCATGTGCTCGCCCACGACTTCCTCCGTCAGGACTTCCTTGAGCAGGGCATAGGCCGCGTCCGAGCGGGCCAGGACGCCGATGTTCGAACCTTCGCCCTTGTCGCCTGAACGCGCGGCGGCGATGCGTGAAAGGGGGACAATGGGCATGGTGGGCTCCTAGGGGTGGAAGACGGTGACGCGGGGTTGAATGAGGTCCTTGCCCATGAGGGCGGGCCAGAAGCCAATAATCTCAGTGGCCTTGGGACGGCCGCCGGCAAAGCCCGTGACCCCCGGAGGGCCGCTGGTCACAAGCGGGATCAGCTCCGAACCAAAGCGGCTCACCTTGGCGCGTTCGGGGCCCTTGACTCCCATGCGCAGGACGACCTCGGCGGGTTCATTGGCACCGGGGACGGGAATACCGGCGTGGCAGACATTGGCGCCGATGAACTCCACCATGCGCTCCGCCTCTGAATACTCGAAGCCGTCGGATGCCAGGCGCCGCCAGACAATCTCGCTGCACAGGCGGGCCTTCTCAAGGGCATCCGGCCCGCTGATGGTCAGCTCCCCGGTGGACTTCCAGCCATCAGAGTAGCTCATGGAAACCTTGTAGGTGGGCGTGGCCGGTGAGCCCTTGACGCCGGAGACGCGCACGCGGTTGTCGCCGCAGTCTTCCAGGGTGAAGCTGGTGAAGTCGGCGACCACATCGGGAGTGATGTAGTGCGCGGGATCACCCATCTCATAGGCCAGTTGATGTGTCACCGTGCCCACATCCACGCGCCCGCCGGTGCCCTCGTGTTTGGTGACGACGAAGGTGCCGTCGGCGGCGGCTTCGATGACTGGGTAGCCGACGCGGGCCAGATCCGGAATGCCGCGCCAGTCAGTGTGGTTGCCGCCGGTGCATTGGGCGCCACATTCGACGATGTGCCCGGCCACTGTGCCGGCGGCGAGTTGGTCCAGATCATCTTCCGTCCAGCCGAACTCGTGGATCAGGGGGCCGATGACCAGGCCCGGATCCGTGCCGCGTCCGGTGATGACAATGCGCGCACCTTGATCCAAGGCGCGGGCGATGGGGAACGCTCCCAGGTAGACATTGGCGCTGGTTACTTCATCTCGCACCGTGCTGAGGGGGTCGCCGGTGTCCATGTTGGCGAAGGTCTCGCCGTTGCCCATGTGCTCATCCAGATCCGCCAGGATGTCGTCTCCCTCCACGACCGCCACGGCCACATCGCCCAGGTTGTGTTTGCGAATGACATCGAGCACCGCATCCTTGCAGGCGTGGGGATTGACGCCTCCGGCGTTGGCGATGACGCGGATGTCCTTCTCCACCAATTGGGGCAGGATGCGGTCGATGAGCGCCACGAAATCCGTGGCGTAGCCCTTGGACGGGTCCCGCGCCCGCAGCTTCTGCATGATGCTCATGGTGACCTCGGCTAGATAGTCGAGGGTCAGGTAGTCCAGGGGGCCTTCGTTCACCAGGCGAACGGGGGCGATGATCGAATCGCCCCAGAAGCCCTGGC
>NYXZ01000011.1 GCA_002686595.1 Planctomycetota bacterium | reverse complement strand
ATCACTTCCGGCACCCCATGCCCCTTGGCCTCGCGGGCGTAGCGATGCACCAGCGGGCCGACGATGGCCCCGCCCAGCGCGGGAATCACCAGCAGGGTCAAGAGGGTCGAGCTGACCAGGCCGCCAATAACAGTGATTGCCAGGGGAGCACGCAGTTCGAGGCCTTCGCCCGAGCCGAGCGAGGCCAGGCCCGGGACGCTCAGCAGCCAGCCGGTCAGGGGCAAAAGGCCCAGGGCCGTGGTGGCGGTGGTCATCAGAATCGGTCGCAGGCGCGCCCGTCCGGCATCGATGATTGCTTGCTCCAGTTCCAGGCCATCCCGGCGGCGGGCATTGATGCGATCCACCAGAACGATGGCGTTGTTCACCACGATGCCCGCCAGGAGAATCAGGCCGATGAAGACCACCACCGAGAGGGGAATGGCGAGCAGGTCCAGCAGCAGTACCACGCCGACACCGGCCAGAGGCACGCTGCACAGGATTACGAAGGGCTGTAGTAGTGACTCGAATTGGCTGGCCATGACCACATAGACCAGGAAGATCGCGAGCAACAGGGCGAAGCGCAGGCTGGTCAAGCCCTCTTCCATTTCCCGTTTCTGTCCGCCGAGTTCCACGCTGACGCCGCTGGGCAGCGTCAGGTCCGCCAAGCGCAGTTCAATCGCTCGATGAATGCCGCCCAGGTCCAGGCCGAGGCCAGTGGCGGTGATTACCACCGCGCGACTGTTGCCGATGCGGCGAATCTCCGCCGGGCCGCGCACGGTCTCCAGGGTGGCCACGGCCCGCAGCGGGACGGGCGTTTCTGCTGTCGGGTTGACCACAAGTTCGAGTACATCCTGGAGCGAGGCCAAATGTGTTTCATCACCCAATACACGGATGTCGATGCGGTCATCTCCCTCGACAAAGCGTGTACCCACGATTCCGAGCACTTGATCCCGCACCAGGTCCGCCACGCTGGAGACCTGCAGGTCGTATTCGAGCATGCGGGCGCGGTCAAAAACCAAGCGTGCCTCAGGGTGACCAGGACGCACGGTGCTGCGCACATCCGTGAGCTGTTCCATGGTCTCCATGCGGGCTGTGATTTCCGCCGCCACCTGCGCCAACTGCTCTAGGTCGTGGCCTCGCACTTCCACGGCAATCGGAGCTTCAATGGCAAAGGGCGTGGGGCGGCGGATGTCCACGGAGCGCACTTCGGGGCGGGCCTCGGTCAAACGGCGCACACGGTTCGCCAGGGCCTCTTCCCTCTTCCGTGCGTCGAGTGCTCCCGCTTGGCGTGATTGCTGGGGCGCATCCGCCAGGCGCACTGTGATACGGGCCGTGTGTTCGCCTTCGATGTCCTGGGTCAGGGTCTCCTTTTCCGCTCCCACGACCAGCGCGGTCAGGCCCACATCCGCCGCGGCTCGCACGCTATGCTCGAGTTCGGAGAAAACGACATCAGAGACTTCGATGGGAGTACCCACGGCCAGGCCCACATGGGCCGTGAACTCGCCCTGGTGGATCTCTGGCAGTAGTTCGACACCCAGGCGCGCGGTGCGTTGGCCTGCGAAGAACAGCAGGCCACCGGCGGCCATGAGCAATAGCACCGGATGGCGTAGCACGGTTCCGAGCAGGCGAGGATAGACGAGTTCGAGTGCTCGCCAAAGGCCGTCGAAACCCAGGCGCAGGGGGCGCACGAGCAAGCCCAATAACTTGAACAACCCGCCGGCGACGAGGGCTACCAGCGCCACGAGCAGGCCCAGGGAGTTGCGTAGCAAGCGTCCCGCCAGCGTGGCCAGGCTGGGGAGGCTGGCGGTCAGACTCCACTCCAGGTCGGCGAAAAGGGAGGGGCGGGTGCCCTGGTCGGGTTCGTCATGGGGGTCATTGGTGCCCGCCAACCAAGGGCGCGAAGCCAGCATGGGGATGAAAAGGATGGCCACCAACAGGGAGACCAACAGGGAGGAGACCACGGTCACTGCCTGATCGCCGAAGATCTGTCCCGCGATGCCGGTGACGAAAACGATGGGGGCGAAGACCGCCACGGTGGTCAGGGTCGAGGCGATGATGGCGCCGGAGACCTCGCGCACGCCGCGCACGGCGGCAGCGCTCAAGTCGTCGCCCTCCTCGCGACAACGGGTGACGGATTCCAGCACGACGATGGCGTTGTCAACCAACATGCCGATGCCCAGGGCCAAGCCACCCAGGGACATGATGTTGATGGAGACACCCAGCAGGTACATGGGAGCAAAGGTCACCACCACCGAGATTGGGATGGCGGCTCCGATGACCACCGTCGAGGACATGCGGCGCAGGAAGGCCCAGATAACGAACACGGCGAAGAGCGCGCCGAGGATCGCGGATTGGCGCACTTCATCCACCGCCGAGCGGATGAAGGTGGATTGGTCCGAGAGGGTTTCGAGTACTACTTCCTGCTCCAGGCGCTTGGCCAGGGGCGGCTCGGCCCCCAGGGGTTTAGGCCTCGCTTGCTGTTTGAGGTCCTGCTGCGGACTGCCGTAGATGGCCAGCTTCACGCGGTCCGCCAAGTCGACGATGTTGGCTCCGGCTTCCCGGTAGACGGCGACTTCCACCGCTTCACGCCCATCTAGGCGCGTGATCACCTCGCGCCTGGAGTGGGTGCGGGAAACGGTGGCCACATCACGCACGCGCAGGTCCGCTCCATTGCGGCGCACCAGCGCGAGATCGCGAATGGCCTCCACGCTGTCGAACTCACCCAGGGTGCGTACCAGGAACTCGGTGGAGCCCTCGCGGATGGAGCCTCCAGCGGCGTTCAGGTTTTCCTGGGTCAAGCGTTCGGAGAGCGTGGCTGGCGAGAGGCCCATGGCCGCGAGGCGCGCTGGCTCAACGCGTACTTGGATTTCCTCCTGCAGGCCGCCGCGCAGATGAATGGCGGCCACGCCTTCAATGGATTCGAGTTCGCGCTGAATGCGGTTCTCGCAAATCCAACGCAGGTGGATAAGGTCTGCTTGATCGTGGCTGGCCGCTAGCTCGCCTTGGGCCGGTCGCACGCCGATGCGCAACACAGGATCCAGGTTCGGGTCGTAGCGCAGGATCAGGGGGCGCCCCACTTGGACCGGCAGGAAGACGCTGTCCAGGCGATCGCGGGTGTCCTGCACCGCGAATGTCATGTTCGTACCCCACTGGAACTCCAGCAGCACATCCGAGAAGCCGGCGCGGCTGATGGAGGAAGTGCGCACCAGGGCGGGCAGCGTGGAGAGGGCGTCCTGCACCCGTTCTGAAACGCGGTCCTCCACATCTTCAGGAGCAGCGCCGGGGTACTCCGTGCGCACTGTTAATGTGGGATAGGTGATCTCCGGCAGCAGATTAACCGGGAGCTTCTCCAGGGACACGAAGCCAAAGACGGCGATGGCCAGCACGAACATCGTGATGGCCACCGGGCGCCGCGTGACGAAGGCCAGGCCTCCGTCCGGTGTCTTCCGTTGCGCCGTGGACATGGATTGTCAGTTGCCCTGGGTGCCGTTTTCTCCGGCCTGGTGCGGAGAATCTTCCGGCTCATCGTCCAGGGGGGAATCGGTGACCTCGTCACCGTCCTGCAGGTCTCGGTTGCCCACCACGATCACGCGTTCAGCGGCGGCCAAGGAGTGCCCGGCAGCGGGTGTGACTTCGGTCAGTTCGTCCTCGGCGTAACCCAGGGTCACATCCACGCGCTGTGCCTGTCCGTCGCGCAGCACGAACAGGTGGGCAGCTTCTCCCTCGCGCTGCAGGGCGCGCTTGGGAATGACGATGGCTTCTGCGTGGCGGTCCGTGATGATTTCCAGGCGCACCAACATGCCCGGCAGGAGTCCGGGGCCGGCGCTGTCGGCGCCGTCGGGGCTGAGGTCCACCGTGACCCGAAACGATCCACTGGCGGCGTCGATGGTGGGGCTAACCCGCTGGATGCGGCCGCGTACTTCGACGCCGGGTAGGGCCTCGCTGGTGGCCAGGACCTCTAGGGAGAGACCCGTAGAACCATCACTGGTGGCACTGGTGGCAGCGCCGTTGAACAGGGCCAGTTCTCGCTGTGGCCGATGGAAGACGGCGCGCAGCTTGCTGCTGTCGGTCAGCACGAACAGGGGCGTGGCGGTGGTGACGCTGTCACCCAAACGCACCGTGCGCGAGGCGATAGTGCCGGGGAAGGGGGCTTTGATCTCCGTATGGGACAGGTTCAGTTCTTCCCGCTCCAAACGCAGTTGGGCGCGTTCCTTGGCCGTGGCGGCGGCCTTGACCTCGAAGTCAGTGCGATCGAGGGTGAGCTGCGCCACATCCAGATCCTGGCGCGTGGTATCCCGGGTCAGGCGCAGGGCATCGAGATCGCGCTGGGCCACCAGCCCGGTTTTTTCGTTGCGCTCGAATTCTCGCTGGGCCTGTTCGCTGGTCAGGCGAGCTCGCTCCAGCCGTCCGGCGGATTCGCGTTTGGCGATGTCGGCCTTGACACAGTTGTCGCTGGCTTCGCGCAGGGCGATGCGCGCCTCTTCCAAGGCCGAGTTGGCATCCCGCTGGTCGATGAGGGCCAGCACCTGCCCCTCTGATACGCTGTCGCCTTCCTCGGCCCGCACCTCCACGATGTTGCCGCCGCGCCGCGGCACAATGGTGATTTCCCGTTCCGATTCCACCACCGTGGTCGTCTCCAAACGGCGCACCATTTCCCGTTCCACGACGGCCGCCGTGCGCACGCGGGTGGCCTCCCGGAGGCGCACTTCGCTGGCCCGCGGGCCGGTGTCGTCCGGTTTGGGCGTACAGGCGGCGAGAAGAATCAGGCTGAGGGCGAGGGGCGACCGGAGAGGCTCCATTTTGGGTGTGTGCTAGGTGTCTGGGCGTGTGGTCCGGGGATCGCCGGTACCCCGCTCGTCAGGGCCCGCGCCTCGGGTACACTCCCGGGCATGCTTACACCCCGGGAGGCAATCTCAACCATTCTAGAGTGCGTGCGGCCATTAGCGGAGACTGAAGCGGTTTCCCTTGATCAGGCCCTAGGTCGCGTCCTGGCCCAGGATCAGGATTCGGATCTGGATCTGCCCCCCTTCCGGCGCAGCGCCATGGACGGTTTTGCCGTGCGCAAGGAGGATTTCGCGGCGGGAACAGGCCCCACGGCCTTGGCCCGCATCGGCGAGAGCCGCGCCGGTGTCCCCTTTGAGGGCACCGTGGAGCCGGGGACTTGCGCCGCGATCTACACCGGCGCCCGTTTGCCCAAGGGAGCGAATGCGGTGGTCATGGTGGAAAAAACGCGCGTCGAGGGTGCGTCGATCATCATGGAAGACACGCCGCTGATGGGCCAGCACATCCAGGAGCAGGGCGAGGATTTGGCCCGCTGCCAACGCGCGCTCAGTGCCCGGCGCCGCCTCGGTCCCACGGACCTCTCGGTGCTGGCCACGGTGGGCGCGGAGCCCGTGACGGTCTTTCGTCGTCCCGCCGTGACGGTTCTGACCACCGGTGATGAGTTGGTACCCGCCTCCGCCTTCCCCGCCCCGGGCCAGATCCGCGAGGGCAACACCCACCACCTGGCCGCCCTGGCCCGGCGCGCGGGAGCCAGCGTGTCACGGGCCGGCATTGTCCCCGACGAGCGCGAGGCCCTGGAGGCCAGTTTCGGTGCCGCCCTTGAGCAATCCGATCTGGTGATCACCACCGGTGGCGTCAGCATGGGGCGCTATGACCTGGTAGGGGAAACCTTCGAGGCCTGTGGCGTGGAAAAGGTCTTTCACAAGGTAGCCATCAAACCGGGCAAGCCACTTTGGTTTGGCCGCCATGGCGATACCCTGGTCTTCGCCCTGCCCGGCAACCCGGTTTCCTGCCTGCTTGACCACGAAGTATTCGTGCGTCCGGCCCTGGAGAAACTAGGCGGTTGTTCGGAGGAGCACTGGCAAGTGCCCCTCAGCCGCGGGCGTTGGGATGGGAATGAGGTCAAGGCCAACAGCCGCCAACAAAACCTGCCTGTCACGCGCACTCCAGGGGCGGACGGCGTCGATCTCCTGGCACCCGTGGCCTGGGGCGGTTCCGGCGACATCGTCGGCCTCGCCCGGGCCCAGGCATTTGCGGTCGTCCCCGCCGGCCAGGGAGTAACTACCGGAGAACTGCTGGACTGGCGCCCGCTATGAAAAGAGCCACGAGTCGAGGCCCGTGGCTCAGTTTGGCAGTTGCACGCAGTCGCGCTCTAGGCGCCCGTTGACAAACTCCCTACTACGGCTTCGCCTCGCGACAGGACTCTTTCAACGGACTCCTAGGCGCTCATGGACAGAAGGAGACATTCAAACCGTCGGTCAGGTTGTGACCAGTATTTTGGGCCGCTGGGTCGCGGAACCAGAACTGAAAGTTCCAACTAGAGCCGTCGGTTATCTGGCCAGCCGCAGATGGCGGGGAGCTGATATCCAATGGGAACCTGGCATCGCCCCAAATGGTGGTGGAGGTTATTGACAGACGGTGAATGCCGCCTCCCGCGCAGCGGTAGCCATCACCGAAGGGCACCTGAGTTTGATTGGGAGCATAGAAGAAGACGCCCGGCTGGTTGGAAGGCACGGCCCAGGCCGTGAGCACCAGGTCATTGGCTGAGACCGAGGGCGTGCCAGTGGCGCCGATGGCACCGGCACTGCCACTTGAGTTGGTAGTCGAGCTACAGAATGAGACCGGATCCTGGCAGGGGTCGCAGCCATCGAAATGCTCTGCCCCCGGGGGCACTTGGACGTTCGCTGAGGGACCGAAGTTGTCGGTGTCGGGTTCGCCGTAGTACTGGGGCCCGATCATGTAGGGGTAGGCCGAGCTGCCGTCGGCGTTTTGCGTCACGAAGTAAGCGTAGGTTCCATTCGGGTATTCCGGTGTGACGGCAAAGCGGCCGTTGTATTCGTCCAAGTGACCGAGGCCTGCCACGAACTCGTAGTCTTCAATATAGAGCCCGAGGGGGTACCAAGCGCTCACATTGGGTCCCCAGTAGTAGGGGCTGAGAACCGTACCGTCCGGAAGTTCATGGCGTACGGTGATCGAGCGCAGGCGGTAGCTGCTCTCTATACGCGTGATGCTGCTGTGTGAATCAGCGCCGTCGTCATAGCCATAGGGTCCGTAGATTGGATAACCATCGAAGGCGTAGCCAACAATCGGAGAGTGGGCTGCCCCGTCATCGCCAACTTGATCCAGCAGGCAGACAGGTGCTTGGTGATGGTGATACTGACCAGCGTTTTGGGGGTGGCCCAGACACGTGTCGAAGCTGATGGCCTCGGCCAAAACAGCATCCTGTTTCCAAACCCATAGGTTGTTCCAAGAGAAGGCGTCCAGGGCGTTATAGACTGCCACGCCGTTGGTGAATGAACCGATGGCCCCTAGTGGCGTGGTTGTGTGAGCACCCGTGGCTGGTTGGGGCGCGCGGGGAATCTTGAAAATCTTCGCTTGGTCAGAGGCCTGATTCGGATTGGCGTTCCAGGGGCCGATGTCATAGCTCGGTATGCCGCTGGCGCTGATGAAGACTGAGTCGTCATCGAAGTCAACGCTTTGCACGTCAGCTTGGGCACCGCCATAACCTGTGGCTCCGTCGCAGTTGAGAATCCAGGCGGTCAATTCCGGGTCCGAAGTGACACCCAGAAAGAGGAGTAGAAGGAATGAGAGGGCCTTGTTCATAGTTCGCTGTGGTCGGTGTCCTGAATCGTGCAGCACTGCCACAAGTGGGATTTCGCGCTGGGGCAGAGGCATAAGGCTGGGGGGGATGCTCACTCAGCCAACAGCATTGTAAGGCCGGGGTTTCGCTTTTAGGGCGGCCCGAAAGTATGTAGAGATGGCGATCCGGAGAGCGATTTAAGGAAGGCCTCAATCTGTTCCTTCTCCACCTCAGATAGATTCAGTGGTTCCAATAGTCGCTCTGCATCTTCATGACTGGGCGGGGCCGCATCTGACAAGGTGCTGTAGTGGTCGAGAACTTCCCCAAGGCTTTGGAATTGGCCGCGATGCATATAGGGCGCGGTGCTGGCTACATTGCGCAGCCCAGGCGTTTTGAACTCGCCGCGCCGGTGCTCGGTTTGTTTCAGGTAGAGCAGATTGACATTGGCAGTTGGACCGCGGTCGGCGCTGAACTCCCCGCTGCCGTTGAGGGGGTCGGCCAGCACTAGTTCGATGCCGCGGTGGCGGCCTGGTTCAAGTTCGCTAGCCGACGGGCGTGGCAGGCGAATGTCGTGGAACTCGAAATCCGTGAACAGCGGGCCATGGTGGCAAAGGTGGCAACGGGCGCTACCGAAGAACAGTCTCGCTCCGGCGCGCTCAGCTGCGTTCAGGGCGGCCAAGTCCTCCGCATCCCCTAGGCGCAGGCCGCGCACGAAGCGATCAAAGGCCGTCTCAGTTGTGATGATGCGGCGTTCAAAGGATGCCAGGGCTTGGAGCACATTCACGAAGGCTCGATCAAGCTGCGGTCCCGCTGTGGAAATGGGGGCGGGCAGGGGGCCAAACAGCTCAGTGTAGGACCTGTTCAGGTCAGGATCGTCGGCTATCACTGCCACCAGGCCTGCGCGAGTGGCTCCCATTTCCAAGGGATGCTCCAGGGGGCCCGCCGCCTGGGCCCAGAGTGAATCCGCCCGGCCATCCCAAAACTGCCATCGGTTGTAGGCCGCGTTCCAAATGCTCGGCGTGTGGATTTCCAGTTGCCCGAGGCCTTGTGCCAGATCGCGTCCATCGGTCCAGTCCAGCTCGGGGTCGTGACAACTGGCGCAGGACAGTTCACCGTTGGCTGAGGCGCGCGGGTCGTAGAAGAGCCTGCGTCCGAGATCCGCGGCGCGGGGATCATCCGCCACGGGGTTGGTGGGCGAGGGTGGCAGGGGCGGGAGTGGAGAAGCGCGCAACATGCGAGCCAGGACTTCCGGCTCCAGCGTGGCCTGGGCGGCCGCCGCCCGCTCACGGGCTCCATCATTGCAAGCCAGGAGGGCCGTGGCCCCGAGTAGCAGGCCAGCGATCCTCAAAGATCAACTCCAAATGTAATCCCATCCCGTTCCAGCAGGCGCTCTTCTGCCGTGAGGCGCTGGCGGCTGACCTGTATCCGCAGGTCCCAATGGCCGCCCATATGGAAGAGCATGCCGCGCACTTCATAGATGCCGGGGGATCCGCTCAGCTCGGTGGTCACGCTGCGCCGCAACATCCCATGGCCGTGGTTTTTCATCCAGCCCTCAACCTCCAACCTAGCCCCGGTCACGGGCGTTACCCCATCTGCTTCAAACAGGTGCACTTCAAGGTGAAAGGGCGTATTGAGTGGCACGGGGTCCGGGTGGGAGTTGACCTCTATCTGGAACAGTTCGCCGCCGGTAGTGCCGCGGAAGGTCGTTGTCTCGCGTGCTCCCTGTTCCAAAGCAGCATCTGGAGTCGGCGCAACTCCGACCCCGCAACTTGTGACGAGGCCGATCAGCGCCAATCCCTGAAGGAGTCGCAGGCAGTGGGGGGATTCCATCGCCGCAGAATGCGTGATTCAGGAGCTCATGGACAGAAGGTGGTGGAGAGCCCGCCGGTCAGGTTGTAGCCAGCACCCTGGGCCGCCGGATCTCTGAACCAGAACTGGAAGTACCAGGTGGAGCCGGCGGTGATCTGGGCGGCGGGGAATGGTGGCGTCGTGAAGTCCAGCAGACGGTTCGTATCTCCCCAGACGGATGTGGTTTGCGGTGGCAGACGCACAACCAAGCCGGAGGCGGCGCAGGCGTAGCCGTCTCCTAAAGGGAACTGGCCGGGTGTGTCGCCGTAGTAGAAGATCCCCGGCTGGGAGGGTGGCAGGTTCCAGGACAGCAGGTGGAAGTCATTGGCGGCGATGCTGATCGAGCCGGAGCCGGCGATCTCCGCCGCCGTTCCGCTGGAGTTGGTCGTTGCCTGACAATAGTTCGTACCCAAGTCGCCGCAGGGGAAGAGCAGTTCACCGATCCAGTTGGCCCACAGGTTGCCCGAGCGCGCGTACTCCTGCACGGTCCACAGGCCCATGTCATCACGGGGGTCCACGCTGGTCAGGCTGTAGTCGCCCCAGCGATTGGTGCCCGTGCCATCGGTGTACTCATAGGCCCCTTCTCCGTCCTTCATGGAAAAAGGCACCGCCATTTGATCGGCGGCATCGCCCGCCCGACGTCCGCTGACCCAGGCGGCGGCGTACATGTTCGCGTTGGAGGCGGTGAAGCCCAGGGCAGCATCTCCGGCAGCGTTCACCGCGATCGAAGGCATGTAGTAGTAGTTGACGCTGTCGTCCACCGTGCCCACTTGGGCCGTTGTGCCGCTGGCCACATCGACCTCGTACCAACGCACGGCGGCGCGCGTGGCGCGGATTACACTGTGCGCGGCCCACAGGGAACCGTCGCGGAACTCGGCGTTCATCAGCCGCCCATCCAGCGTGTCCAGGGGGCTGGTGCTGCCCAGGGCCGGAGCCGCCGGCGCCGCGCCCCAGGCGGGGATCGTCACCAGGGCCACCTCGGTCAGCGTCGGCGCGCTCAGCGGGCCGTCGACCCGACGCAAACGCAGGCGGCTATTGCCGTTGGTGGATACCAGATACTCACCGCTACCAGTGCCGTGTGTCACGGCCGGTTGAATCGCGCCTTCCCAGGGCAGTTGGCGCCAGGCCGTCACCGTTCCCAGGCTCGGCGTGGCGGTCAGCAAGGGCGCCTTGTCGATGGCGAACAGGCTCATGCGGTAGTTGCCACCAACCATGTAGGAGGCCGTGTAGATTCCGTTTTCATCCACGCCGAGGGTCGGGTAGTCGGGCCAGTTGCCCGCGTCGGAGCCCTGGTCGAGGGCGATGAAAGTCTTGAACCAGGAGCCAGTTGGGTCATCCGTCAGGCTGATGCCGAAAAAGACGCCGGAACTGAAGTCACAGGCGATGACGATGTAGCGCTGGGAATGTTCATCGAAGACCGCACGCGGGTCACCGGCGTTGCCGCCGGTGTTGAAGAAGTTCTGCAGGGAAGTGTTCACTACCCGGTTGCCACTGCCGCGCTCGTAGATGGAGATGTTCATGTTCACCACGGACAAGAAATGGTCTGGACCAATCGTGCCGCAAGTGTCCGGGGGCAACCAACCGGCCCCGGCATCGCCGAGCTTGGGCCCTTCGAAGTTTTCACCGATGACAGGCGGCGAGGCGCTGCCGGCGAAGGTCTCCTGGCCTCCGCCGCCGGTGTCATCCGTTTCACCTTCGTGCAGTCCCCCGGGAGGGCTGGCAGGCTTGTGAACCACGCCGACCTCCTGGCGCAGGTGTTCGCCGCTGCCCCGTTCCCAGGTCAGGCCCGCGTGCCCAGAACCGCTGAGGGTGAAGCGCCAATGCAGGTCCTCGAAGTCGATCACCGTCACCTGTGCCTCAGCGCCGCGCTGAAATGTTAGGTCATCCAGGCCATACCAAGCTCCGCCGCTCGGCCCGGCCTTGGCCCGCAACTCGATGCGGTCGACGCCTTGAAGTGGGGCGGCATACCACTGCGGTTGCGCGGTCAACTCCGCCAGGGGCAGACTGCGGCCGATCTCCGCACCGTTGCGAAAACCGACGACGAAGAGGTCGCGGGCCCAGGCCCCGGCGCCTCCTTGGCCGGCGACCCAAAAGCCGGCGAGGTCGACGGTTTCTCCGGCGGCGGTCCCCAAGCCAATGCCCATTACCGTGTCGCCCCATTTATTGGTGGCGTAGTGGCGGCCGGAGTGGGGCGCATAGGTCGCGTCCCGGCTGGGCACGATCCAGCTGCCCGGGCTGCCGCGACGGCCAGCCACCAGCGGCGTTCCGCCGGCCGGTAGATCCGGCGCGCGCTCCAGGACCTGGGCCATGGTCTCGATGACACTTGGACCAAAGGCGTCCAGGGGGAGCTGTTCCCCAGGACGGGCCACGGGAGCGGCGGGCTCTGCCTGACCTTCCTGCCCCGGGGGGATGGATTCCGTGGCGGCGGCGTGGCCTTGGGGAACTGAGCCCGTTTGGGTGCCTTGGATCGTGAGGGCGAGGAAACAGGAAATGGCTGTGAGCATGGATGTCTCTGGTGAGGGTTGTCGATTCCTCCTTATTATATGTGGACCACGCTGGTTTGGGGGCCAATGATGCGCGGGTGCCTGTCCTCAGCCCTTCCCTTTCCACGCCCTCCTCGCCGGGCGGGCGCCTCAAGACGCTCCTGGCGGCCTGGGCCCTGCTGTTCCTTTCCGGTCCTGGGATCCTCTCACGGGATGGCCTGGGCATCCTGGCCTTTGTAGCCCTGGTCCCCTGGGCTCTGGGCTCCTCGCGTCCCGGGCGCCACGCCTTCCTTATTGAATGGTTGACGGCCTCCCTGGGCCTGGGGGCCGTGGGCTTTTGGCTGCACCATGTCATCCCCGCGGGCCTGCTCTGGATCGGCCCCCTGCCGGCGGTCTACGCCGCCCTGGCCGGCCTGCTCCTGCGTCGCCTGGTACACCTCATGCCCCTCTCCCTGGCGGCGCCCCTGGCCTGGCTCTGCCTGGAGACCCTGCGCACCCTGATCGATCCGCCCCTGGGCTTCAGCTGGATGCGCCTCGGCGTGCATCTGCACGCGCTGCCCCCCTTGGCAGCCAGCGCCCGGGTCTGGGGCATTCCCGGCCTCGGCCTCGTGATCGCGGGCGTGGCGGGAGCCCTGGCGGACCAGATCCGCAACCCGTACACGCCCCTGCGCAACCTGGCTCCGGGGGCCATCTACCTGCTGGCTGCCCTGGGTCTTGGGCATTTAGTGCCGCCCCCGGCCACGCTTCCCGGCCCGCGGGTGATGATCGTCCAGCCCGGGCTCGAACAGCGGCGCAAGCAGACCGGCGGCCACCCGCTGGACCTGTTTCTCGACTCCTGCGCCCTGACCGTTGACGGAATCGCCAGCGCCCAGGAGCGGGGCGAGCCCCTGCCGGACCTGATCGCCTGGGGCGAGACCATGTTGTTTCTGCCCATCATCGATCCAGATTTGCCGGCGGCCTGGGAAAACGGGCTGCGCCCACCGGCCTGGTCGCCACGGGACTGGACCGGGGATCAGCTCCTGGCCTTTGCGGCCTTGGAAGCGAGCTGGGTGGGAAGCACGCTTTTCGGCCGCACAATTAAGGACCGCCAGCTGGAGGAGGCTCTGGTCAAACGGAGCCAGCGGTGGGCCGCGGGAGTCATGGCGGGCACGGGCGTCATTCCCGCCGGTAGCAGCTTCCTATCCGGGGCCGAGTATTTCGCCGAACGCGGCGGCGAGCAACGGCGGCTGAACTCCCTGTTCATCTGGGACGCCGCGGGCCAGCGAGGCCCGGCCGCCTCCAAGGTGCACCTGGTGCCCGGTGGCGAACAGCTCATGGGGCTCGAGCGCCTGGGCCTGATCCGCCGCTTGGCCATGGAGATCGGTGGCTATGTGCCGGATCTCTATCCCGCCCAACAAACGGATGTGCTCACGTTTACCGGCCGCGACGGGCGGACTTGGCGCGTGGGCGCCAGCATCTGCTTCGACAACGCCTATGACGATCCCTACAGCGCGCCCCTGCGCCGGGGGCCGGTTGATTTCCACCTGTGCGCGAGCAACGAGGCCTGGTACATGGACAGTTGGGAGTTCGACCAGATGGTGGCATTTTCGCGCCTCGAAGCCCTGGCCACGGCTCGTTCATTCGTGCGCTCCACGAACGGCGGCGTCTCCCTGGTCCTGGATCCCGAGGGCCGGGAGCTGGCGCGCCTGGAGGTGGGGGGGCGAGATCGGCAGGTTTCCGGGACCCTGCGGGTCACCGTCCCGGTCCCGGAGCCCGGAAAAAACGGCCTCAGGACCCCCTGGGTGAGCATGGAGCCCTATTGGGTGCTGTTTTGGCTCTTGGCCGGGCCGTTCCTCGCGCCCTGGGCCAGCCGGGCCCGTCGCAAGCGGCGTAACAAGCCCGGCGCAGAGGGTTAGGGCGCGCCCCACGGGGGCCCGAGCCGTCGGCGGGGAGTCGAGGCCGAAGCCGCCGACTTGCCCCCACGCTGCTTGACCACTGCGGGCAAGCACCCCTATACTCACGCCCTTCCTGTCGGCAGGCATCGCCGACAGAGTGACATCAACCACCACACCGGCCCGGTGATACGGCTTCCAGTCGTCCGGACCGCACTTGGACCACGAACACGCCCCATAACGACATGAGCCCCATCGGACGGATTTTCATCGTTCTCAATCTCATCCTGGCCGCCACCTTCCTCGGCTTCGCCTCCAACAACCTGGCCGCCAGCGACAAGTACAAGGGGCAGTTTGAGGCCGAGCAGGTCGCCCACGCCGCCACCAAGGAGGCCGCGGACACCGAGACCTCCACCATGCGGACGCAGATCCAGGAACTCGAAAACACACGCGAGTTGCTGCGCTCCGAAAAGCAGGCGGAAGCTGACCGGGCGGATCGCAACGGTCGCGACCTGCAGGCCGAGCGCGACAAGGGCTCCCAGATGCGCGCCGACCTCGACCGCATCACGGAAGTTCTCGGGAACTACGACGCCACGATTCGCTCCGCCATGGACGGCAAGGACCAGGCCGTGGCCCAGTCCCGTGAGGCCGAAGGCGAGCGCGACGACGCCCTTTCTGCTCAGAGCGATGCTGAGATGGGCCAGAGCGCAGCCGAGGAAGCCCTGGCCAGGGCCAACGGGCAGATCGCCGATCTCGAGCGTTCCCTGACCGCCGAGAAGCGCCACTCCGCCAGCCTCGACACCCAGCTCAAGACCCTGGTGGACGCCACTGGTGTCTCCCTGGCTGAGATCACAGCCCTGCCCCTGATCGAGGCCGCGGTGCTGCAGACCGAATACTCCATCGCTCCGGGCCTGGTGGCCCTTAACGTTGGTTCGGGCAACGGTGTCCAACGCGGCTTCACCTTCGACATCTACAGCGGCAATGCCTACAAGGGCCAGGTGCGCGTCGAATCCGTGCGTCCCGGCATGTGCACGGCCCTGATCGTGCGCACCGTGGCCGGTCAGAACATCTCCCAGGGCGATTCCGCCACCACGCGCCTCTAGGGGCGCCAGCAAAGGAGCTATTCCATGGCACGCAGCCGTTCACGCACTTCAAGCCGTTCTGACAAGGGCGCTGGCGCACGCCAGGCCCGCTCCAAGTCCACCCGCTCCAAGCCGGCCGCCGAGGTCGAGGTCGTCGAAGAGGGCGGCGGGATGGGCATCGACGATGGCATCGCCATCATCACCACCATCGTGCTCCTGGTCGCCGTGCTGCTCGTGGACTACGAGCTCGGCACCAACTACGGCGAGGGCATGTTCTTCAAATAGGCCCGGTAACCAGTCACCGCGCCCCAAGGACGCCCTCCCCCGCGGAGGGCGTTTTTTTTTTGTCTCATGGGAACGCCGCCGTCCTGCTTTCCTGGCCGCGCTCGGCCCCGGCGGCAGCCGGCCTTCCGGTCATGGAGGTGTGCTCACAGTCAGCTGCTACGGCTGCCAATAAGCATTCCTAGGTGGCGCCACAACGGTCGGGCACACCAAGTTCAACTGAGGCTGGTGTTTCCTGGCAAAGGGCTGCTTTGTGGTGCTTGAACGGCGGCCCGCCACCGCTAGACTGCCCTTGGGATTCAACTGAATCCAACTTCCACCACACCGGATCCCATACCGACTACTGATTTTGGAGCGACGACCTATGGCGAGTGTCTTGAAGCCGATGGAATGGGCCCTGGGGCGCTTCTCCACTGACATGGGGATCGACCTGGGCACAGCCAACACCCTCGTCTCCGTCCGCGGCCAGGGCATCATTCTGAATGAGCCCAGCGTGGTGGCGGTCAAGAGAGGCACCAATGAGGTGCTCCTCGATGGCATGGCCGTCGGCAACACGGCCAAGGCCATGTTGGGCAAGACTCCCGGCAGTATCGAGGCCATTCGCCCTCTGCGCCACGGCGTGATCGCCGACTTCGATGTGACCGAGAAGATGCTGCGCTACTTCATCAGCAAGGTGCACGACGGCCGGCATTGGGTGAAGCCCCAGGTGGTGATCGCCGTCCCCGTGGGGATCACGACGGTGGAACGCCGGGCGGTGATTCACTCGGCGGAACGAGCCGGGGCGCGGCGCGTGTACCTGATCGATGAACCCATGGCCGCCGGTATCGGCTGCGAACTGCCGGTGACCGAAGCCCGTGGTTCGTTGGTCGTGGACATCGGTGGCGGTACGACTGAGGTGGCGGTGCTCTCCTTGGCGGGAGCGGTCGTGGCCACCAGCGTGCGTACCGCTGGAGATGAGATGGACGAAGCAATCGTCGGTCACCTGCGCCGCCACCACAATCTGCTTATCGGAGAGCAGAGCGCGGAGCGCATCAAACTGACCATCGGTTCAGCCTGGCCCATGGATCAGGAACTCTCCATGGAGGTCAAGGGACGCGATTCGATCACCGGCTTGCCGAGGCGCGCCACGGTTACTTCCATCGAGATTCGTGAATCACTCGAACATCCGGTGCGAATCATCTGCGATGCAATCCGCGCCATTTTGGAGGAGGCCCCGCCGGAGATCAGTGCGGACCTAGTCGACACGGGCGTGACGCTGGTGGGGGGCGGCTCCCTGCTCCACGGTCTCGATGAGGCCATCGCCGATGCCTTGGGCATCCCCGCCCGCGTGGCGGACGATCCCTTGACGGCGGTCGCCCGCGGCACGGGCATCTTCCTCGAGAAGTTGGACGTCTTCGCCAAGGTGCTCGCCTCGGACGAAGAGGATTGATCCCCCGGTGACCAGGCAGCTCGCTGGGAGCCCGTTGAAAAACTCCCTTCTATGGCTTCGCCTCGCGACGGGATTTTTTCAACGGACTCCTAGGCCCCGGGCTGTGTTTCAACCTCCCGCCTATCTGGGCCTTGGCCTTGTGTGTTGGAGTGCGCCGTGCGCCTGACCAGGCCGCGCACCCTTTACCTGCTCTTCCTGCTGGTTCTGGGCTTTTTGTCCCTGCGCCCCTATCCGCCGGCGGAGCGCTTGCTCGACGGCCTCTTGTTGCCCACGCGCCTGCTGGGGGAACTCACCACGCCGGCCTCCTGGTTCACCGGCAACAGCGTGCGGGCCAGCGCCGCCGCGGGGGCGAGTGAAGAAGTGGCCCGGCGCGATGCGCTGCTGGACGCGGTCTTGGCGGCGGCGGAGCCGAGACGACGGGGCCTTCTTGTGGGACGCGACTGGGTTCACGGAGAGGTCGTGGAGCGGGGCGGCAGCGCCCTGGACCGCGTCACCATCGCCTTGCCGGAACAGGCGCGCATCGAACGGGGCATGCCCGTGGTCAGCGGCGAGGCCTTCGTCGGTTGGATCGACGAACCCCAACGCTCGCGCCCCGGCTATTGGGATGTGCGCCTGGTAACCGCCGGAGCCGCCCGCGTGGGGGCCTGGCTGGAAACACCGGGCAAGTTGGATCCGAGCGCCTTTTTTGTCGCCGGTGGATTGGCGCCGATGGGTGGCACCGAACTCGTGCTCGGTGTTCACAACCCGAGCCGCGGGGACTTGCCCCGGGGTACGGTGGAGGTCTACGAGCCGCGGGCTCCGGGTGAGATGCCCTGGGCGCGCTTGGCCAACGGCTTTCGTCTGGGCACGCTGCTGCGGGAGCAGCGCGGCCCGCGGGAGGTCCTGGGCATCCTGCCGGAGCTCGATTACCGCTCCGGCCTCTTTGAAGTGCTGGTGCTCTGCCCCGAGGGCTGGAATCCGCCCGAGGTCATCAAGCGCCGCGACCCCATGTTCGACGGTGGCTGGGCTCGCTCGCGTTTTCTGCTCGACGGTGCGCCGACGCCGCGGCGTGCCGGTCGGCGCTTGGCCAGTGGGCGCTTGGCGGGCCTGGAGCCGGGGGCGGCGGTGGTGGATGCCACGCGGCTCGTGGGGCGCGTTGCTGCTCTTGGTTGGGCCGATGCGGCCGTGTCCCTGCCGGCCGATCCCGGATTCTCAATCCCGGCCCTGGCCCACCCCCTGGATGGGGGCCCGCCCCTGGTCCTGGGGCGTCTCGTGTCTTTGGGCCTAGCCTCGGTCGCCCCGGTCGCCCCAGTCGCCCCGGTTACCCCAGCTACCGACGGCGCTGCGAGAAGAGCCGCCCCTGCCACCTCTGCCACCCCAGCCACCCCAGCCACAAAAGTGGCCGCCCCGGCCGCCGAAGGAGACCTGCTCTTCCGCTGGGAAGCGTCCCTGCCCCTGCCGGCCGGTAGCGCGCTGGCGGTCCACATACACACCGGTTCAGGCGACCGCGGTTTGCCCCGCGGCCTGTGGCTGGGAGACGCGCTGCTTCCCGGCGGCGCCGGCCCCTTCGAGATCGTCGTCAAGCCGGCGGGGCCGACGCCTCCTGCTGGCGCCGAGCTTTGGGTGCGCCTGACTGCGGGAGGCGAGCGTTGAGCGGGCGGCGCCTCCTGGCCTGGGTCCTGCTGGCAGCCTGGACCGTCTGGGCCGTGGCTCTGCAAAGCCTCTTCGCCGCCGCCATGCCGGCCCACTTCCACTTCGTACCGGAGCTGGCGCCGGTCATCCTGTTGGTCCTGGCCTCACGGTTGGAAACCCGCGACCTGCCCCCGGCGGCCTTGGTGGTCGCCCTGGCCCGCTCCGCCTGCGGCCTGGAACCTCCGGCGGCGGTTCTCTTCGGCCTCCTGGTGCTGGCCGGCATCCTGCGCGCCCTGCGCGGCGTCTTGGAACTGGATGGACCGGCCACGCGCGCAACGGTGGCCGGCGCGGCGGCCTTCGCCCTGGCCCTGTGGTTCGATCTCGTGCACGGAATGCGCCTGGGCCAACTTCCCGCGGCCCCGGCCTGGTCGGCCCTCCTGCCCGTGGCCCTGGCCAGTTCCCTGGCGGCCCTCGTCCTGGCGCCACTCCTGCGCCGCCTGCCGGGCCTCTCACCACTTTTTGTCAGGAGGCGCTCGGCATGGTAGGGCGGGAGCGTGTGCTGGCGCCGGTTCTGTTGCTCTGTCTGGCCTTGGCAGTCTTGAGTGTGCGCCTGTTTCAGGTCCAGGTGCTGGAGCACGAGGTCTGGGCCCGGGAAGCCACCAATCTCGTGCGCAGCGGCGAGATCCTGCCCTTCAGGCGTGGCCGGATCCTCGACCGCACCGCCACCCGCGAGTTGGTGCGCGACGAGGAGACCTATCGCCTGGAGTTCGTCTGGCGCGACTTCCGCCGGGAACATCCCCTGGGCCAGGTGACCCATGCCTACTCGCTGCTGCTGGGGCGGCCGGTCACCCTGGACGAAACCATGGCGGAGTTGGAGCCGCGCGCCCTGGAGTTGTTGCGGCTCGGGCCCCGGGAAGAGGAACGCTTCATCGCCGGTGGCGCCCTTTTTTTGGCAGGTGCCTCCTCCGGGGAATCCGCCGAACCAGTTGCCGAGCGTCGGGCCGGGCGTGCTGCTGACGCGCGCTTTTACATCGAACGCTTGCTGGGACTTGATCGCGAGCAACGCCGGGACCTGCGGGAGTTGGCACGGGATCCTGAACAACGCTCATCCTGGCTCGAACTCGCGGCGACAATCAGCGGCGAACCGGTGGCGGAACTGGAGGAGCGTCTGCAGCGCGAGCTCGGCGCGGCGCGCTTTCACCTTTCCCTTTTGGCCGAGCGGCTGGGCTTGGAGGATCTGTCAAACCTCGTGTCGCTTCTGGAAGCACGCCGGACGCAGGTAGCGGACGCCGTGGCCGCCGACCTCTTTCTGCAGGCCGCCGGCTTCAGGCCCTGGCGCCTGCGGCCATCCACCTTGGCCGGCGTACTGGACTTGCAGTTCATCGCCCGTCGCCTGGACTGGGATGGGGAGCGCCTGGCGGCTTGGATCGCATCCCAGGGTGAGGCCTGGGAGCGCTGGCTCAACCAGGGCCTCGCGCCGCGCATTCTGGCTGAGCTGCGCGTTGGCACAGGCGGCACAGTTGGCACAGTTGGCGCAGATGAGCAGGCAGCGGAGCGCATGCACCTGGCGTTGCTTGCGCCCTTTTTGTCAGCCGCTGCGGCGGGGCGGGAAGGCGAAGTGCCCGTCGTCCTGCCGCGGCTGGGGGAGATCTTCGTGGGGGCTACGACGGAAGGCGAGTACTCCAATCCCTTCCGCTCCCTACCGGCCGCCACGATGGACAATGAACTGCAGGCCGCGGCTCGTTTGGCGGGCCTCCTGGCGTGGCCCGCAAGTTCGGTGGCCACATCCAAGGCCCAGGCGCTCTTGGCCCTCATGGATACGCAGCGTCGAGTTTGGCATGCGGCGGAACAGGAGCTGCTTGCGCAAACCCTGGGGGAGTTGGACGGGCGTTTGAAGGACGCCATCGACTCGGAGCTGGAGCGCTTGTTGCGCGGCGCGGCGCGGATTGTGGGCACGAGCTCCACCGGCCGCCTGCGCCTGCGCCCAGAACTACTCAAGCTGGCCAGGGACCGGGCGCCCTATGTGATCCGCGATCGCGGTTCACGGCCGCGTCTGCTCCAGGCGGCGCCCGACTTCGATGTTGTGTACCTGCTCTCGCGACACCCGGAGCGCTACGGCGGCTTCGGTGTGCGCCGCAGTACGCGGCGCGTGGCCGTGGCCATGGGACCGCAGCAGCCCCTGGCGGCCCCGTTGATTGGCAAGGTGCGTCAGCCCTATCTCGTCGACCTGCTGCGCCAACGCAGCGCCGAGGCGGAGTTGGCGGACCTGCGTCGCCAGCGCCTGCGCTCGGAACGGGACGAGCAGCGCGTGGAGGAGTTGGTGCGCGAGTTGTTGCGTGCCGGACAGGTGCAGGGTGGCTTTGGCCTGGAGGGCTACCTGGAACAGGAGCTCTCCGGGCGCAACGGTTACGCGGAGACCCAGGGCCTGGCGGAGCGCGCCGATCGCGCGGCCTGGTACCTGGAGCCGGAGGATGGGCGAGATGTGGTGACCACCTTGGACCTTCACCTGCAACTGGCGGCGGAGAATGTGTTGGCCGAGCCACAGGTGCCCTGGGGCGATCCCAAGGCGGATCTCAAGTGGTTCGAGCAGCCGGTGGGGGCCATCGTGCTCATGTCACCTCGAGGAGACCTGTTGGCGGCAGCCTCGGCGCCGGGGTTTATGACGGGAGAGCCCGTGGCCGGGGAGGGGGGAGTTGTGCGGGAGCGGACCCTCACCCGGCCCACTTTCCAACCGCCGGGTTCGGTCTTCAAACCCTTCGTCGCGGCTTGGTGCATGGAGCGCGGCCACATCAATGGCGCCGATGTACTGGAGGCCTGCGCCGCCCTGGAGGATCGCGCAGGTTTCGGCTGGCGCACCATGGCCTGTCACACGCGCAGCGCTGGCCATGGGCCGCTGGCTCTGGAAGCGGCGCTCCAGGTGTCCTGCAATGCCTACTTCGCACAACTGGGCGAGAACCTGGGACGGGCGGATTGGGAGGGCATCTGTCGGGCCTTTGGCTTTGGGGAGCCCAGCGGGGTGCGCCTCTTCGATGGAGAGCCGGGGCGCGCCGGGCGCCGCTCGGGGCTGTTGGAGCAGGCCCAGATGGGATTACTGGCCGGTGAGGATCAGCCGCCGCTGTCGAGCGCCGATCGGCGGCGGGCGGCCAACGGCCTGGCGGTCGTCGAGGCCACGCCGGTCCAGATCGCCCGCGCCTATGCCGGCCTGGCCACGGGCGAACTCCCCGCCGTGCGTTTGGTGCGCGCCGTGGACGGAGAGGAGCTCCCGGTCCAGACGCGTCCCGTGGGATTGGCGCAGGCGACCCTGGACGAGGTGCGGCGAGCCCTGGCGAGTGTGGTGACGGTGGGCTCGGCCCGCGGCAAGGGTTTGGATCAGGCCAGCCTGGGCTTCACCCTGGCGGCCAAGACCGGCAGCGCCGACTACCGCGCCACCGCTCCCGGAGAGCCGGTGCGCAAGCACACCTGGATCGCCGGCTGGTTCCCGGCCGACGATCCCGTGGCCATCGTCACGGTCTTTTTGCACGACACCAGCGCCACTTCATCGCACTCCGCCGTCTACCTCGCTTCCCAGTTCCTGCGCGATCCGGCGGTGGCGGAGTATGTCCAGCGCGCCCATTTGGAGCAGTCCGCCAATGGAGAGCAGGGCGCCAATCAGGAGTACGGGCGATGAGCCGCCAACGCCTTTCCCACGACGGTTCCTCGACGCGTCTGATCATGCGCTCCGGTCCCTTCAGTCCCCGGCGATTGCGCTGGGGGGAAGTGGCTTGGCATACCCTGCTCGTGGCTCTGGTGCTGGTCTCGGTGGGTTTGATCTTCATCCATGCCATGGCAGGTTCCGAGGCCGCCCTGCGCCTGTCGGATGTCAGCTTCCAGTCCCACTTGCGCAAGCTGCTGATCAGCGTGCCGATGGTGCTCGTGGGTCTGTTGGTGGATCCCCGCTGGTTGAAACGCAACGCCCCGCTGATTTACGGCCTGACGATTTGTCTGCTCTTGCTCGTGCCGCTAATCGGTGAAGAGCGCAACTCGGCTCGGCGCTGGATCGACCTGGGACTCCTCGACTTGCAACCGTCCGAAATCGCCAAGCTCGGTTTGATCGTCGTCTTGGCTCGCGTGCTCGCGCGCAATCGTCTGCGCAACCTGCGGTCCTATTTGGTACCCAGCATCTGTGTGGCCCTGCCCGTGTGCCTGGTGTTTCTGCAGCCGGACCTGGGCACGGCCCTCGCCATTTTGCCCGTGGCCGCGGGCCTGTTCCATGTGGCGGGAGCTTCCGGGCGGGTCATGGGACGCTTGGCGTTCATCGCCCTGGCCATCTTTGTGGCCGCCTGGCAGTTCCAATGGGTGGAGGACTACCAGTTGCGGCGCATCGACACCTGGGTGGCGTCGCAAGATGCAGAGACCCTGATCGAAGGCCGCAATCGCACGGGCTTTCATGTCTATCACGCGCGCGTCGCCATCGGCAACGGAGGCCTGACCGGCCGGGGCCTGGGAGCGGGTATCGCCAACGAAACCGGCTACCTGCCGGAGAGAGACTCAGACTCGGTCTTTGCCGTCATCGCGGAAGAGGGCGGTTTCATCGGAGCCGTTTGCGTGTTGCTGCTCTATGGCTTGCTCGTCACCTTGTTGCTCGGCAGCGCCGCGACCATGCGCGATCGCTTCACCCGTTTGGTGGTCGTGGGAATAGCCCTCTACTTCGGCTCCCATCTCGTGATTCACGCGGCTGTCAATCTAGGTCTGCTGCCCATGACTGGCTTGCCCTTGCCCCTCGTGTCAACCGGAGGCTCGTCCCTCTTGACCAGCTGTCTGGCCTTGGGGTTGGCCCTGGGTTTGGCGGCGCAACCGGTTGTGCGCCTGGAGGGCGACGCTTTTCGCTAGGTGTTTATTGAGTGGGAATAACGGCGCCAGGGCAAATAGAGCAGGGCCCCGGCGGCCGTCAGTAGGATGCCAGTGCCGGTCACGGACCAGGAACTCTCCAGCAGGTTGCCGATCACCACCGTTAGGGCGGCGAGCGTGTAGAGCAGGGGAAAGAGAGGCCAGGCGGGGCTCTTGAAGGGGCGCGGCAAGTCAGGTCGGCGGCGGCGCAGGCTGAGCAGGGACAGGCCGATGAGGGCGTTTAGGATCCACTCAGGGAAGACCGTGCGTTCGAGGATTTCGCTGGCGCCGCCGAGCAGGAAGTAGGCCAGGGCGATGGCGGCTTGGCAGAGCAGGGCGTTGAGCGGTGCGCCGCTGCTGGCGCGCAAGCGACCGAAGGAACGGAAGAAGAGTCCCTGGCGGGCCATGGCCACATAAAAGGAAGGTGAGGTTGCGGTGACAACGGTGCAGACACCGAGAGCGGAGATGGCCATGGACACGCGCAGGAAGGTCTCGCCCGCCGGGCCGAGGGTGCGCTGGCCGATCTGGGCGGCGAAACCTGGATCCTGGGCCAGGGTTTCCAAGCCGAGGACGCGCAGCCAGGTGAGGTTGAGCAACAGGTAGATGGCGATTACTCCGGCGATGCCCAGGAGCAGGGCGCGCGGGATGGTGCGCGTCGGCTGGCGCACCTCTGGGGCAATGGCCGTGATGAGTTGGTAGCCGCCCAGGGAGAAGAGCACCGGCAGCATGGCGCGCGGGAAGTTCGCAAGGGGCGGGAAGGGAACGGGGGCCTGGGGCGTGGTGGGGGCTTGGAAGAAGACCAGGCCAGCGATGAGTAGGACGCCTATGGCTCCGACCTTGAACAGCATGCAACCGTTCTGGAAGAGGGCGCTGTGCTTGATGCCGGTGGCGTGCAAGGCGGTGAGGCCGCAGATGAGCAAAACGCCGAGCCAGGTTTCATGGCCGGCGAGAGACGGGTGCAGGCCAGCTGCGGTGTTGGCGAAGAAGTCGGCGATGACGGCGATGGCGCCGGTGGAGATGGCGCCCAGGGCCAGCCAGCCGAGCAGGAAGGCGGGGAAGGGGCCGAAGGCCTCGCGCAGGAATTCGAAGGCGCCCCCGCGGCGGGGAAAGGAGCCGGCGAGTTCGGCGAAGGTCAGGCCGCCGGAGAGGGCCACGACGCCGCCTATGGCCCAGGCTCCCAGGAAGGCGCCGGGGTGGGGGAGCAGGGCGGCCACCGCCTGGGGCGTGAAGAAAATTCCGACGCCCAGAACTCCACCCATGACCATTAATGTGGCATCGATGAGCGTCAGGCGGGGGCCCTGGCAGAGCTGCTCGTGGGCAGCGCCTTCCACGGAGGGCAGGTTCTCGCCTGTGTCGGGACCCATGGCTGGAGCAGAAAGGACTGGCGCTCTAACATCAAGGGCCTGATGGCTGAGCATTGCTTGAAGAACAGGCGCCTGTCCGGGCGCTGTTTGCGCCGGGGGGCGCTGCTGCTGGCCGCCCTGCCCCTGTTGCTCTGGTTGGCCAGTGGCTGCATTGTGGACCGGGTTGGCGGGGCCTTCGCCTATCAACCGGCGGAGCTCGCGGCGGGCCTCTCGCCGGAGGCTCGCGGCCTGTTGGCGCGGGCCATGGAGGGCGTCGATCCAAAACAGGTGGTGGACTTCCATGTGCATCTGGTGGGCACGGATGAAGGCGGCCACGGTTGCCGCGTCCATCCGGACATGACTTCGCCGCTGCATCCCTTGCACTACTTCCGCTACCGCGCCTATCTCTCGGCCTCGGGCGTGGAGGAGGGACCGCGGGCGGATGACGAGTATCTGGCGCGGTTCCTCGACCTGGCTCATTACGCATTGCCCGGAGCGCGTTTTTTCCTGTTGCCCTTCGAAGCCGCCTATGGCTCAAGCGGCGTGCTGGACGAAGAGCGCACGCCCTTCCAGGTGCCCAACGCCTACGCTCGCGAGGTGGTCGACAAGTACCCGGACACTTTTCTCTCCGCGGTGTCCGTACACCCCTACCGAGCAGACGCCCTGGAGGTGCTGGCTGAGTACGCCGCCAGTGGTGCGCGGCTGGTGAAGTGGTTGCCAAACTCCATGGGCATGGATCCGGCTGACCCGGCCTGCGATGAGTTCTATTCCGCGCTCAAAGAACACGGGATGGCCTTGCTCGTGCATGTGGGCCAGGAGGAGGCCTTTGCCACGGAGATGGACCAGGAGCTCGCCAATCCCCTGCGTCTGCGGCGGCCTCTGGATGCGGGGGTCAAGGTCATCGCCGCCCATTGCGGCAGTCTGGGCACGGCGTTGGATCTCGATGATCCCGCCCGCCCCCAGGTCCCCTGCTTCCAGCTCTTTCTGCGCTTGATGGGAGAGGAGCGTTATCGCGGTCTGCTCTTTGGCGAGATCTCCGCCGTGACCCAGGTGAACCGCTACGGCGAGTGCTTGGAGACGCTCCTCGAACGCCGGGATCTGCACCCGCGTTTGGTCCACGGCAGCGACTACCCCCTGCCGGCCCTCAACATCGCCTTTCAGACTTCGGCCCTTTCGCGTGCGGGCTTCCTGAGCGCCGCCGAACGGGAAGCCCTGAATGAGATCTACAACTACAATCCCCTGCTCTTCGACCTGGTCCTGAAGCGCACCGTGCGCAGCCCAGGCGCCGGTGATGGCCAAGTCGCGGGCTTCCCCGCTTCGGTCTTCCTTGGAAACCCGGCCCTGCCCCCTGAAGATCGCTAGCTGGGCGGCGAGCAAATGGGCAGCATTGTCGGTTTAAGGTATGGCCGACATCCCTGTAGCGCCCTTCTCACCACTAGGCAGATGGTATTGTGGGCCGTGCCTTTCTACACTCGTCCGCCATACGGTCGACGGGGACGGATTCCCCTCTCCGCGGCCTTTCCGACCCGTACATCACAGGACGAATAGCGATGAAGCAACTGGCATTGGGGATGGTGGAAACCAAGGGGCTCGTGGGAGCCATCGAGGCGGCTGATGCCATGGTCAAGACGGCCATGGTTGAGCTCTGGAGCCGTGAGAAGGTAACAGCGGGTTTTATTACCTTCTTCATCAAGGGTGAAGTGGGCGCGGTCAAGGCCGCCACCGACGCCGGTGCCGCAGCTGCCCGCCGCGTGGGCGAGCTGGTCAGCGTGCATGTGATTCCCCGGCCCCACGATCAGTTGGACGCCATCCTGCCGCCCATGGCGCCAGTAGCAGCCAAGAAGTAGGAGCGGCTCTAGTCAGCGATGGCTTCCATCGATCCCGATCTGCGCGCCCTCCAAGAGGTACGCGATGCGGTTGCCCGCGCCAAGGCAGCCAGTGCATCCCTGGTCAACTACGACCAGGCGGGGACGGACCGTCTTTGCCAGGCCATGGTGGACGCGGCGGCGGCCGCCGCCCACGACCTCGCGCGCCTGGCCGTGGAGGAGACCGGCATTGGTCGCGTGCACTACAAAATCCTGAAGAACATTTTCGCCGCCGAGGTGACCTGGGATTCGATCCGCGACGAGCGCACCGTGGGCGTGATTGAACAGAATGCGAAAACCGGCGTGACCAAGGTCGCGGTGCCGTCGGGAGTGGTGGCGGGTATCGTTCCAACGACCAACCCGACCTCCACCGCCATCTTCAAGGCGCTGATCGCCGTCAAGGGACGCAACTCCATTGTGATCAGTCCCCATCCCCGCGCCCGCCGTTGCATCGGTGAAACCGTGGAGGTTCTGCGCCGCGCCCTGGAGCGCGTGGGCGGGCCGCCGGACTTGGTGAATGTGCTGGCCAATCCCACTATCGAGTCCACCGGGGCCCTGATGCGCCACCGGGATGTGGCCCTGATCCTGGCCACCGGGGGAGCCGGCCTGGTACGGGCGGCTTACAGTTCCGGCAAACCCGCCTATGGCGTGGGGCCGGGGAATGTGCCGGTCTTCGTGGATCGTTCCGCGAACCTCGCTCGGGCTGCGCGGGATGTGGTCACCAGCCAGAGTTTCGACAACGCCACCTTTTGCTGTTCAGAACAGGCGCTGGTTCTCGACGAGCCCATTGCCGACAAGTTTCTCTCATTGCTGCAGGCCCGTGGCGCACACCTGTGCTGTAACAGTCAGGTCGCCAAGCTCGGGGAGTACTGCAATCGCGGCGGTGCCATGAACGCGGATGTGGTGGGCCAGGATCCCTGGCGCATCGCCGAAGCCGCGGGCTTCAGCGTGCCCAAGACGACCACCGTGTTGCTCGCCCCCCAGGGTGGCGTGGGGCCTGATTGGCCGCTCTCCATTGAAATCCTCTGCCCCCTGCTGTCAGTACATCGCGTGGATGGCTGGGAAGTTGGCTGCCACACGAGTATCGAGTTGCTCAAGTTCGGCGGTCTCGGACACACCATCGGCTTGCACTCAGAGGACCGGGCCGTGATCGATGCCTGGGCCCTGCAGAAACCCGCCAGCCGTATCGTTGTCAATGGACCCACATCCCAGGGCGCCGTGGGTTACAGCACGGGTCTCGTGCCGTCCGTCAGCTTGGGTTGCGGGCCCCAGGCCGGGAACATCACTTCGGACAACATCAGCGCTCGGCACCTGGTCAACATCAAGCGCGTGGCCACGGTCAGGGGCAACTGGACGGAGCTTGAACGAGCAGGTCACGAACGGGCGGCGGCCCTGACCGGCGAGGCGGCGCCGCGGGGCTCCGGTTTGCCCGGCGATCCGGCCCTGTCCCCTGCGCTGCCGCAGCCCGGAGGCGACGCCCAGGTCACCAGCGGTTGGCGTGGCAACCCCGCGCAAACGGCAAAGCCCGAGCAAAGCACTCCGGCGGGCGGCGCCCCGCGCGCCAAGGTAATCAGCGCCGAGAAGACAGCCCCGCGGCGCCCGGCGGCCAGGGCTGCTGCGCCTGCGGCGCCGCGTTTCAGCGATGGGGCGCGGGCGGCCGGGAGCCCGGTGACGACCGTTGTCCGCGCCGCGGCCGTTGCCCAAGCGCCGTCGCGGCCGAGTGCCCCAGCCAGCGCCCCCGCCAGCGCGGTCGGCGCCAGCCTCTCCGCCGACGAGATCCGCACCATCCTCTCCCAGGCCGGGAGCGGTTGTCCCCTGGGCCCCTGTCAGGGGTGTCCCCACCAACAGGTCACCACCGGAGCCTGCACTGCCTGAGGCTCAACTGAGAATACGGGTCCGGGCATAGCCCGGGCCGTGAACCGGGAGCGCTAGCTCCCCCAACCCAAGACAGAAGCAACAGATGGATACAGAAATCGCATTGGGCCTGATCGAGACCCGTGGTCTGGTCGGAGCCGTGGAAGCCGCGGACGCCATGGTCAAGGCCGCGCGGGTAACGCTCCTGCGCAAGGAAATGTCAGGTGCCGGCCTGGTCACCGTGATGGTGCGCGGGGAAGTGGGAGCCGTGAAGGCCGCCACTGAAGCCGGGGCCGCCAGCGCTCGACGCGTGGGCGAGCTGGTCTCGGTGCATGTCATTCCGCGCCCGGCCATGGACCTCGAGAGTTACCTGCCCGAGAACCCGGGGGCCTAGTACGGCTGGTCGGTGGGGCCTCTTGCTCCGCCGCCTCGCTGACGGGAGATCACCTTGGCTCGAAGCCAGACCCTGTCCCTGGAACTCCGGGGGGCGGTGCACATCGATCAGATGCAGCCGCAGTTTGCCGCCACCTGTGCGGCGAACTCCGACGGCTACTTCCCGGTTTCCGGGGAGGCCTCCTTCTGGTTCGAGGTGCGTCCGGGCATTGCCATCAACCGCCTGATGGATGTCGCCCTCAAGAGTTGCGACGTGACTCCCGGGGCGCTCATCACCGAGCGCAGCTACGGCACCCTGGAAGTGCACGGCCCGGACCAGGGCCAGGTGCGCCAGGCCGGAGCTTTGATCATGCAAGCTGCAGGTGTGTCCGCAGACGATCAGTTGCAGCCCCACATCCTGACCGACGAGATCATCCACCGCATCAGCGATCACCACGCCATGCTGATCAACCGCAATCGGTCCGGGATGTTGGTGCTGGGGGGCGACACGCTCTACACCTTGGAAATCAACCCCGCCGTGCATGTGGTTCTGGCGGCAAACGAGGCCGAGAAAGCCGCGCCGGTGCGCTTGGTGGGGCTGGGTGCGGAAGGGGCCGTGGGACGGTTGCGCCTGGCCGGCAGCGATGCGGAGATAGAAGCGGCCGTGGGCGCTGTGCGACGCGCCCTGTCCAGCGTGGGTGGGCGCGCCAATCGGGGGATCGACTGATGTTCCTCGGCAAGGTAGTGGGGCAGGTGTGGGCGACGCGCCAAAGCCCCGATCTCGTCGGGCGGCGCCTGCTCGTGGTGGAAGCGGTTGACGATGCCAGCGACCCCGCGGCGCCCAAGGTGACACCGGTGGTGGCCGCCGATCCCCTGGGGGCGGACCTGGGTGAACATGTGGTGGTGGCCTTTGGCAAGGCGGCCCGCGTGGCCTGTGGCGGCGACGGCGATTTGGCATTCGAAGCGGCCATCGTCGGCATTGTCGATGATCTGCACGCACCGCAGATGCCCGCCTCCTGGAACCAGAGCGCAGTGCAGAACAAGGGAGGGGGAGCCTGATGCTGGTGGGCACGGTCGTCGGCAACCTGTGGGCCACGCGCAAGGACGAGACCCTGGAGGGCTTGCGTTTGCTCGTCGTACGGCCCTTTACCAGCGACGGAGACAGTTCCGCGGAAACCATGGTGGCGGTCGATCCCCTGGGGGCCGGTATCGGTGAGCGCGTGTTGATCGTCTTCGGCCGCGCCGCACGCCATGTCATTGGTCGCGGACACGACATCGGGTTTCAAACGGCCGTGGCGGCCATCATCGATGAGATGCAACTGGAAGGGGGCCGCCTAATCGGTCCCACGGCGGAGCAGGACAGTGCTCTACCGAAACGCAAGAGCTGACACGCACACCCTTTCAAGTACGGAAACATAAAACCATGACTACAAAAACCGATACCAATCCCGCCCTGCGCGCCGAGCTCGGCCTGGGGCCCGCCATTGGCCTCTTGGAACTGTGCTCCGTGGCCCGTGGCATCGAAGTGGCGGACGCGGTCCTCTGGGAGGCGGACATCGAGCTGCTGGCGGCCACAGCAGTCCAGCCCGGCAAGTACGTGATGCTTTTCACCGGTGCCGTGGAAGATGTGCGCAGCAGCGTGCGGCGCGGTGCCGAGCTGGCGGCCAACGACCTGGTTGATCAACTGATGATTCCCAATGTGCACGAACAGGTGGAACAGGGACTGCGGCGCCAGGGAGGGACCGTGGACGGAACCCTCGATGCCCTGGGCGTGGTGGAGACGCACACGGTGGCGGCTTCAATCCTGGCCGCGGACCAGGCCCTCAAGACGGCCACCGTGGATATGCTCGAGCTGCGCATCGCCAACGGCTTGGGTGGCAAGAGCTACTTCACCCTAACCGGCGAGGTCAGCGATGTGCGTTCGGCGGTCACCGCCGGAGCCAGCCTGGCCACGGAACGCGGCCAGTTGGCCCGCGAAGTGATCATTCCCCGCCCCCATGTGGACCTGGTGCGTCACCTCTAGGACTTAGCACTGCTCCGTGGCGACGAGGAAGCTGATCACCGAGAGTTGCGTGGGCAAGTTGCCCCCCGGGGGCAGTCTGCATCTGGAACCGGGGACCATCGTCACTCCGGCGGCTCGTGATCTGGCCTTTAGCCGCGGCGTGCGCCTGGTGGAAGGCGGCGCATCCGCCGGGGATTGCGCGGGTGCTTCCGGCACGGAGAGCGATTGCATGTGGCATCGCGTCCTCGCCACGGATGGAGATTACATTGTGCAGGTGCGCGCGGGGCGGGCCGTGCTTTCGCGTTTGACACCGGAAGGCCCCGTCGCCTTTGGCATTGACCTGCTGGAGAACCACAGCTGATGGGACGCCGTTTTTTGACCGCCGAGGATGTGCGCCGGGCGCCGGGCGCGGAGCTTCTGATCGAGGCCGATACGGTGGTGACACCCCAGGCCCTGGAGATTGCCCGGGCCGCTGGCATCCAGTTGCGCACGGAGGCCGGGGAGTGGAGTTCGTCCGCGCCGGAGCGTGGGCCAGACGCCGCTGATGCCCATGAGCTACCCGAACCCGAGGGCTCAACTGGTCCTGGCACAACGGTTGTGGTCACGGTTGTGGGCCGTAATCGCCCCGGTGTCTTGGCCGAAGTCACCGGCGCTCTGGGTGCGGCCGGTGCCAACATCGACAACATCTCACAGAAGATGGTCGACAGCTTCTTCCACCTGGTTTTGACCACCACGCTGGGCCCCGAGCCCTTCGCCGAGTTGAAGGCGCGCCTCGAGTGCTTGGGTGGCGAGGGTGATTACGTGGTGCGCGTCATGCACGAGCGCGTCTTCAGCTTCATGCACCGCGTCTAAGCCACGGGCCAGTTCCATGTCATTCACCGACCAGGAGATCCTCGAAACGATCCGCATGGTCGAGTTGGAGACACTCGACATCCGCACCACGACCCTGGGTATCGACCTGGGCGATTGCGCGGACCCCCACCTGGAGAGTGCCTGCGAAAAGATCTACGCCAAGATCGTGCACCAGGCGCGCAACCTGGTGAGCGTGGCGGATTCCATCGCCGCCGATTACGGCGTGCCCATCGTCAACAAACGCATCGCGGTCTCGCCCATAGCCACGGTGGCCGCGGCCTCGGGAGCAGAGGACTTGACGCCCTTTGCCCGGGCCCTGGACGCCGCAGCCAAGGAGGTGGGAGTCGACTTCATCGGGGGCTTCACGGCCTATGTACACAAGGGATTCACTCGGGCGGACCGGGCCCTGGTGGATTCCATTCCTAGGGCCTTGGCGGAAACTGAACACGTGTGTTCTTCGGTTTCCTTGGCGACAACCCGGGCCGGGATCAACATGGACGCGGTCAACATCTTCGCCGATGCGGTGTTGGAGACGGCGCGCTTGACCGCGGACAGCGGCGCCCTGGGTTGTGCCAAGCTGGTCTGCTTCTGCAATCCCGTGGAGGACAATCCCTTCGTGGCCGGTGCCCACATCGGTGTCGGTGAAGGTGAAACGGTGCTCAATGTGGGTGTTTCCGGACCGGGTGCCGTGCGTTCGGCCCTGGCCCGCTTGGGGCCGGAGGCGGACTTGGTCTCCGTGGCGGAGACCATCAAGCGCACGGCTTTCAAAATCACACGGGTGGGGGAGCTGGTGGGCCGTGAGGCTGCCCGCCGCCTGGGCACGGTCTTCGGCATTGTTGATGTGAGTTTGGCGCCGACACCGGCGGTGGGGGATTCGGTGGCGGACATCCTCGAACTGATCGGCGTGGAACGCACCGGAGCCCCGGGAACCACCATGGCCCTGGCGCTGCTCACCGATGCGGTGAAGAAGGGCGGCGCCATGGCATCGTCCTGTGTTGGCGGACTCTCCGGTGCCTTTATTCCGGTTTCGGAGGACCAAGGCATGATCGAGGCCGTGCGCCTGGGAGCCCTGTCCCTGGCCAAGCTCGAAGCCATGACCACGGTCTGCTCCGTGGGATTGGACATGGTGGCGGTCCCCGGTGACACCTCGGCGGCCACCCTGGCCGGGATCATCGTCGACGAGCTGGCGATTGGAATGGTGAACGGCAAGACGACGGCCGTGCGCATCATTCCAGTACCGGGCAAGGGGCCGGGGGAGACCGTTGATTGGGGTGGCCTGCTCGGCACGGCCATCATTCAAGATCCCGGGGCCTTCTCGGCGGAGGGGCTGCGCCGCCGCGGTGGGCGCGTTCCTGCGCCGCTCCAGAGCTACCGGAACTAGCCCCCACCCTTGCGGCGTCGGGGGCTGCGCGCTGCTGAGACTCGAAATGCGACATACAAATTGATATCTCGGCAAAGGAAGTTGCAAAAGGGGCAATGTCGTAAATGTCTAAGGCAACTAGCGATACATGACCCCAGCAGCGTCAATAGACAGTGCTTGGTGTCTGCCCAACAGTTTATTAGAAGGAACGTGTATTTATTGAGGGGCAGTGCCGCTCCCCCGTGAAGCGTGAGGCGGCTTTGCGCGTAAGGAGGATGCACTAAGCGGTGTGGGTCCCGACGGGCAGAGCACCTTGCCAGGGATTCGGCGCGCCCTGGAACGAGACACCCGAGATAAGGGGTGTCGCGTCGTTGGACAACCGCAAGTACCCACCGTGACCCAGACCATCGTCATCATTGAGCAAGGCTCCGCCATCAGGGAGCAGGTGCTTAGCCATTCGGAGCTGGGGCAGCATCTGTATGCCTGTTCAAGTTCGGAGGAAGCGCTCGAGCTGCTGGCTGAGGACAAGACAGTTGCCGTGGTGCTTGTGGACGGGGATCTTCCCGGTGTGTGTAGCTTGACTCTCCTGCGAGAGGCCCGCCGCAGGCGTCCCCGGTCCCTGGGAATCCTGCTCACATCTTCCCGTGACTATGAGTTGGCTCAGGGGGCCGTCAATGGCGCCAGTGTCTTCCGCCTTCTGTCCAAGCCGTGTTCCAGCGAGGAACTGGACCTTGTCGTGAGGGAGGCCTTGAAGATCAACTCCCTCGCCCACGATGAGTTGAAGGTAGCCAGTCGCCTAGCTTCTGCCCGGGAATCGCTCGAAGGATTCACTGAAGTGCTCGAGGGCCGTAGCGCCATGCAAACAGCTAGCATGCAGCGCCTGCACGAGTTGGCGCTGACACTTAGCAGAGCGGGCGGTTTGAACGAAATCGCCGTTGCCGCGGCCCAGGCGGCTGTAGATTTGCTGCAGGTGTCCGGCGCTCGCGTGTGTCTCAAGAATCCCCATGGAGAGGGCGAGGTCGGAGCCTCGGCCGGAGTTGTCCGGGATGCCTGTAGTGGAGCTGACGCTGTTGATGCTGGAGTCGGACATATTCACCGTGAGGTGCTGCACTCCGAGGATGGTGAGCTTGGCGAGCTGCTCCTTTGGCCGACCTACGGGCCCGCTGTTGGTGCAGAGTTTCCCTCGCCGCGCGATCGGGGCAAACTGAACCTCATCATCACATCCACAGTCGTGGCTGTGGGTATTGCATGCCGTCGAGGTGAACTAGATGCTGCACAGCAGGCGACCATCATTGCCCTAGCCGGCCTGTCAGATCAGCGCGACTCGGAAACGGGTCTGCACCTTGAGCGCGTAGCAGCCTACTGCCGGGTGCTGGCCGAGGGGCTGATGGCCAACGAGGACTATCAGGACTACATCAAAGAGCAGTTCATCGACCATCTGGTGCGCTCCAGTCCACTCCATGACATCGGCAAGGTGGCCATCCCCGATTCGATCCTCTTGAATCCAGGCAAGCTGTCGCTGGAAGAGGAGGCCGTGATGCGCACGCACACGACCATTGGCGCTGAAACACTAGCGGGGGTCATGGTCAAGGTGAATGCCCATGGCTTCCTAGCCATGGGCAGGGATATTGCCCACTGCCATCACGAATACTGGGATGGCCGGGGCTATCCCAGGGGCTTGGCTGGGACCGAGATCCCCCTTTCTGCGCGCATTCTGGCCCTGGCTGATGTTTACGATGCCCTGACCACGGAACGCCGCTACAAGCCAGCTTGGGATCACGAACGCGTCGTGCCCTGGATAAGTGCCCTCGCTGGGCGACAGTTTGATCCGGATCTCGTCGCCGTGTTCTTGAAACGAGAGGACGAGTTCAATGCCATTAGGGAACATCTGAAGAATGGCGGGGAGTTGATCCGGGAGCCCAGCATCGAAGCTAGTCGGGCCCAGAACCCTACTCTCGATGCCGTATAGGAGACCCCGGTTGGGCGTGGGTAACAATGCTGGACACGCCTGACTGCTGGAGGCGGTTTGAGTAGGGAATCTATTACAGCTTCCTGTTGACTGTCATTGAACGCCGGGCTTCTCCCGGTACTCCTGGCTGTTTTCCCTAATGGGTGCGGGCATTGGCCTGCCGTTGAAGCAATGCTCTAGGCGTGGATTCCTGGAAACGCACATGGTGGGTGGTTTGGTCTGCCAATCTCCTGGCCGGCATCGGGATGATGAGCTTTCTGCCATTCTTCCCCAGTCTGTTGGAGGAACTGGGCTTGGAGGGCCGGGCAGAGGTAGCGCTCTGGAGTGGGCTGATCTTCGGTGCCGCGCCCCTGGCGGCCACCGTGGCCTCGCCGCTCTGGGGCGGCCTGGGCGATCGTTATGGTCGCAAGCTGATGGTGATCCGCGCCCTCTTGGGCATCGTGGTGTTTGTGGGGGCCATGGCCTTTGCCACAACACCCTGGCAGTTGTTTCTGTTGCGCCTGGGCCAGGGCACCTTCTCGGGCTTTGTGGCCCCGAGCATCACCTTGGTCAGCGTCCAGGCGCCGCCCGGGCGCCAGGGCCGCGTGGCCGGCACGCTGCAGACGGCCCTGGCCCTGGGGGCGGTCATCGGCCCCCTGCTCGGGGGCTTGGTGGGGGAGAGCGTGGGGCACCGGGCGGTTTTCGGTTGGGTGGCTGGCTGCGCCGGCGCGGCAGCCCTCTTGGTCCTGTTGCTAGCCCGGGAGGACACCTCCACCCAGCGCCGGCGTGAACGCGGACGACACGAAGGCCCGCTCTCCCTGGGGCGCGCAATCCTGGGTGGCACCCTGGGTGACATTCGGGATGCCTGGGCCAATCGTTCCCTGCGCAGCGGCATCATCCTGCTCTTCTGGATTCAGTTTGGGCTGGGCGCCACAAATCCACAGCTGGAGTTTTTCGTGCGCGACCTCCGGGGAGCAGGCGCCACCGGCGCGGATGTCAGTGCCCATTACACCAGCCTGCTTTTCACGGCCCTGGCCCTGGCAAATCTGATCGCGCTACCGAAGTGGGGTAAGCGAGCGGATCGCCGTGGCCACCGTCCGACGCTCTTTTTGTGCGCGTCCATGACAGCGGCTTGCCTCTGGTGCCATGCCCTGGCCCCGGTCTACGCCGTCGTGGTGCTGGCGCGCCTGGCCCTGGGCGTTTCCACCGCCGGCGCCGCACCCAGCGCCTTCGGCTTGGCAGCGGCGGAGATCAGTACCGATCGGCGCGGAGGCGCCTTCGGAATCGTATTCGGGGCCCGCACCCTGGCGGTGGCCTTGGCCGGACCGGTGGGAGGGGCGCTCTTGCCCGTGCTCGGAGTGCGCGGCTTGTTCGCCGCCTCTGGTGCTCTGGTTGTATCGTGCCTGCTGTTGTTGCGCCCGGCATCCCGTTGAGACCATTGGCGGCAGTTCATTCCTCAAGTGTCCGCAACACGCGCCGGGCGTTGTCCAGATCCTGGCGGCGTCGGCCGCCGACATCTCGGCCGCGGCGCTCTCCCATGGTCTTGGCGGCTCGGCGCACAGCAGTTTCCCGCTCCGCGCCATCCGCTAGGCAGTTGCTCAGCACTTCGCGCAAGTCAGCGAAGTAAGCGAGGTCCTGAGCGATGGCGGTGCGCACCGCCGGTCCTTCCAGCACAGCGTTGTGGGCCGGGACAATGCGGTCCACGCCCCACTCCACGCACCAGCGGTCCATGGTGCGCAGGGCCGTTTCAAAGGGCTCCACTTCCCAGCGACAGTAGGGCAGCCCGGGCATTACCAGGTAGTCGGCGGTCAAGAGCGTCTTGCAGCTCGGCAGATAGACGACACTGGTGCAGTTGGAGTGACCGGGCAGGAAGCGCAGCTCCACTGGACAGTCGCCCAAGTCGAAGCTCAGGGAATCCGCGAAGGCCTCGTCCGCCTGTGGATAAACGAAGTCTGCCACCTCCACGCCCAAGTGCCCATCGATAGCGCCTACGGATGACAGAATACGGCGCCGGGCTTCCTCGGGTTTTTCCGCTGCGATGCGCGGCATGCAAATCCGGGCTCCGGGGAAGGCGCGCCAGCCGCGAATGTGATCGTGGTGTGAGTGGGTCAGCACCACCTCTGAAACCGGACGCTGGCCTCGACGCGTTTCCAGGCTGCGGCGCAGGCGCACGATTTCGACTGGCCGGACGCCGGGATCAACCGCACAGGCTGCCTCGCTGCCTATGATCCCGATGGAGTTGTAGCCCCAGAAATCGGAACGCAGAATGATCAGGGGGTCAGCCCCCGAGCCCGAAGTCAGCCAGGCACCGGAGTTGGACATGGCTGTCACTCAGCCATTACGGCGTTCGCCATTCTCTAGCTTCTTGAGGTTGTTCTTCCCGTCCCGCAGAGCAGTTTCGTAGAGATCCTTCTCCTCGGTGGTCAGCCCGTCACGGCCCAGGCGTTCTTCGGCGTACTTAATCGCTTGGCGATAGAGGTCCAGCGCTCGTTCGTCCTCGCGGGCCAAACCGTAGTGCAAGATGACACCCGTGTCGTTCAGCAGGTTTGGATGTTGCGGGTCGAGAGCCAAGGCAGCCTCGTACTGCACCAGGGCCAGTTCAAAGAACTCCGCGGCCTTGGCCTTGGTCTTGGCGCTGCGTCCCAGGCCACGCAGGAGCACTTCGCCCTGGTTGCGCCAGAAAAGGCCGGCGTTGTTGGGAAAGCGCCAATCGTCCGGTTGGGAGCCGGCCAGGGCTTCCGAGAGCTTGGCGGCATAGACGAACTTCTGCTTGGCGGCCAGCTGGCCAATCACATATTGGAAGATGGCCGTGTTCGTTTCGCGGTTGCTATCGATGGAAGCGACCAAGTCGTTGGGATCCGCATCCCAGTTCTGTGCAAATGCCTCACCAGCTTCCAGGTACTTGGTTTGGTGGTAACGGCTCATGCCGATGTAGAACCAACTGTTCACATAGTCGGGCCACTTGGCCACGCAACTAGTGAAGGCCTCTTCCGCGCCGGCGTAGTCCACGGCACTGAAGCGCCCGTAGCCCAACCACCAGAGCAGCGTGGCGTCGGCCTTGCTTTCCGATCCGTGGTTTTTCGTGAAGGCCTCAGCTCCGATTTCCAGGGCTGCCAAGAGTCCCTCGGCGCCCAGGCTGCCCCAGAGTTGACCGTAGTCCACGGCCGTGGGATCCCAACCCATGGCGGCCCCATAGGCCTTGCCGGCGTCCACTGTTGCCTGCTTCCACAATAGGGTGTCACCCAAGCGCGCCTGGAGTTTGGCCAGGAGGGTCATGTCAGCGGCCTCCTTGGGCTTACGCAAGATTGCGATGCCAGACTCGAAGGCCTGCCGCGCTCGCTTGTGGTGTGCCGCGGCCTGCTCGGCGCGTGCGCTGTTGTCCTTGACGGCCACGAACTGGGAAAGGGCTACGCGCCCGAGCACATAGGCGGCCTTCGCATCGCGCTTTTTCAGACTGACGGCCTTCTCCGCTGCTTCCCGCGCCACGACCAGGTCCTGGGAATACCAAGCCGCCTCGGCCAAGGGTGCCCAGGCGTCGGGGAACTCGTCGGGCGCGGCCTCGGTGGCACTCAGTAGATATCCCAAGGCGTCGTTGAAGGCCATGCCCACAGAGTTGTCCCGCACACCCTGGTCGAGATAGGCGGCGCCCTTGCCGTGCAGGGCCATGCCGAAAAGGTAGTCGATGCGTTCACCGCCAACGCCGTTCGTCACCAGGCGTTCCACGGCGTCCAATGTGTCATTGAAACGCCCGAGGGCTATCCATGTACGCAACACCCAGAAGCGCGTGCTGAAGTCGCCGCCGCTCAGGATGTCCGCTTCTTCGAAAAGGGCCAAAGCCTTGTCCGGGTTCCCCCGTTCCAAATCGCGGCGGCCCCGCTCGAGCAGTTCATGGGGCGAACTCTGGGCTTCTTCCTGGCAGTTGGCCGCGGCGGCGGCGCTCAGGGGGAAACTGGGCGCAAGGCCCAGGACAATCGGGATGATCAGGCGGTTGGTGTGTATCACTTGTTCGTTTCGTTTTCTGTGTGCTCTCCGGGGGGGACTCCCCAGCGGGGCAAGGTGGCGGGGTCCAGTTTGCCGGCCAGGGCCAGGTCGCATTGGGCCAGGTAGCCGCGGGGCATGGTGATGGCTTCCCGGGGATCAGGTCCGATCTCGACGGCTTTCTCGAACCAGTCGCGGGCCGTGCCGGGATCGTATTTCAGCGTCAGGTAAAGGACGCCGAGGTTTTGGTGCGCATCGCCCCAGGCGTTGAGCAGGTTGTAGAGTTGATCTTCGTCGAGGATGGCTTCGCCATCGGTATTGGTGCGGGCCTCGAGTTGTTGTTTCCCCAGGGCCACGGCGCGCAACAGGTAGCTCTCCGCGGCGGCCAGGTCACGCTGCAGGTAGTAGGTCAGGATCAGGCCAGTGTCGTTGACTACGCGCACATCCTCATCAGAGAGGCGCGCAGCGTTGACGTAGGCGGCGTAACTGCGTTCCATCCGTTCCCGCGCCCGTGTCAGGTGAACCAGGCCGGCGGCGGTTTGGGCCTGGGCCGCGGCCTCTTCCTGCGGCGTGGCAGCTTCGTCGGCTGCGCGCAACGCCCCGTGCAGTTGGGCCTGGGCCTGGGTCTCCAGGGCGAAGGCGTAGTCGCGGTTGAAGAAACCCGCGTTGTTGGCCCACTCCGGATGCTCCGGGTCATAGGCGTGCAGGTAATCGGAGATGGCCGCCGCCTGTTCCAGGCTTTCGAGGTTGTCGACCTCCATGGTGCTCACGTTCACATCCCGGGCCAGGCGATCGACGATGAAGGAGAGTCCCATCAGACCCGAGGGCAGGCGCTGGCCCAATTGCCAGGTCAGGCCGCCTTCCTTGAGCTCCTCCATGGAGAGGAATGCCCGCCGCGCCCCCTTCAAGTCAGCGGCGTGGTAGAGGGCGTAGCCGAGGCCGTTGCGGCAGGTGATTTCCCAACCCAGGCATTCCTCGGTGAAGAGCTCGTCGACTTCCCGGCAGCGGCGGAAGGCGGCCTCTGCCCGGCGGAAGAGTTCGGCCCCGCCCTGGCTGGCTTCGAGTGCCTCCAGGGCACTCCAGAATGTCTCCGTGCCAATCAGACGCAGCAGCACGGCCTGGTCAGGATTGTCGGCGGCGAGCTTTCCGTAGATCTCGAGCAAGCGCGCGCGCCCGCCGACTTCCCTGCCCACGGCGCCGAGGCGTTCGAGCAGGGCCGGGTCCAGGGGGTTGAGTTCCAGGCCGCGCAAGAGGGCCTGCAGCGTGTCGTCCAAGCGTCCCGCCCATTGGTAGAGGTTGGCCAGTTCCAGATAGGGCCAGGGATCGGCTGGCTGCTCCGCCAGGGTGACCATCAGGTTGTCCTCGGTCTCCTGGAAGAGGGCCTCTGGCGAAGACTTGAGCAGGCCCTCGCGGGTGGCCAACCAGGCGCGGAAGGCGGCTTCGGCCCGCACCCGCGCTGGCAGCAATCCGCCGGTTGTCCCCGCTGTCCCGAGGGCCTGGTCCTCCGCCAGGGCCGCGCCGCGCCGCGCCTGTTCCAGGGCATCCAGGGCAAGTGTGCCGCGGCGCTGGGGGTCCGCGGAGTAGTCGAAGCCCAGGCGCGAGGCGCGGCTGGCCGCCAACCAGGCCCCTGGCAGATCGTGAAGACGCGCGGCCTTGACCAGGTTGGCGCGCCCGTCTTCCAGGAAAAAGGCGTCGTTGCCTGCGATGCCGATGGCCAGGCAGGCTTCCCCGCGGCCGAGGAGCGCTTCCAGGCTGCGCCCGTCCAGGGCCAGGGCGCCGTCGAACTCCTCCAGGGCTTCCAGGTGCTCACCGACGGCCACCAGGTCCCGGGCCCGCTGCAAGTGGTTGGCCAGCAGCAAGGCACCGAGCCCACGCCAGGCCGTTTCGAGTTCGCCGGCTTCCAGCGCGGCCTGGATCGCAGCCAGGGGCGAGTCCGCGACGGAGTTACTCGTTTCCTGGTCCGGCCCGGGCTCGTCGGAGGAAGCCGGTGCATTGGGCGCGTCGGAAGGGCCGGGAGCGGCTGGCGCGTCCAGAGACCCATCCACTTCGCCGGAACTCTCCGGGGTGGACGGGCTTTCCGGCGCGGCGGGGGCCGTGGCACAGGCCTGCGCCAGCAGGAGACCGAGGACGGGCAGCAGGCCCGCCGCCGGAGTGGAGACTCTATTAAAGGTGAAATGGTGCATGGCGTGGGCCCTGGGATGCGCTGGCGTGCGCCGGGGGGCGGACCATTCTACCGGCGTCCGGGCTGCGGTCCATCGGTCAGGGTGACCGAGATAGGGGCGGAAGCAGCTAGGAGTCCGTTGGTAAATCCCCTACTACAGCGATGCCATCGGCGCCGATGCGGCGTCAGACTCCTAGGGAGCGGTTTGTAGCTCTCCCGGTCCACGAGTCACGCTCCCAAAAATCCACTTTTTCCCCGTGAGGCTGGTCCTGGGCGCCAGTTCCGGGAAGATAGGGGCGACCCAAGCGTCCCCGTTCACCACCCATGCTCTTCCGCCGTCTCAGTACCTCTCTGGCGCTCCTGTCCCTCTCCCTCAGCGCCTGCGACAGCCCCCTTTGCATCTACACGCCCAATGGCTGCCAGCCCGGGGGTGGGGGTGGCGATCTGGGTTCGGGCAACCCGGCCACAACCCCGCTGCCCGGCGAATGGGTACTCCAGGGCGAGCCATCCCTGGTGGGTATGTGGCCCCAGGGCAGCACAGCCCACTTCGCAACGCCGGTGGTGCTGGAGTTCAGCGAATCCCTGGCTCCGGACAGCCTTTTGGGCGCCTTCGAAATGGTGGAGATCGATTTCGGCATTCCCACTCCCATCATCGATCCACCCCCGGTTCTGGGGAACGGACGCCTGGTGTTGATCGTGCCGGTGGCGCCGCTCCAACCCGGTTCGGGTTATGTGGTGCGCCTGCGGAGCGAGGCGGTGGTGACCGACCTCACGGGCCAGGAACTGCCCCACAATGTCAGTGCGGATTTGGGCAGATTCATTGTTTCCCTGGATGGCCCAGCGACGCCGCGGGTGCTGGCCACCTGGCCCTCTGCCGATACCATCAACCAAGGCGAGACGACTGAGATCACCGTGGTCTTCGATCGTCCCATGGACGAGTCCACCGTGGACCTTTCCTCATGGCTGGTGACCGTTGATGGATTGGAACCGCCCTTCAACCCGGCACCGGTGCCCCACACGATCATCGGCGGGCCCGTGCCCGTACCTTTGCCCCAGGCCTGGCGCTGGCGCAGTTTGGACGGGGAGGGCGAGCCGGTTTCCTTGGGGGGTGACGCGGATGTGCTCCTGACCCTCTCGCCCACGGGCGCGGAGATCTCCGACGGCGCGGGTGAAGTGCTGGATGAAACCACGCTTGAGTTTTCCACCGCTGCCTTCGGTCCGCCCACGGCAATTACCCGTTACACGGGGGCCGTGGCGCAGGACGCCATCGGCCTCGATGATGTAAACGGAGTCCTGCCGATCCTGACGGCGGAGTTCACCCTGATGCCCGCTGTGGACGACGCACTCTTGATCTACCTCTTCGGCGAGGCGCCAGCGGATGAAGGCGGCGGGCCGACGCGCACCATGGCGCTCTATCGCGAGCTTGGCCTGGACGGCACGGCCAATCCGGTGGAGATCATGCCGGAGATCCTCGACCTGCTCACGGCCCCCGGCTCCCTGGAGGGGCGTTTCGCCGACGGAGAACTGGCCGTGGCCATGGCCGTCAAGCGCGGTGTCATCACCAGCCCCGTGGAGTTGCTCGATACGGATCCCCTTGAGCCTGGCCGCCAGGGCGTGTGGTTTGACATGACGCCGCCGCTGCTCGAGGGCTTCGGCCAGGAAGGCGGTGAGCTTTCCGTTTTTAGCTCAGACCAACGGGGTTTCGCTCTGGTGGGTCATGCGGATGAGGAAGTGCGCGCCGTGGAGGTGGTTACCTCCCTCGGCGGCAACGGCACCCTGCCCGACACCGTGGGTAGTGACGAGAAGGGCTTCTTCGTCGCGGCCCCCGTGGCCCTGGACATCATCGGGGCGGATGATTTGCCCCTCGACTTCACGGTGACGGTTTATGACCGCGCCTTGAACGCCAGCCCCTCGGTCAGTGGGCTCTTCACGCAGTTGGGCGCCAGCGGACCAGATCCGGCGGCGGGCAGCGTGCTGGTGGAAGTCTTCGATGCCCTGACCATGGCGCCCTTGACAGATGCTCTGGTGTGGGCCCATTCCGTGGATGGAGGCGTGGTCACCGACCTCGGCACGGCCCTGACAGATGCCAACGGACAAGCCAGCATGTCAACGGCGTTGAGCGGCGAAACACTNATCACCGTCGACAACCTGGGCTATCACCTGTTCAGCTTCCAGGGCGNGCAGNNNGATCGNCTGGGCGTNCCANTGATGATGATGGGAGCCCCGACGGCNACNGTGGAGGGCAAGGTGACGAGCAGCATCACCGAGAACCTCGGCACCCAGGACAACTCCATCGCGGACACGCGTCTGTTCAAGGGCGGGGCGCCCTTCTTCGACGTGGATGCCTGCTCATTCGACCCGATCAACTTCGAGTACGAGTGCTTCTTCGGACCGGAGCCGGTGCGCGGCGGGGTCATGGGCGCACAGGTCTTGCTTTCGGTTGATGAGGATGTGACCCCGGCCACCTTCAGCGCCGGTGCCTTTTTGAAGGCCGTGGAACTGCGCCTGCCCACGCGCGCCCTAGCGGACGGAGCGGTGGAGGACGAGGATGTTGAGGTGGCGACTTTCCTCTCGGGCATGGACCCCGAGGACCAGGCCCTGGCGGTGGCGGAGCATGGCCTGGATGTGTCGAGTCTGGCCAACTTCGACGGGGCCGTGGCAGAGCCCCAGGTGACTGTCGAGGCCAATGCCCCGGGACACCCGAGCTCACTGGTCATCGGCCGCGGCTTGAGCGCTGACATCCCGGGCTTTCCCGAGAGTTGGGTTGTCCAGGCGGCCTATCCGGGCGCCGCCGATGGGGTCGTCGATGTGGCTGGGGATGAACTCGGTTCCTGGGTCAGCCGCGGCACCCTGGACGGCGATCTATTCCTGCGCGCCGAGCTGACCGATGGCTCGGGAAATCGGGTCGGGGCCCGCCCGCGCCTGTCCCTGACCGACTTGGCACTGCTGCCGCCGGATGCGGCGCAGTTGCTCTCGCCCGCCCCCGGCTCAACCGTGGGGGGCACCTTCAACCTGCAGGTCTCCGATGTGATCCTCGATGCCCACGGCCGAGGCGGCCTGGTGCGTGTGACGCTCACAGACGACGGCGGTCGGATGTGGACCCTCTGGCGGCCGGATCCCAGCGGCGACCCGGCCTCGGTGGACTTTCATGTGCCGGATTTGGGGACCGTGGGCGGCACCCCTCCGGCGGAGGGCCCGCTCTCGGTGTCGATCTCGACCTGGGCCTGGCCGGGCTTCGACGCCGGCGGTTTCCTGTGGTCGGATGTGGACCGCGAATACGACCTCTATTCCCACTCCCTGGTCTTCACCCTGACCCAGGGCCCCTGAGGAGGCCCGAGAACCGCGGGCGTTTCCCGGGCGCCGGGAGGGCGCCCGCAGACTTGTTGGTGAAGGGCCTCTAGGATCCGTATAGTAGCCCGCACCCGAGCGGCCAGCGGATTTCGCCGCCGCCTGAGATTCACACCACCTGATCCACACCGCCACACCCTGGAGGTTCCCATGGCCTTCCCCCGCATCCAGATCACAGCCCTCTCCGCCCTAGCCGCGGTCCCCCTCTTCTTGTCCTGCGAGAGCACCGGAAAGCCCCTGGAGGCTCCCGCGGTGACAGTCATGAACCACGGTGGCCTGCTGGCCGTCAGCCCGGCGGACATTGTCATCGCTCCGGTCCAGGACCTGAGCCTGGGGGCCGTCGCCCCGCGGGAGGAACTGCGCCAGGCTTTCCAGCAAGGGCTCGTCTCCCGGCGCTACAGTCCCTTGGCCCTCGACTATGTGGATGCCAAACTCGTGGACGCGGCCTTCGTGGCCGGCTCCCTGCGGGAAGAGGCCGTCCTCGAAATTCAGGTCCTCGCCTGGGATATGAGCCTTTGGGATCTGCATTCGGCGGTTTCCGTCGAGGTGCGGGCGCGCTTGGTGAACAGTGCCGCTGCCGAGGGCGAGCCCCTCTGGGGCGCCAACTTCACCAAACGGTTGAACCTCAGCAGCGAGCGCCACACGAGCCCGACCCAGGCCCTGGTCATGGGCCGCGCCGCGCAGATGGTCGCTGCCGAGCTGCTGGCGGTGCTGCCGGCGCGCAATCCGGTTCCAGGCGGAAATTAGGCGGAGAGGGCTGGCCAGGGGCCTCAGGGCCAGTTTTTCACGGATTCCTTATGCCTGGGGAGTTTTTCCATGCCCCGCAGCGTGCGGACGCGACAGAAGCGCTAGACTCTTTCGCCTGAATCTCCGTCCGGGACCTCGACCGTCCACCCCGGGAAGCGGAGGCCGGTGGAATCCGCCCCTCGGCGGGGCCGGCGCACCCTGGCCTGGAGACCTTTCCCTGGGCCATGGGCAAGTACGGGACGGAAGCCCGGCAAAAGGAAAAAGCCATGGCCATCAAGAGTGACCGCAAAGCGGAAGTAATCAGCGAGTTCGCGACCCATGAGGGTGACACTGGATCCCCCGAAGTTCAGGTTGCGCTGCTGACCGAGAATATTAAGAACCTGACTGCTCACCTGCAGGCCAACAAGAAGGACTTCACCTCTCGGCGGGGCCTTCTGATGATGGTCGGCGACCGCAGCCGTCTGCTGAAGTATCTGCGCCGCAAGGATGAAGGGCGCTACCAGAGTCTGATTAAGACCCTTGGCCTGCGACGTTAGCAGGACCCGGGGAAACGCCCGGCCCCAGCGCCGGGACCCCGGCGGCGAGTCCGTCGCACGGGAACAAACGATTGCTACAGAAGAATCTGTAAGACGAAGGCCTGAAGAAACCAGGCAAACACCAATAGCCAAGAAAAGTAAGTGATGACAAGTAAGCATATCCGAGTCGAGCGCGAGATCGCAGGTCAGACGCTCTCTATTGAAACCGGACAGGTCGCCCGCCAAGCACATGGCAGCGTGATCGTTACCTATGGCGGCAGCATGATCTTTGCCGCCGTTACCTGCGGAGGGGCCCGGGATGACCTGGACTTCTTCCCCCTTACGGTGGACTACCGTGAGAAGACCGAGGCCGCGGGCAAGATCCCCGGTGGCTTCTTCAAGCGCGAAGGTCGTCCGACGACCAAAGAGGTTCTCACCATGCGCATGATCGACCGTTCGATCAGGCCCATGTTCTCCGACGGCTTCCGCCAGGAGGTCCAAGTGATGACCCACGCCCTGTGTTACGACGAAGTCAACAACACGGATGTGTTGGCCATGATTGGGGCCTTTGCCGCCCTGCGCATCAGCGGGATGCCCTTTGATGCGACCCTGGGTGCGATGCGCGTTTCCCAAGTTGATGGAGAGCTGGTTGGGCTGCCCACGGAAGAGCAGCGCGGCGATGCTAGTCGACTTGACTTGATGGTCTCCGGCCACAAGGACGGCATCTGCATGGTTGAGAGCTCCGCCCAGGAACTCAGCGAAGACGACATGATCGATGCCCTGGAGTTTGGTCACGAACGCATCCTCGAAATCGTCTCCCTGCTCGATGAGCTGGGCGACAAGGCCGGTAAGCCGGAAATCGAGTGGTCCCGTCCGGACACCGACGACAGCTTGGCGGACGCCGTCAGCGCCTATGGCGACGACCTGCGTCAAGCCATGGCCACGGATGGCAAGCACGAGCGCTATGCCGCCATGGATGTGGTCAAGAAGAACTGTGTAGAGGCTCTGACCAACGGCGTGACCGATGAGAAGGATCTGTACAAGCGCACCAAGGCCGTCAAGAACGCCTTCCGCGATCTGGTGGGTAGCACCGAGCGGGCCATTATTCTTGATGGCAAGCGCATCGATGGCCGCGCCTATGACGAGATCCGCGAGATCACCATCGTGCCCGACTTTATCCCGCGCCAGCACGGTTCCGTGTTGTTCACGCGTGGCGAAACCCAAGCCCTGGTGAGCACCACCCTGGGTACACCGGACGATGAGCAGATCATCGACGGCATCGACAAGGAGTATCGCAAGAACTTCTACCTGCACTACAACTTCCCGCCCTACTCAGTGGGTGAGACGCGCAGGATCATGGGCCCGGGCCGCCGCGAAATCGGCCACGGCATGTTGGCGGAGCGTTCCCTGACACCGGTACTGCCGGCCAAGGACCAGTTCCCCTACACCATCCGCGTGGTTTCGGACATCACCGAGTCAAATGGCTCCTCGTCCATGGCCAGTGTTTGTGGTGGCTGCATCTCCATGATGTGCGCCGGCGTGCCCCTTTCCCAGCCGATCGCCGGGATCGCCATGGGCCTGGTGCAGGAGGGTGACCAGACGGCCATCCTGTCCGACATCCTCGGCTCCGAAGACCACCATGGCGACATGGACTTCAAGGTGGCCGGGTCGGGCATCGGTATCACGGCCTTGCAGATGGATATCAAGATCAAGGGCGTCAGCCGCGAGCTCTTGCAGCAGGCCCTCGGCCAGGCAAACGCCGGCCGCCGCCACATCTTGAAGATCATGTTGGATGCTGTTTCACAGCCGCGCGCCGAGACTTCGGAGCACGCTCCCAAGATGTCGACGGTCATGATTCCCTCCGAGAAGATCGGTTTCCTGATCGGCCCCGGTGGCAAGAACATCAAGGCCATGCAGGCGGACTACGAGTGCCGCATCTCCATCGTGGACGACTCCGGTCGCGTGCAAATCTACGGCACCAACGGTGCCAAGGTGCGCGCCTGCGAGGATGCCATCAAGGGCATGTGCGAGACGCCGGAGATCGGCAGCCGCTACAACGGCACGGTCAAGGCCATTAAGGATTTCGGTGCCTTCATCGAGATCCTGCCCGGCGTCGAGGGCCTGTGCCACATCTCCGAGTTGGCGGAAGGTTTCGTCGAGCGCGTCGATGAGGTCGTCAAAATGGGGGACGCCATCGATGTGAAGGTGATCGCCGTTGACGATCGGGGCAAGGTAAAGCTGTCCCACAAGGCCGTCCTGCAGGAAGCCTAGTCCAGGTGACAGGGCCTGCGGGCCCAGGTACAGGGGCCGACGGCATCAGCCGCCGGCCCCTGTTTGTTTTCATCGGGGCAGTCTGGGGGGCAGCAGCCCAGCTTTTTGCCCGGGCCCGCGTGGACCAGAAGACCAGCCCAGGGGGCTCCTAACACAGCTCTCACAGGGCCAAACCAGGTGTCCTCTAAGGACTTAGGGCTGAAATAAGAGAAAAGACCGCCCGGTTTCCCCAACGGAAGCGCTTCTAGTTACGTTGCTAGGGCAGCCGGGCGGGGTTTTCTATCCGATTTCCCTGGCCACGCCCCCCCCTGGAACGCCGATAATGAACGATCCCGCCGCCTACAGCTGCTGATGACACCATGAAGATCCAGATCTCCGCACTCGCACTCGCCGCCCTGGCCTTGGCCTCGGCACCGAATTCAGCCGCTGCATCGGCTGGACAGTTCCTCGGGAATGCCGGGGATGTCGCCGGAGTTGTTCAAGCCCCGCGGGGCTGGGTGGCCAAGCGGGCTGACAACATCTGCGGCCTCAAGGATGCCAAGCAACTCAGTAACCCGGCCACCATCGACTTCAGCAAGGTTCTGCGGGCCACCACGGAGTTCAAGGAAATCCAGCGCAAGGGCCTCAAGAAGGGCGATGCTGAGTATCAACTACTGCACAACCAAGCCCTGACCCGCGTGACGAATGCTGCTGACAAGGCCCAAAAGGCCAACGGCCACTGCAGTATTTGGAAGAAGATCAGCCACTCGGATGGCCGTGCCGTGACCGACTTGACAGCGGCGGTTATGGCCAATCTCTAGGAGCCCGCTGACAAACTCCCTACTACGGCTTCGCCATCGGCGCCGATGCTGCGTCAGGCTCGACGAGCCGTGCGGAGCGGCCCCACTGGGCCACCTCCGCCGTCTCGCCTTCGCCTTCCTTGCCTCGCCGCCGATGGCTTCGCCTCGCGACGGGACTTTG
>NYXZ01000010.1 GCA_002686595.1 Planctomycetota bacterium | reverse complement strand
CCACCGACCACGCGGGTCTTCAACCTCAAGGCTGATTTCCGCCAGGCCTTGCCGGACATCGCGACCCTGCCCCAGGCTTTCAAGGCAGCTGGTTATTTGACCCGCGCCTTGGGCAAGGTCCACCATGGCCCCGGCCGCTTGGACGACGCTCCGTCCTGGTCGGAGCCATGTTGGCGTCCGGAGAAGCGCTTCTATCACACCGCGGAAGGGCACGCCATTGAGATGGAACTGGACAAGGAGGCTGAAGCCCATGGCGTGTTTCGCTTCCGGCCTGGCCCGGCCCTTGAAGCGCCACGGATCGAAGACGGGGAAACCATGGATGGGCAGATTGCAACCAAGGCCATCGAGATCATGGAGGGAGCTGGTGACAAGCCCTTCTTCTTGGCCGTGGGCTTTCGCAAACCGCACCTGCCCTTTGTAGCCCCCAAGCGTTACTGGGATCTCTACGACATGGAAGAGATACCCGCGCTGGGACACAATCAAATGCCAGAGGGCTCCGCTCCCTGGGCGCGCACCACCTGGAGCGAGTTGCGCTCCTACATGGATGTTCCCGACGAAGGGCCGCTGGATGAGGCGCTGGCCGCAAAGCTGCACCAGGGTTACTTGGCTTGCGTCAGCTACATGGACGCCCTGGTGGGGCAGCTCATGGCGACCCTTGAACGCCTCGACCTGCGCGAGAACACGATTGTCTGTCTGTGGGGTGACCACGGTTTCCATTTGGGCGACAACTCCCTGTGGTGCAAGTTGACCAACTATGAGGCCGCCGTGCGTGTGCCCCTGATTATTTCCGCGCCTGGTGGCTATCCCCGCAACACCCGGAGCCCGCGTCTGGTGGAGTTGGTGGATCTCTACCCGACCCTTTGTGAGTTGGCGGGCCTGCCCATACCGGAGTACTGCGAGGGTTTGAGCATGGTGCCTTTGTTGTCCGATCCCGCTCTACCCTGGAAGCCGGCGGCTTTTAGTCAGATTCCAGTCAACGATCCCGAGCGCGGGCGTGGCCTTGGACGCACCCTCTGCAATGAGCGCTATCGCCTGTTGGAGTGGCGCTTCGATGACACCAAGGGGCCCGTGGCCTTTGAATTGTACGACTACCAGGCCGATCCCCAGGGCAAGCGCAATGTGGCCGGTGAGCCGAGCTATGCCACGGCCCTCCAAACCATGCGGGATCTGCTCGGTCGCGGTTGGCGCGGAGCGCGTCAGCGCTTGTGACGGGCTGCGCCATTGCGTACATAGGCGCGTTGACCATGTTGTTTTCCGGGACGAACTCTCACGCTCGCCAGCCAGCACCCAGGCGCCTGGTAGCCCTGGTGCTCCTGGTCGGTTGGCTTTGCTGCGGACTGTCTTGTGCCCAGGAGCAAGCTCCAAGCGCAGCCGCGGCGACGCCTAAAAAACTGCCCAATGTGCTCTTCATCATCATCGATGATTTGCGACCTGCCCTGGGCTGCTATGGGGACCTGGCCCTGACGCCGAACATCGACGCCCTGGCGCAACGGGGCACGCTCTTCAGCCGCGCCTACTGCCAACAGTCTCTCTGCAATCCTTCGCGCACCAGCGTCCTGACCGGCTATCGCCCCCTGAAGACCGGCGTCTCCCTGCAGAAGACCGAACACAACCCCCAGCACCAACGCTTCCGTCCGGCCCTACGCGAGATTGTCACCCTGCCCCAGGCTTTCAAGAACGCCGGCCATGAAACCCTGGCCCTGGGCAAGGTGCACCACGGCTTCGGCAACCTGGACGATGCCCTTTCCTGGTCGGAAAAATGCTGGCGACCTCCCTTTGAGTTCTACCACTCAGGCGAATGGACCGATCGCACCGTAGAACGGGCCCCGGCCTTTGAAGCCCCGGAGGTCGATGATGCGGTGACCATGGACGGCCAGATCGCGAAACGCGCCATGGAACTCCTGGAGCAGCACAGGGACGAGCCCTTTTTTCTGGCGGTTGGATTCCACAAGCCGCATCTACCCCTTGTGGCTCCCAAGCGTTATTGGGATCTCTACGACGCCGACTCATTCCCTCCGGCGCCCGCACCACAGGCACCCCAGGGCGCGCCGGACTGTGCGCTCTTCGACCGCGGCGAGTTGCGCAGTTTTGCCGGGATCCCGGAGACGGGCCCGCTGCCGCCGGAGATGAGCGCCAATCTGCGCCGGGGCTACTACGCCTGCGTCAGTTACGTGGACGCCCTGGTGGGTGAGTTGCTGGCTACCTTGGAGCGCCTGGAGTTGACGGATGACACCATCGTTTGCCTCTGGGGCGACCACGGTTATCACCTGGAGGACAACTCCCTGTGGGCCAAGCAGACCAACTACGAGATCGCCTTGCGGGCACCGTTGATCATCGCGCCCCCTGGAGCTGCTGCGGGGTTTAAGCGCGGAACCGACAGCCCCGCCTTGGTGGAGCTGGTGGATATCTTCCCGACGCTTTGCGAGTTGGCGGGGCTGCCCCTGCCCCCGGCACCGGAGGAGGTCGGGGGCCTGGAAGGGCTCAGCTTGGTGCCCTTGATGCGCGACCCAAAACTACCCTGGAAGCAAGCGGTCTTCAGCCGTGTGGGCGTGAACAATCCTGATCCGGAGGCCGGGCCGCGCCAGGGCGTGGGCGTCACCATTCGCGACGAGCGCCATCGCCTGGTGGAGTGGCGCTTGCCCTGGCGCGAGGACCTGCCCCATCAATACGAACTCTACGATTTGGAGCGCGATCCCCACTCCACGGTCAACCTGGTGAACAACGGCGAATACCAGGATGTCTTGCAGCACATGCGCAAGCTGCAACACACGGGCTGGCGCGGAATTCGCCGCCGCGTGCAGGCGGAACGCGACTAGCTGACGAGGCAGGCGGGCGTGTCAGGGGCTGGCGGCGGCCCGGCCATCGAACCAGGCCGCTGGAACTCCCAGGCGTTCCATCTCAGCTTGCAGGGCCTGCCGGGCGCCGACCAGTACCGCCGTCGCTTGCTCGGTGGCCTGGGGCCCGGCCAAATTCACCCGTTCGTCGGGATCATCCCAGAGGTTGAAGAGGGCTTCGCTGATGGGGTTTTCCAGGAAGCGGACATACTTCCAGCGAGCGCTGTGCAGGGCCAGCTCCCGGGGGGCGCCATTGTCCTGAAACCAGGGTGCGATGTAGAGGAACCACTCGCGCCACCCGGCCGGTGGCTTGCTCCGCCGCGCTTGCCAAAGAGGCGCCAGGTCCACACCTTGCACATCATCGGGGACAGCGAGGCCCGCCAGTTTCAGCAGCGTCGGTGCGATATCCACATTCAGGGCTGCCCCATCGTTCTCGATGCCCGCCTGGATCTTTGGCGGATAACGCAGGATCAGGGGCACCCGGATGGACGGCTCGTAGGAGTGTCCCTTTTGAATGAAGCCGTGTTCCCCCAGCAGGTAGCCGTTGTCGCTGGTGAACAAAATCAGCGTGTCGTCGAGCACGCCGCGTTGTTCGAGCACAGCCAATAACTGTCCGACAGCTTCGTCCACGCCGAGGATCAGTTCGTGGTAGCGGCGCACCGCGGCCGCGTAGTACTCCGGATGGGGATGGGCGCCGCGGTTGCGTCTGGAGAGACGCGAGGCGCGCCAATGCGTGGGAAGCTCGTCTGGATCGTCGTCAAAGCTCGCTGGTAGGGGGATGTCCACATCGTCTAACAGGCCGCGGTGCCGCAGGGGCGGATCCCAGGGCGTGTGGCAATTCTTGAAGGAGAGGAAGAGGAAGAATGGGTCCGCTCCAGGGCGTCCTCCAATCCAATCCAGGGCGGCCTCGCCCAGCACATCAGCATTGGATCCGACGGTCTGAACCAGTTCTCCGTCGATGTTTAGCAGGGGGTCGAAGTAATCGCCTTGGCCCTCGAAGCTGACCCAGTGGTCGAAGCCGCGCTGGGGGCTGGCCTGGGGATTAGGCAGGTGCCACTTGCCGACGAAGGCCGTTTCGTAACCCCGTTCCTGCAAGTGATCGACGAAGGTCAGGTGGCGGTGCTGGAAGTCATGCTTGGGCTGGTTGTCCGTGACACCGGTGGCATGGGCGTACTTGCCGGTGAGGACGCTGACGCGCCCTGGGCAACACAGGGAGGTTGTGACGAAGGCGTTGTTGCAGACCAACCCCTCGGCGGCCAGGCGGTCAAGGTGGGGCGTTTCAATCCAGGGATTGCCCGTGGCCGAAAGCCCGTCCGCCCGCAGGTCGTCCACATAGATAACCACCATGTTGGGCGCATCTGACAGCGCCCCAGGATTGGCCCCCGGGCCCGAAGCGCAGGCCGCCACCAGACCTGCGAGCAGGGCGCAGGCCGGGGCTCTGCCTGCCCGGGCGAGCCGGGCGGCACTCAGTATCTCTGGTCCAGGCACCGTGCAATCCTAGCTTCTGGCAGCGCTCGTCTGTAGTGACTGGGGACTTGATCCTTCCTTCGACTCGGCCGGCACCCTACAACGGAACCCATGTCCGCCTCCCTACTCTTGCCGCTCCTCGCCGGTCTGTACTTGGGCGCCCCGCAGAGCGCGCCCCAACCGCCGCCGCTCGGGCCCGCGCCGCTGGTTATCACCGAGTTGCCCTACACCATCGGTGAACCCGGCCGTTATATCCTGACCGCTGACCTTGAGGGAGTGGCCGGACAGGACGGTCTGAGTGTGGCCGCCGACGATGTCTTGATCGACCTCGGCGGTTTCAAGTTGACCGGCGTACTGGGATCAGGGGCTGGCATCCTGGCCGTGGGGGAGCGCCGCAACATCACGGTGTTGCGCGGCACCGTTGAACGTTGGGGCGCGGATGGTGTGGGGTTTGGCACGGCTGATGAATCCCGTGTCGCCGAACTAACAGTCCTGAATAATGGCGGCCATGGCATCCAACTGGGCGACGGTTGTGCGGCCACTGATTGTCGTGTGCAGCTCAACCATGGCGGGCGGGGCCTGTTGGCGGGGCGCGAGGCGCGCATCAGCTCCGTGAGCGCCAACGGCAACGAGTATGGCGGCATCGAGGTGGGCTTTGGGGGCACGGTCTTTCAATGTCTTTCCGTGGGTAATCTCTCCACCCATGGCATTAGTACCGGCGGCAAGAGCCTGGTGCGCAACAGTACTGCCCGGGGCAACCACGGCGCTGGCATTGAGGTGGGTGGGGGCAGCCTGGTGATCGAATGCGGTACCTTCGAGAACATTGACCACGGCCTGCGCGTGGGCGGCGATTCCATGGTGGCGGGCTGTGAATCCAAGGGCAGCGTGGACGGCCATGGACTGCTGGTGGCCCGCGCCAGTTTTATCAGCAACTGCACTTTCGAGGACAATCGGCACCTGGGCCTGCGGGCGGGGCCGGAAGTGGTGGTGACGAACTGCGAGGTGACGGGGAATCGGCGCGGTGGCATCGTCGTCGTCGGACCGGCGCGGCTCTTCGACAATCGCTTGGACAGTGACCTGTTGATTGAGGGCGGTGGGATCGTCGACGGCAATTACCTGGCCGGTGGGGCACGCTTGCTGGCCCACAAGGTTCCCGCGCTGATCGTGCGCAATCGCGCCGGCTCCCTTGAGGCCAGCCCCGGTTCTCTGGTGGGGCCCATCCTGGCGCCGCTGGCGCAGGGTGCTGACGAGGGAGAAACCGGCCCTTGGGTGAACCGCGTACCAGCGGAGTGAGGAGGCCAGCGCCGTGAACTCCGAACCGTCTCAAACGGATCCCGGAACGCAGGGGGCCGCTGCCATCGTCTGTCTAGTGGGCGACCTGACTCGTTTTCCGTGCCGGGCGGTGGTCAACGCCGCCAACACCTCCTTGCGCGGGGGCGGAGGCGTGGATGGTGCCCTGCACCGGGCGGCGGGGCCCGGGCTGCTGGCGGAATGTATCGAGCGCTATCCCAGCGGCTGTCCCACGGGCGAGGCCCGGCTGACCGGTGGTTACAACTTGCCGGCGGAGCACGTGATTCACACCCCTGGTCCGATCTACGCCGGCGGCGGGGCCGGTGAGGCGCAGTTGCTGGCGGCTTGTCACCGCAATGCCCTGCAGCTAGCGGCCGCGGCCAACTGTGGCACCGTGGCCTTCCCGGCCATTTCCTGCGGCGTATATGGCTATCCGGTGGAACAGGCGGCGGCGGTGGCCATGGAGGCCGTGGCGAGTGCCCTGCGGGAACTGCCGCAACTTGAACAGGTCACCTTTGTGCTCTTTTCAGAGGAGCACCACGCTGTTTTTGAGGCTGCCAGAAGACGCCGCGTCTAGTCGGGAGGGGGCACCGGCGGCCCGCGGGGGCCGGCTGCTACATGCGCTGGAAAACGGGCCGTGGCACGGCAGCGCTTGACGGTTTTGGGGAACCTGGGGCACACTGCTCCCCGGTGCCCACTCGGCACCACCCTTCCATGGCCTGCGCGCGCCCCTCTATCTTGCATGTGGACATGGACGCTTTCTACGCGTCTGTGGAAGTGCGTGACAATCCCTCTCTGGCTGGCCTGCCGGTGTGTGTCGGTGGCCCCGCTTCCGGGCGCGGCGTGATCGCCGCCGCCAGCTACGAGGCGCGCGCCTTTGGTGTGCACTCGGCCATGCCCACGGCCCGCGCCCGGCGTCTGTGTCCCAACATGGTCCTGCTGGCGCCGGACTTCGACCGCTACACGGCGGCCAGTCGGCGCATCATGGAGATCTTCCGCTCCTTCACGCCCCAGGTAGAGCCCCTCTCACTGGACGAGGCGTTTCTGGATGTGCGCGGTTGCGAACGGTTGCACGGCAGCGCGCTGGACATTGGCCACGCCATCCGTGCTCGCATCCTGAAGGAAACTGCCCTGGTGGCCTCGGTGGGCATCGCCCCCTCCAAGTTCTTGGCGAAGTTGGCTTCAGACCTGGACAAACCGAATGGCTTTCGCGTGATCGAGGAGCACGAAGTGCGGGAAACCCTGGATCCGTTGCCGGTGGAAAAAATCTTCGGCGTGGGGGAACGCACCGCCAAGCGCCTGCACCAGTTGGGTGTTGAAACCGTGGGGGACCTGGCGGGCTTGGAGCGCGGCGAGGTCGTGCGCCGCTTTGGTGCCTCCGGCGTTTGGATCCACGACCTGGCCCACGGCATTGATCCCCGGCGCGTCAATCCGCACCGCGAGGAAAAATCCCACGGCATGGAACGCACCTTCGCCGAGGACATCTCGGACCCGGAGGAACTGCGCACGCTCTTGCTTTCATTCTGCGAGGAGGTCGGCTTCGGGCTACGCGGCCGAGGCCTGCGCGGGCGCACCGTGACGCTCAAGGTGCGCTACAGCGACTTCAAGACGCGCACGCGTACACGCACCCTGGAACTGCCCACCAATCTCGGTCCGCGGCTCTTTTCCGTGGCCAGCGAGCTGCTGGAACGGGTGCCCGGCGGGCCTCTGCGCCTGCTCGGAGTGCAGGTCTCTCAACTTGAAGATGTGCGCCAGCCAATCCAGGGCGACCTCTTCGAGTCCCAGTTGACCCCGACCCGCTCCCAGGACCAGTGGATTCAAACCAACGAGCGCCTGGAACAGGCCACGCGCAGCATGGACAAGCTGCGCCGCAAATACGGGCGCTTGGCGGTTCAGCCAGCCGCCCTTCTCGGGCGCCCGGCCCTCAGTGGGCGCACGGCTCCGCGCCAGGCTCCGGCGGCCGGGGCTGGCGCGGAGCCTGCCGACTCGGAAGAGGACTAAACGCCCGGTAAGCGGCTAGGTGCCCTAGCCCGGCACCGGCGCTTTGTTTTGATCTGCGAGGTAGCTCTGGTAGCTCATGCCGATGTCGTCGAAGGTGTGCTCCCGGGGCACGACAATAGCGTCCTTGATGCAGACCTGTTCACAGAGTTTGCAAGAGGTACAAGCCTTGGGCGTCACACTGGCGATGCGATTGAAGCCGTCCTCGTCGAGCCGCATGGCGATGGCGTCGAAGGGGCAGATGTCCTCGCAGAACTCACAGCCGGAACAGAGTTCCTCGTGTACTAGAGCCTTGGGGACCTGCTTGGGCTTGATCTTCTGGACGACGGCGGCGTCTTCCGTTTCGATGGCGTCGAAGGGGCAGTAGACACCGCAGACCGAGCAGTTGATGCACAGGCCCGGATCGATGAAGTACTGCTCGCCGGCTGTGATGGCGTTGGTGGGGCAGACGCGCTCACAGATTGAGCAGGAGGTGCAGCGGTCGGTGATGAAGTGGGCGTCCCAGGACCAGTTGTCGCGGGTAGCGGTGTCCGTGAACACGATCACTTCCACGCCGCCGTGGCCGTCAACTCTGTGAGTGGTGCCGACGACCTCCGCGGGCAGCGGCCAGGTAGTGGTGAAGCGCCCCGGGAATGAAGTGGAGCCGTGGGTGAGTACGCGCACCTTCGGATCGGTGACCCAGGCGGTTATCGATAACTCGCCGCCCGCTAGGTAGACATGGCTGGCATAGGATGGCATTTCGCTATCGAGGCCGAACCGGAAGCGATCGCGTACAGTCGGCACCTTGCGCGGCAGTTGTAGGCGGATGCGCAGATAGCCCGCTTCCTCGCTGACCTCATAATCACGCCCGTAGCGGCGCTCGCGCTCCAAGAGGTCCTCCGGCAGGTCCCGTACGCTAGCCCAGGCGGCTTCCCAGCCCGCCACTTCCTCCAGGACAAGCTCCTGCGGAGCGTCCGGCAGCTCTCCGCTGAAGAGAATGGCGTCTGTGGGGCAGGTATCCACCACGGTCCGCGCGTTGTACTTATCAAGCGGCTGATCGCCCTTCTCATGGGCCTTCTCGTCGTCTCCCATGTAGAAGACTTCGGGGAACTCCTGGCAGCAGGCGTCACAGGCGATGCACAGGTCGAGCTCGACCCGGAAGGTGCCGTCTGCTGTGGCATTGCCCGCCGCGGAGGGGGCGCTGGTACTTTCACTCATGGCTCGGAGGGTGGCCCGGGGGGAGGGGCTGTGCTGGGGGTGCCCTTTTTCATTGGGCGTCGGACGTCAGGCGCCGGACAGGCTACACATATTCAAAGTGGGATCCGGGGGGGGGGAGCAACCCTTGTAGCACAACCTGGAAACTGGAGGCAATACAACCGGGAAAGAGCTGGGCTCCCCACCGGCTTTTTCCGGCGTTTCTCAGTGGGCTGCCAGCCAGTTGGGGCCGTGGCCGCAATCCACCTTGAGTGGGGCTTTGAGATCCACGCAGCCCTCCATGGCGTCGCACACCAGCTCGCGGGTCTGTGCAAGCTCGCAGAGGGGCAGTTCGAAGACCAGCTCGTCGTGGACTTGGAGCAGCAGCTGGGCGGAGAGGGTGGAGGCCGCCAAGCGCTCTTCCACGACGAGCATGGCGCGTTTGATGATGTCCGCCGCCGAGCCCTGGATGGGCGTGTTGACCGCGGCGTTTTCCGCGAAGGCGGCCCGCCGCTGGTCCTTGCCAGTGAGTTCGGGGAAGTAGCGGCGGCGGCCGAGAAGGGTCTCCACATATCCCGTCTCCCGGGCGCTGGCCAGGGTTTGATCGATCCAGCGGCGCACCGCTGGGAATGACTTGAAGTAGCGTTCGATGAACTGGCGCGCTTCGGTTGTGCTGAGGCCCGTCTCGCGGGCCAGGCGCACGGGCCCCATGCCGTAGAGCAGCCCGAAGTTGATGGCCTTGGCGCGGCCGCGCAACTCGCGCGTCACCAGAGCGGGCATGATGTCGAAGATAACCGCCGCCGTGGCGGTGTGGATATCTTCGTCGCGTTCGAAGGCCGCCAGCAAACCCGGGTCCTGTGTGAAGTGGGCCATGACCCGCAGCTCGACCTGGCTGTAGTCGGCGCATAGCAGCGTCCACTCGCCTAATTCGCCCGGCTCGCCCGGTTCGCGCGGCACGAAGGCCTCCCGCAAGCGCCGGCCGCGTTCGGTACGAATGGGGATGTTCTGCAGGTTCGGGTCGCTGGACGCCAGGCGTCCGGTGGCCGCCGCCACTTGGCTGAAAGAACAGTGTATGCGCCCGGTGGCGGGGTTTACGAACTGGGGCAGGGCACCGGTGTAGGTGCTCTTCAGCTTGGCCACTTCCCGGTATTCGAGCAGGCGTCGCACGATGGGGACCTCGCCGTACTTGTCAGTCAGAGTGCCTTGGTCAGTGGCCCAGCCGGTCTTCGTGCGCTTGGGGCGCTTGACGCCAGCGGCTTCCTGAATGCGCAGTTTCTCGAAGAGGATCTGCCCCAGGACCTTGGTGCTGTTCACATTGAAGCGTTCGCCGGCCAGGTCTTGAACCGCCTCGGCGGCGGCGTCCATTTCTCCGGCGAGCTCCTTGGACAAATCGCTGAGCAGCTCCGTGTTCAACCGGATACCGCGTTCTTCCATGCGAGCCAAGACCGGCACCAGGGGCAGTTCCAATGATTCGAGCAGCCCGCGCGCTCCGTTCTCATCCAGTTCATCTTCCAAGACCGCGCGCAGGCGAAAGGTGACCTCGGCGTCTTCGCAGGCGTACTCGGACACGCGTTCGATGGGCACATCCGCCATGGTTACCTGGTTCTTGCCGCTGCCGATGATCTCGGAGGTGGCGATCTTCATCAAGTCGAAGAAGTACAAGGCCAACTCGTCAAGGTTGTGGCGACGGCGTCCTCCGGCGGCGCAGAAGCTGGCCACCATGGTGTCAAAATCAGGTGGCGGCAGGGTCAATCCGGCGGCGGCGAAGACCAGGGCGTCGTACTTCCAGTTTTGAGCCCAGCGGCTGAGGCCGGGTTCCGTGAGCAGGGGCCGAAGGGCTGCGATGAGTTCCGCGGGGCCGCCGGGCAGGACCGGCGGCTCTTGATTGAAGGGCACATAAAAAGCGCGGCCAGCGCAGGCGCAAAACGAAGCGCCCACCAGCGTTGCCTCCAGGGGGAAGAGGCTGGTGGTTTCCGTGTCAAAGGCAAAGGCCCCGGCGGCGCGCAGCTCGGCCTCCATGGCTTCGAGGCCGGCGGCGTCGGTGACGGTTACATAATCACGCTCGGCCCGCACTTGCTGGACGGCCCCGGCGGCGACCTTCTTGGCCAGGCTCCGGAAATCCAGGTCGCGGAAGAGCTGCACCAAACGCCCATCATCTGGGGCGGCGGCGCCCACGGAAGCGAAGCCCGGATCCAGGGGCACTTCGCAACGAATGGTCACCAGGTCCAGCGACATCAGCAGTTGCTCCCGATCTCGCTCGATGTACTCGCGCGCCTTGCCCTTGATGCTGTCGAGGTTCTCCAGCACGCCGGCCACGGAGCCGAACTCGCCGATCAGCTTCTTGGCTCCCTTTTCGCCGATGCCCTTGACTCCGGGCACGTTGTCGGAGGAATCGCCCATGATGGCCAGCACATCGATCACATGCTCCGGAGTGGTGCCGAACTTCTCTTCCACCGCCGCCGCGTCCTCGATGACCAGATCCACATCGCGTTTGAACACGTTGTAGAGCAGCACGTGATCCCCGACGAGCTGCATCAAATCCTTGTCGCCGGTAACGATGGACACATCCCAACCGGCGGCTTCCCCCTGGACGGTGAGGGTTCCGAGCACATCGTCCGCCTCGAAACCCGGCACTTCAAAGAGGCTGATGCCGTGGGCTCGCACAACTTCGCGAATGTCATCGAGTTGGGCGATCATCTCCTCCGGCGCCTTCTCGCGGGTTGCCTTGTACTCGGCGAATGTGGCGTGGCGGAAGGTCGGCCCCTTGGGATCCATGGCCACGGCGATGGCGTCCGGGGCCTCCTGTTCGAGAATGCGCCGCAGGGTCATGGTGAAGCCGTAGACGGCGCCGGTGGGGCGGCCGCTGGCGGTGCTGAGGCCCGAACGCGCCAGGGCAAAGTGGGAGCGATAGGCCAGAGCCGTGCCATCCAACAGGAAGAGGCGCGGTCGGGAAGCCTTGCTGGGGGAGTCGTCCGAGGTGGCCATTCCTGGGGACGGTACGGGACGGGAAGAGCTTGGCCAAGGGCCGAGGGCTGGAGCGAGCTCTGGGCGGTCCGCGCCCGGCGATCCGCGTCTTCCACCCCCTCCTTGGGAGCGCTACAGTTCGGCCATGGCAAACGAGCTCGCCACCCCAACTCCAAGAAGCCCGGCACCGACGCCTGGGCGCGCCCTCCTGGGCGGTTTCCTGATGGGCCTGGCCAACTTGGTTCCCGGTGTCAGTGGGGGCACGATGATCCTGGCTGTGGGGCTCTACGACGATTTCATCGGGGCCCTGGCTGACCTGGCCCGCCTGCGCCCCAGCCGCCGCGGCCTGACCCTGCTGATGTTCATGGGCCTGGGCACCGCAGCGGCCCTCGTCAGCCTGGCCGGACCGGCGGTGCTCCTGGTGACAGAGGCCCGCTGGGTGGCCTACAGCCTGTTCATCGGCATGACCCTGGGTGGCGTTCCGCTCATCTGGCGCCTGTGCCAGCCCCTCGGCCCCAGAGTCTTCCTGGCCGCCGCCGCCATGCTGGCGGTCATGGCCCGCCTGGCCTTCGGCTCGGGGACAACCCAACTCCCCGAGACCACCATGGTGCTGGTTCTGGTGGGAGCCCTGGCGGCCTCCTCCATGATCTTGCCCGGTGTCAGCGGTTCCTATCTGCTCCTGATCCTCGGCCTCTACGACCTCGTGATCGGCTCTCTCTCCAGCAGTGCCCTGCGCGAGGACCCGGCCGGTAGCTTGGCGGTCATCGCCCCGGTGGTCCTGGGCGCGGCCCTGGGCGTGGCCCTGCTTTCAAATGTTCTGAAAGCGATCCTGGCCCGTTGGTCAGCCGTCGGCCACGGAGCGCTCCTGGGACTCCTGCTCGGTGCCGTGCTGGGCCTCTATCCATTCCAAGAGGCGGTCCAACCGGAACTAGCGCGGCGCGGCACGCGCTCGGCGCTGGTCATGATGGCCGCCGGCGCCACGCCGAGCGAGGCCCGCGAACGCTATCCCTCGGTGCCAGCGGACCTGGACCTGCTGGCCCTGCGCGGGAAACTCGCGGCAGCTGGCGTCGAACCCACGCGCTCGGCCTTGAAACGCCAGGCGAGCGGGTTGCGCAGCTACAAGCCCGGCGGGCTGCAACTCGCCGCGTCCCTGACCCTGCTCCTGGCGGGCTTCAGTACGGTGTGGCTCTCCTCGGCACGCCGTACCGACAGCTAGGTGCGCCACTCCGTACTCCGTCAAATGCGCGCCCGCGCGCGTATCTTGGCGTATGTTTGAGAGATGAATCAGCGTGCTAGCGGGCCCTAACGGCCCTGCCATGGCGCATATTTTTTAAAACAAGTTGGCGGTCTGGATACCGCTCTTACGCTTGTATGGGCAAAGGAGCCCTCTGCTGGGCGCTACGGGCCCTTTCCTGGGAAAACTCAGGGGGGGTAGCGGCCTGCAGAGTATTTGTCATAGTTGCAACTGTCCGCGGCTGCTGGCAGATCGACTGGCCTTTATCGGTTTCGGGCTTCAAACCTAATCCCCCCTGTCCCTCTCAGGATTTAAATGTTCAACAGACACCTCCCCGTTTTAGCCCTGGCCTCCGCATCCGCCCTCGCCCTGGCGGCCCTGCCTGGAGAGCAAGACTCATTCACTCCCGAGCCCGCCGTGGGCGGCGCCCTGGCCTGGGTAGATTATGATGGGGACGGAATCCGAGATGTCTATGTGGCGAATCCGGCCGGCGAGGACCGCCTGTTCCGGGGGCTGGCCAATGGGCACTTCGAGGATATAACCAGCTCGGCAGGTCTGAGCGGCGTGACCGGCACGGCTGCGGCGCGTTGGGCGGACACGGACGGTGACGGGTTCCCCGAGCTCTTCCTGGCAGCCCGCGCTGGTTCGCGTCTGCTGAGAAACGATGGGACAGGCACATTTACCCCGATCACGGAACGGGCCGGGTTTTCCGCGACTCTCTCCGCCAACGATGCCCGCTGGCTCGACTACGACGCCGATGGGGCCGTTGATTTGGTGCTGAGGACAGCGGGCGGTGAGTTGCTCTTCCACAACAACGGCCTGGGCCTGTTCGAGCAAGTGGTCCTGGATGTGCCGCGCATTGTTGCGGCGGAGAACGAGGCTGAGCTGGAGCGTCCCAAGGTCGACGACGGCACGGGCGGCCATCCCGGCTATCCGGGCAGCTCCGGCGGCCCCGGAGGTCCTGGTACAATCCCCCCCGTTGACCGCAGTGGCGGCACTCAGGCTCCAGCTGCGCCCCCCGGCGGCAGCAGCATTCCCCTGCCCCCGCCCACGCCGGCCCCCGGTTCTGCCTGGTGCCCCGAGTCCATCGACGATTTCTCGAATCCAGGCGTCTGCCTGCCCGCCTCCAGCGTGCCCATGAGCGGCTACCTCTATCCCCTGGGCAACGAGTTCTTCATCGACTCGGCTTCGGGCAATGTGGGCATCAACGAAACCAGCCCCAACTCCACGCTGCATGTGGACGCGCCCACGGGTGAAGATCCCCTGCGCGTTCAGTATGAAGGCTCGACCAAGTTGCGCGTCACCGAGGAGGGCATAACCGAAGTCGGCTACTACTTTGACCAGTTCGGCCTTGGGTCGGGCGCCAAGCTGGCCGTCACAACCACCGACAGTTCCTCTGACGATGCCTTCCGTATCTACGAGACATCTGGCGTCTTCCCCTCAATCCTCAATGCCCTGCGTCTGAAGGTCACGGGCGCTGGCCATGTCAGCCTGGGCGAGGCCGCCTACGCAAGCTCGGAGCACACGCTCAATGTGATCGGCGAGGATGCTCTGGGCTCTGTCATGATCGCTCCCGGCGGCGGCGCCAACAACTCCTCTGAGTTGTGGATGGCGGAGGACAACGACGGTGATTTCCGCATGGGAATGCGCTATGACGGCGGCGTCAATCAACTGCATTTTGTGGCCACGGAAGACGCCGGTGCCACGGAGCTCGGTCCCTGGATGAGCGTCACTCGGAGCACGGGCCGCGTGGGCATCCAAACCACCGATCCCCAGGCCTCTTTGGGCGTCAAGATCATTTCCGGTTCGTCCTCCATCATTCGTGGATTCGACGAAACCGATACGACTGTCTTCCGCGTCACCAGCACCGGCCGCACGATCACCTCCGCCGTGGAAATCACCGGGGGCGGCGATCTGGTGGAGGGCTTTGAATCCAGCGAGGGCCCTGTCGAGGCCGGCACCGTGATGAGCATCGACCCGAAAAACCCCGGCCAGTTGACCGCTTCCGCGGAGGCCTATGATGCCAAAGTAGCCGGTGTCGTCTCCGGTGCGGGCGGCGTCAACCACGGCCTACGCATGGGACAGGACGGCGTCCTCGACGGTGACACCCTGGTGGCCATGACAGGCCGCGTCTATGTCAAGTGCAGCACGGAGAACGGCGCCATCGTTCCCGGCGACCGCCTGACCACCGCCTCCCTCTCCGGCCACGCCATGCGCGCCACCGATAGCCTTCGCAGCGATGGGGCGGTATTGGGCAAGGCCATGACGGTCCTCGAAGAGGGCACGGGCCTGGTTCTGGTGCTGGTCAACCTTCAGTAACAACCAAGACAAAACGGGCGGGCCACAGGGGTCCGCCCAGCGGGCCCTGTGGCCCTCCCAGCGGATCAAGGCCGGAGAGCATCGGGCTCCCCGGGAAAACAACCAATTCCTGTTCCCGGTGCGGCTAGTGCCACGCCGGTAGCTATCTCTCCACCAACCCCAGATTGACCATGTCTCAAGCTCACTTGCCTCTCGTCTTCCTCGTTTCCGCCTCGGCCCTGGCCCTTGCGACCCTGCCCACGGGCGAAGGTTCAAACCCTGCCCTGCCCAGCCCCGCCGTCGGCGGTGCATTGTCCTGGACCGATTTCGATGGCGACGGCCTGCGGGATGTTTATGTGGCCAATGAAGCCGGCGAGGATCGCCTCTTCCGGGGTCTGGTAAACGGCAGGTTCGAGGATGCCACGGAGAGCGCGGGGCTAACCGGAGTAACCGGAACGAGTGCCGCGCGCTGGGCCGACAGCGACGGAGATGGCCTGCCCGAGTTGTTCTTGGCCTCCCCGGGTGGAGCGCGCCTGCTGAAAAACAGCGGCGACGGGATCTTCATGCCGATCACGGAGCGAGCTGGCCTCGGAACGCAGCTTTCGGCGACCGATGGTCTGTGGCTTGACTATGACCGAGACGGTGCCGTCGACCTGGTGGTTATTACCCCGAGCGGCGAGGTGCTCTACCACAACGAGGGCGCGGGCCTGTTCGCGGAGGTGACCTTGGAAGTGCCGCGCACCTTCACGCTCGCTGACGACACCGGGCAACTGGGCGGCCCGCTGGCTGACAGTGGCTCGGGCAGCCCCGGCACAGCTGGTGGTCCCGGAGGTCCTGGCACCATCCCCCCCGTTGACCGCAGTGGCGGCACCCAAGCTCCCGCGGCGCCTCCCGGTGGCAGCAGCATTCCCTTGCCGCCGCCCACGCCGGCCCCCGGCTCCGCCTGGTGCCCCGAGTCCATCGACGACTTTTCGAATCCGGGTGTCTGCCTGCCCGCCTCCAGCGTGCCCATGAACGGCTACCTCTATCCCCTGGGCAACGAGTTCTTCATTGATTCGGCCACGGGCAATGTGGGCTTGGGCACAACCGATCCCCTGATGAGCGTGCACATCAACGGTGACACGGCCCTCGGCAACCTGATGGTGGCGCCCAGCGGCGGCGCCAACAACTCCTCCGAATTGTGGTTGGCGGAAGACAGCGATGGTAGTTATCGCATGGGCTGGCGCTACGACGGCGGCACCAACCAACTGAATCTGGTGGCAACGGACGATGGGGGCACCACGGAGATGGGACCGCACATGACCGTCGCGCGCAACTCCGGCGACACCTTCATCGGCGGCGTGCTCGATGTGGACGACATCACGCCCGCTGACGGTTCGCTTTCCCTCGATGGACAGCTGTTTGCCAGGAATGTGGGAGACATCGGCGTCTTCACGCCGGCGCTCTGGGCCGAGAATGAAAGCACTGTAAACGGCACGGCTATCGTGGCCATGAGCGAGGGCAACGACGCCCTGTCTCCAACTGTCTATGTGGTCCAAAGTGGTACCGGGCCGATCATCGCCGGCAGCGGCGGTTCTGGAATCGTGTTTGAAGTCTTGGCATCGGGCCGCACGGTGACCACCGCGGTGGAAATCACCGGCGGCGGCGACATCGTCGAAGGCTTCGAGGCGCGCGAAGGCGAAGTCGAGGCGGGGACAGTCATGAGCATTGATCCGAGTAGCCCCGGGCAGTTGATGATCTCGACCCAGGCCTACGACGCCAAGGTGGCGGGAGTCGTCTCCGGCGCCGGCGGCGTCAACCACGGCCTGCGGCTCGGCCAGGATGGCGTGCTCGATGGCGAGACCTTGGTGGCCATGACCGGCCGCGTGTATGTGAAGTGCAGCGCTGAAAACGGTGCCATCAGCCCCGGTGATCTCCTGACGACGGCTGATTTGGCGGGTCACGCCATGCGGGCCAGCGATGGGACGCGCGCCTTCGGTGCGGTTATCGGCAAGGCCATGGGCCCCCTGGACAAGGGCACGGGCCTGGTTCTGGTACTCGTCAACCTTCAGTAGGGCGTCAACATGAAATCCAAGCGCATGCGCCGCGCAGCGGGGCTGCTGGCGGCTACGGTCCTTGTATGTAGCGAGGCCAGAGCTCAAACGCCCAATCCGGAGCTGAAGACTGTCGCCTATCCGATCCACTCTGGCTTCCATGACGGGAGCGGCAGTTCGGATCGGTTGGCCTTTGAAGCCCGCGTCACCGTGGGCCGCGTGCCCTGGCAATGGCTGGAGTTTCGCGACAGCGAACTTGGTTCAGCCAGCACGCTGACTTTCCTGGCGGAACGCGACGGGGGCTTCCAGGTGTTGGATACGAAGTCCCTGTCTCAGTGGGGGGGGCGCAGCGCCACCTTCAACGGAGAATCGGTCCTCGTGCAGTTGTGGGTGGCCCCCCAGGACCGCGGCGTGTTCTTTGACCTGGCCCGAGTTGTGGCGGCGGTGCCCAACGACCCCGAGGACGATGCGCCGGAGATCAGCATGTCCCTGTGCGGTACCGACAATCGAGTGGCCATCTCGGACAACCGTGTGGGGCGCGTGATTCCCCCTGGCTGCACGGTCTGGCGCATCACCAATGGAGCTTTCCTGACAGCGGGGCACTGTGTTGACCTGGACCCGGATCAAAATGGGCCAGGTCTGCCTGACGGGGTGCTCGATGTTCCCGGCCCGGTGGAGTTCAATGTGCCCGCGTCCCTGGCCAACGGAACCACCGTGGCGGCTGCCCCGGATGACCAGTACCCAGTGGACACCACCAGCTTCAGTTGGCGTTTTGACGGTTCGGGCCAGGGCCTGGGCAAGGATTGGTCGGTGTTTGCCGTGTTCGAGAACTCCAACACGGGCCTGATGCCCCACGAGGTCTATGGCTTCCCCTATCGCATTACCCGCGAAGCACCCAGCGCCGGCAATACAATCCGCATCACGGGCTTCGGCGTGGACAATACGCCAGTGGGCTCCACGGGCAATCGCAACGCCCAGAACCAGACGAACCAGACTCACACTGGTGGCTATCTTTCAGAAAACACCGGCGGCAGCTCGGCGGATATCTCCCATGAGTACCAGGTCGATACGATGGGGGGCAACTCCGGCAGCCCGATTCTCTGGAACTCACAGAACCTGGCCATCGGCATTCACACCAATGCCGGTTGCAGTTCCACGAACGGCAACACCGGCACTTCTTTCGAGGTGAACGCCCTCGAATCCGCCATCAACGCCTTCCCCGGCTGGGGAACGGAGCATGTGGATGTAGGGCATCCCCTGCCGGTCAGCGAGAGCGGCTCTGTCTATCGACCCTGGGACACGGTGGCCGAGGGCGTGTCGGCCGCTTCCGCGGGTGGTGTGATTAGTCTCGTGACTGGCACCTACACGGAGGGTGCCCAGGTCATCAGCAAACAATTGGATTTGGCAGCTCCCATAGGCACCGTTGTTATTAGGTAGTGACCGATATGAACTTCTCCTTCCGCGTCTTTTCTGGTCTCTGTGTTTTTGCATCGTTTGTGCCCATGACTTGGGGACAGCAGTTACCGGAGCCGCCGAGTAGGTCCCTGGCATTGGGGACGAGCGAGCTGCCTGTCCAGAGCAGTATCTGGAAGGCGGTGGAGCTCTCGCGGACTCTGAATCCGATCCAGCTGCGAGGGGCAAGGGGCCTGGGTTTCGTCGGTCTCAGCCCGGACGGGTATGTGCATGTGGAAATCGTCGGACCTGCGGGAAGCGCTGCGCTGCCGCCGAGTACCTGGACACCCTTTGGGGCACGCCTCGGAAACACTTGGCGCAACTACACGGACCTCTGGCTGCCTCTTGACCGAGTGGAGGCCTGTGCCCGGGCTCTGCCAAGTGGGTTCACGATCATGCGTGCCAGCGGTGGCGAGCTCGATGATGTGGCAGGGGAAGGTCCGGCGGCCATCGGCTCGGACACCTATCGCGACGGTGGGGCTGATGGCTCGGGCCGTAGGATTGCCGTCATCGATGTGGGCTTTGACGGTCTGACGGAGGCCCGTGCCAATGGAGATGCCCCCGCCACAGGCGCAACCACGCAGCTGAACTACACTTCGGATGCCTTCGAGGACCCGGGGACTCACGGCACCGGTTGCGTGGAGGCCGCCTTTGACCACTGCCCGGGGGCCACCTGGCGTCTGTACAGAACAAACAGCACGGCGGATGTGGGCACCGCCGTGGACGATTGCATCGCCAATGGCGTGGATGTGATCACCATGAGCCTCTCCAAGTACAACCTGGGCTGGGCCGATGACAGTGGCGGGGCCTGTGACGCCGCCGACCTGGCGGCGGATAACGGCATCCTGTTTTTTACCTCCGCCGGCAACCGGGCCAAGCAGCACTGGCAGGGCGAGTACGATGCCGGTGACGGCAGCGCCGACTGGCATGACTTCGCCAACAACGGCGATGAGACAATAGATATCGATGTAAACGGCGGCGACAGCATCAACTTCTACCTGGCCTGGGATACCAGCGGGGGGACCCATAACCTGGACCTGTATCTGTACGACTCGACCATGACCCTGATCGATTCGAGCACCAGTGGAGGCGAAACCTTCGAGGACATCTCCTATGACAATCCCTCGGCGACTGATGCAACCACCATTCATGTCGCCGTGCGCCGCGTGAGCAGTAGTGGCACGGAGTTCGAGCTATTCGGCCACGGTGATGGCACCTGGGAGCACATTGTCAACGCGGGCTCGACCACTTCCCCGAGCAATACCACTAACCAAAGCGTGATTTCAGTGGCCGCCGTTGATTGGAGTGCATTCGGAGATGCCAGTCCCTCCACACAAAGCTACTCGAGCCAGGGACCGACCAACTCGGGCATGACCGTGCCTGATCTCGCCGGGCCCACGAACACCAGCGGTTTCACCTACAACTCCTTCGGCGGAACCAGCTGTGCCACTCCGAATACCGCCGGGGCCGCCTGCGCCTTCTGGTCTCAACGGCAGGGCTACTCCAACCATGCGATCCGCTGGCTCATGTACCAGCACGGAGTGCTGCTCGAAGACTGGGGCAGCGGCGGCAACGACAACAGCTTCGGCTACGGTGGCGCCAACCTGTGGCCCTATGCCTGGGGTACGCGTTGGCTGGCCCGTAACTGGGGCAATACCGGTGATGCCTCGACGGGCCCAGCCTACACCATGCAAGGCGCCTACGACGCGGTCAGCAGTGGCGGGCGCATACTGATATTCCCCGGCGGGGAATACCCTGAAGTACCCAGCCCCATGACCAAACGGGTCGACATCGAGACGGTCGAGAACGCGGCGGTAATCGGTGGTCTTTGAGGGCCACACTGCCAGCTAGTTTAGGAAGCCACCTACGCATACTCCCCACCCAAGATTGGGTCTCCCCCCCCCAGCCATGATCACCTCCCTCCTTCTGTCGTTCGTATCCCAGGCCGTTCCTCCGGCTGCTCCGCGCCAACCCCAGGCTGCTGGTCTGCCCCCGGCCGTGGGGCGTTTGATCACGCCCAAGACCGCGCCGCACCCGGACTGGGAGGATCCGGACCGACTACGCGAAAAGGTCGCCAAGATGATGGGGCCGGAGCACTATCGCGAGGCGCTGCGGGAAACCGGCATGCAGAGCTACCTGGCCGGCGAGTTCCGTTCCCCGGGACCCGGTTGGGTATTGGACGGCCCCATCGGGGAGTTTGACGATTTCAATGGGCGCGTCTCGGGGATTCGCATCACCGGCGCGGATGGCTACACGGTCTATGCAGGGGCCGCTTCGGGCGGAATCTGGAAGTACACCTACGACGACTATGCGTCCACGGGAGAAATCGTCTGGGAGAGCATAGCGGACACCCTGCCCAATCCGGCGGCGCGGGCTTTTGACATCAACCCCTTCAACGAGAACAACATTGTGGTCGGGACCGGCGAGAAGTCCCGTTACACCGGCGGGGGAATGTTCGTTTCCGATGACGGAGGCAGCAGTTGGACTGATGCGACCTTGGATGTGGCGACGCCGAGTTGGTTCTCCAAGACTGAGTTTCGGCCGGGGAGCAGCACCACGCTGCTGGCGGCCAGCAGTTCTGGTCTGTTGCGCTCCACCGATGGGGGCGATAACTGGGTGACGGTGCTCAGCGATGATTGCTATGACTTTGTCTGGGATCCATCCAACAGTAGCCGTGCCTATGCCATCTCCGAGAATTCGACGACCGATCGCGTGTGGCGTTCGACGGACAGTGGAGCCAGTTGGGATGCTCTGACTGCTCCTCCAGCTGGCAACTTTTCCAATGGGCGCATCGCCATCTGTCGGGACCAGCCGGGGACGGTCGTGATCGTGACCGTGGCGAACTCGTCTCCATCAGTTATCAACTCCGTGGCGCGCACCAACAACGCCAATACGGGGACGCCTTCCAATGTGACCTGGACTGACATTACGAATGTGGGAGGGGGAGGCTCTGATGACCCGACCGATATCGGAGGCCAGGCCTTTCATGCCCTGGCCCTGGGTATCAGACCAGATGATGCGAACACGATCCTGGTCGGTGCCCAGGGAATCGCGATGACGACGGACGGCGGCACATCCTGGCAGACCCAGGGAGCTGGTCCGCTCGATGTGACCCACGCCGACCTCACCCAGTTCTACTTCACCAATCAAGTTGTAGATGGAGATGAAATAGTGTGGATCTGCAACGATGGCGGGATGTTCTGGGATGACATCGTGTGCGTCTTGAGCTGCGGAGCAAGGGAGGTGAACGGCGGCCCCGAAACGGGCATCGCCATCAGCCAGATCGATTACTCGGACGCGGATCGCGGCGTGGCTGCCATTGGCCTGCAGGACAACGGCGTCGTACTCCGCGATGGAACTGGGGCTACCTGGGACAGCGTTGCCGGTGGTGATGGCTCAGAGGTGACCATCGTCGATGGCGAGAACGGTGACATTTGGTACTGCAACGGGGTGTGGAGCCCAGCACCTAGTTGGCGGATCTTCCGCGAGGACGCTGGCTCCGATACAAATACGAATAACGCATCCACCGGCAAGTGGGGCGTGCGCATGTACCACGATGTGTGGAACTCCCTGGTCTACGCTTTCGCTGGAGTGGATGTGACATCGATTTCCGAGGGCAGCATCGGAGCGGGATGGTCCACGGCCATCGCCTCTCCAAATGTCAGCCAGGTGGACGAGATCTGGGGCAGCGAAGTAGATGGGAACACCCTCTTCGTGGCCTACTCCGCCAGCAATGAGCGTCGCGATTTGTCGGTCTGTCGCAAGTCGGGCAGCACTTGGACCGTGACCAACCTGACGGATCTCGCCCCCTCCGGGGGCCGGGTGGAGACCGTGACCCCCTCCTATCGCTGGTCGGACGAGTGTTGGGTGGGCCTGTCTTCCAACGCGGGCGATCCCAAGGTTCTGCATGTTCTGCCGGATGGGTCCAGCGAGGATCTGACCGGCAACTTGGACTCCCTGAACATGGTGCACTCGATTGCCGTCACGCCCTTCAACTCCGATGTGCTCTATGCCGGCACGGACATCGGCGTCTTTCGCACGACCAATGGGGGCGAGTCCTGGGATCCTTTCCAAACCAATTTGCCCATCGTGCAGTGCGCGGAACTCGACTGGGTCGCCAATGACTCCGGCGGTTGGTCACATAAACTGGTCGTCGCAACCTACGGTCGGGGCGTTTTTCAACGCACGATCAGCGCAGCGCCGCTCATCTACGTCAACGAAGACGCCAGCGGTTCCGAAGACGGCACCTTTGAGCATCCCTACCAGACCCTGACCGCGGCCGTCGCCGCGGCGCCCGCGGGAGCCATCTTGGCCATCAAGGGCGATACCTACTCGGAAGCCCAAACCATCACCAATGATCTGCGCCTTGAGACCTGGCGTGGAACAACTGTGATCCGCTAGGCATGGGGAGGGCCCAAACGCTAGGGGTCTGGTTGTTCGTCTCCGTCGCCGGAGCGGCTGGCGGCCAAAACGCTCCGGTCAGTCTCCCGGCCCCCTCGACCGCGCAAGCCGTGCCCGCTGACCTGCCCGTTTCAAGCGCGGTATGGAAGGTGGCGCTGGCTGCCCGCGATCGCACCACAAGCCAGCTGCGCGCTGAGCTGGGGACCCGGGCGGACGCCGTGAGCCCCGCCGGTCTGCTGCATGTGGAGCTGGTTACGGAGCCCGCCGCTAGCGTTCCGTCCCNGGCTGACTTGGCCCGCCATGGNGNNCTCCTCGAAGGNCAATGGCGGCGCTANAGCGANCTTTGGGTGCCNCTNGANCGNGTCGAGCAGTTGGCCCGGGCNNTGCCCCCTGGGACGACCATGGTCTGGGCCGATCCCGGCCAGGCGGACGATGTCTCCGGCCAGGGGCCGGCGGCCATTGGCTCGGACGACTTCCGCGACGGCGGGGCTGATGGAGTGGGCATGACCATTGCCGTCATCGATGGGGGCTATGAGAACCTGACCGAGGCACGGGCCAACGGCGATGCGCCGAGCACCGGCTCCAGCACGCAAATCAACCTCACCTCCAATAGCTTTGAGAGCGGCGGGATCCACGGGACTGGCTGCGTGGAGGCGGCCTATGACCACTGTCCCGCAGCCAGCTGGCGTATCTACAAGACAAACAGTTCGACGGATATCGGTACGGCGGTGGAGGACGCCATCGAAAACGGCGTGCATGTCATCACCATGAGCCTGTCCTACTACAACAAGGGCTGGGAGGATGACACCGGCGCTCCCAGTGAAGCCGCCACCTTGGCCGCTGAAAACGGCATCCTGTTTTTTACATCCGCCGGAAACAGAGCTCGGCAGCATTGGAAGGGCGACTTCGAGCCGGGCGCTGGGGACCCGGACTGGCACAACTTCGATGCCGGCAATGAAGTGCTTCCGGTGACCATTGGCGGCGATGATGGGGTCAACCTGTATCTATGTTGGGATACGGGGGCCGGTACCTGTGACTACGACCTGTACATTTATGATTCATCGCTCACGCTCATCGACAAGAGCGACAGCAACGGGGAGACCTTTGAAAACCTGTCGTTCAGCAACCCCTCGTCCAGCAGCACCGAGATCTTAATCGCCGTATGGCGCAAATCTGGCCCGGCCGTCGAGTTCGAACTCTTTGGCCACGCCAGCGGCACCAATACTTGGTCCACCTATGTCAGCACCGGCTCGACCACATCCCCGAGCAACTCCAGCAACCAGAGCGTGATCTCCGTGGCGGCGGTCGATTGGGCTAACTTCTCCAGCTCCAGCCCCAGCGCCAAGTCCTACTCCAGTCGCGGCCCGAGCAACTCGGGCATGACCGTGCCGGATCTGACGGGCCCCACGGATACTCGCGGCTTCACCTACAGCTCCTTCGGTGGCACGAGTAGTGCCACACCCAATACGGCCGGAGCTGCCTGCGCCCTGTGGTCAGCAGTGCCCCAACTGACCAACCATGAGTTGCGCGTCTTGCTCTATGGCATGGCAGATGACTACCGGGACTGGGGAGCTGGCGGGAATGACAGCACCTTTGGCTGGGGCGGAGCCAAGATCTCGCCGACTGCGGTGCGGGACACGAGCAGCCCGCCGATCTACTTCGTGGAGAATCTGCCCTTCGGTCTGGCAACCGGTACCTTCGGCAGCCCCTATCTGACGCTAGGGGCCGCCGCCGCGGCGGTTCCAGCAGGGGCCACTGTCATGATGCGCGGCGGGACCTACAGCGAAACGCCCACGATTACCAAGCGCCTCGATATCTACTCCTGGGATGGCAACGCCGTAGTCCGCTAATCGAAACCATGCTAAGCACCGCGCTGCTACTCGGCCCGTTTCTGATACAGGGAACTGGCGTGACCTCCACCTCCCAACCCGCGCCCCCTGAGCAAATACTGCCCTTGGGCGGAAAGCGCGTGCCACCCCGCGCCCCCGAGGTCGACTTCGCAGAGGATCCCGAGCGCTTGATTCGCAAGGTGGGGCGCATGATGGAGCCAGAGCAGTACCTCCGCGCCCTGGAGGAGACCGGCATGGGAGCGTACTTGCGAAGTGCGATTCAGCCCCGGGGTTCCACTTGGCAGTTGCAGGGGCCAGTGGGGGAGTTCAATGAGTTCAACGGGCGCGTAGCGGGTATCCGGATCACCCCCGCGGCTGGCTACACTGTCTACGCCGGCGGCAGTTCCGGCGGGCTCTGGAAGCTCACCTATGACAGCTACACCAGCACCGGGGAACTAGTCTGGGAGAGCATCGGCGATCGGTTGCCCAATCCCGCCGTGCGCGCATTTGATATCGATCCAGCAGACGAGGATCACATCCTGGTGGGGACCGGCGATCGCAGTCGTTACGGCGGCAGCGGCCTGTACGAGACGGAAGACGGCGGCCTGACCTGGGAACAGGTCAGCTTGCCGATATCTGGCAATCCCTACTACTTCTACAAGCTGGCCTATCAGCCGGGGAGCGGCGGCCGTGTGCTGGCGGCCAGCGACAGGTGCCTGTTCTTGTCCACGGACAACGGGGCCACCTGGTCCGTGGTGTTGTCCTATGCTTGCTATGATTTCGTCTGGGACCCCAGCAATCCCCAGCGCGCCTATGCTTTGTCGGAGAGGCTCGATGATGGGATCTACCGTTCCCTGGATGGGGGCCAGAGCTGGGTTGAGTTGGCCCAGCCACCGGTGCCCGGGCCAGAGCCTTGGGAGAGGGCACACATCGCCATCTGCCGCGATGATCCCGGCACGGTGGCCATGGTGGGGGCCAAGGACAAGAACATCAACGGCGTCTACATCACTCGCAATGCGGACACCGCCGACCCGGGGGCGGTGTCGTGGACTGAGATCACCGCCGGTGGGCCCCAGGCCATCGATGTCTCCCAGTCCTCCCACGCCTTGGCCCTGGCCATCAAACCCGATGACCCGGATTGGATTTTCCTCGGCAGCAAGGCCCTGGCGGAATCAACCGATGGCGGTGCGACCTGGAGCATCGAAGGCAGCGGCGCCCTGGACCACACCCATTCGGACCAGACCCAGTTGGCCTTCTTCCCCCAATGGGATGATGTGATCTGGATGTGCAACGACGGAGGTATCTATTGGGACGACCTCGCCTGCAGCGGCCCCAACTGTGGTGCCGTGACATTCATCGGCAACGAGGACACGGGGCTGGCGCTCAGCCAAATAGACTACGCCGATGCGGACCGGGATGTGATTGGCATCGGACTGCAGGACAACGGCACCCTGCTCCAGGAGGGAGTCGGAAGTTCTTGGTGGCAGATCCGCGCCGGTGACGGAGTGGATCTGGCCATCGTGGATCCGGAAGCCGGGGACATTTGGTACGGCCACGGATATGAGTCGGGGGACAATCCCTGGCACATCTACCGGGAAGATGCGGGCAGTGACACCGACACGGGCAACCCCCACCCGGGCAAGTGGGGTCTGCGCATGTTCTATGACATGTGGAGTGAGATCATGTTCAGCTTCGCCATTTACGACGTGATCTCAATCCCAGAGGACCTCAGTTCTCCCTGGACCACGGTGCTGACATCGCCAACCGGTGATCGCATCAACCAGGTCTGGGGCAGTGATGTCAACTGGGTGGGGCTCGACTACCGCACCCTGTTCCTCAGCTACTATGTCCAAGGCGCGGACGAAACGCGGGACTTCAGCATTTGTGATAACTATGGCGTCGGCTCCTGGGTTGTGGAGACCCTGACCGATCTGGCGCCGGCTGGCGGTTATGTCATGAATGTCGCCCCCTCCTATCGCTGGGGGCGCGAGTGTTGGGTGGCCCTGGCTTCACCGGCTGGCTCCGCCAAGGTCTTGCGCATCAGGCCCGACTACAGCGTGGAGGATTTGACCGCCAACCTCGCCAGCCTCAACGCCGTCAATGCCATCGCCGTGACGCCCTTCAACTCAGACATCCTCTATGCCGGAACGGATTTTGGCGTCTTCCGCACGACGAACGGCGGCCAGTCCTGGGAGCCCTTCCAGGATGGCCTGCCCATCGTCCAGGTGACGGATATGGAGTGGGTTCCCAACGACTCCCAGGGCTGGTCACACCGCCTGGTGGCGAGCACCTATGGCCGTGGAGTATTCAGCCACACCATCACCGCGCCCCCCATTCTGTATGTGATGAAGGATGCCACCGGGTCCGAGGACGGTTCCTTCGAGCATCCCTATCAGACCCTCACCGCGGCCATCAACGCCGCTCCCACGGGGGCCATCCTGGCACTCCTGGCCGACACCTTTGCCGAGCCCCAGACAATCGACAAGGACCTGCGCCTGGAGACCTGGGCCGGTACGACGCTGGTGCGCTAGGATCGGGCTTCGTTGCGGGGTGGCGTCCCGCGCCGAACCACCGCGGCAGCTAGCTGCACCACGGAGTGCCTCAGCTGGGCGGCGGCTGACAGGTGAGAGGGAGGTATGCGTATCCCAGCAAACCTGTGGGGGGGGGATTAGTTGGCGGTCCAGGCCCCAGAGTTGCGCCTCTTTGGGTCCAGAGGATCCCCAGCGTCAATACCCCTCTTCGACGACTCCCCTCCTCTCCCCGTGCGCTACGGCCAACCCCGTATCTCTGGAGCCGCATCACGGATTGGCGAGCGACGCGTCACATCTACAAAGGATTTCAACATATGTATTTCAATTCCGTCATCAGAACCAAAACAGTCCTGCTCCTCATGGGCCTGCTAATAAGCGGGTCCTGGGCCCAGGCCGCTCCCTCCACGGAGGATGCGGATAGCGGCTACACCTACGACAAGTACTACGGTCCTTCTTCCGTCGGAGGCTCGATCCACCTGGATGCGCGCACCAGCGGCAAGCTAATCGTCGACAGTACCCACGGCACGCTAAGCAGGCCAAGGGCACCCTCGACTTTTGGAAAGATGTGCGCCTGCTCGGTTTGAGCGCCGAAGCCGCGCGAATTCACCTGAAGGTCCTGGCCCAAAACAGGTCCTTCAGCATTTCACCCAGTGGCAATATCCATCATGTGGGAGACGAGGGCCGTTACCACCGCCTGGTGCGCATCAAAGTCGCCGGCATCACGGTCTACACCAAGGAACGCGACACCACTTTCAGTGGCGAGGAAACGAGTCCCCTGATAACAGGCTTCAGCAAAGATTGGGATCAGAACGTTCTCTCCGGAAGTCACAACTTCATGGTCCTGTTCATTCCTGTCACCGTGGGCTATCGCGCCGGTGGTTCGGCCCGCGTAGAGCTCGGCGCTGCCCTCAATGTGGCTGCTCCGCACCTTTACGTCTACGGCGAAGGCAAGGCCTTTGCATACGGTGAGGTTTGGGGCGGAGTGGGCTTCACCTACCTCTCGGCCACCATCAACGCGGAAATGCAGTTCATGAAGATCCAAGCCCGTCCGGAGTTTGAGATCCGCGCCAGGTACCCGGAGGGAAGAATCGCGGTCGAGCGCCGCACCGTGGATCTGTTCCTCAAGGCCTGCGGGACATTGGGCTGGATCACCGAGTGCCTGACCATCTTCAACTACTCCAAGGGTTCCTACTCCTGGGAGCGCGACCTGCTCTAGGAGTTGACCTGAATCGAAACGCGACGGGCCGCGCCAGGCGCTGGCCCGTCGCTCCCGCCGCCTGCCGCCCATCGCCCATCGCCCGCCGCCCACAGCACACCTCCCTCGCCACAAGGACCCCACCATGAAGCCCCTCCCGATCATCCTGTCTGCCGCTGCCCTCTCCCTGGCCCTGGCCGCCACCTTCGGCGCTGACCGCTTGTCTGTTGCCAGCGGCGACGATAGCGCCTCGGCGGGGAACTGGAGCGAACAAGAGCCCCAGGACCTGCGAGCTGCCCCCCGCAGCGCAGACGAGGGTCCCGCCCGAACCCATTCACCCAGGAGCGCCGACGGCCCATTCTCCCTGGCGGCTGGCTCTGCGATCGAGCATCGCCTGAACGCCGTCCTGACCCAGAGTTCAGCGGCCTTGGAAGGCGTTGGAAGCACCGTGATCCAGCAGCAGATCTCCGGCATCCTGCGCACGGAGATCCTGGCCGAGGAAGAGGGGGAAGTGATCATTTCCATGGCCATGCCCACTCCTCGGGTGCAGATCACCATGAACGAATCACCGGTGGATGTTCCCCTCGGCGGCCAACTGAAGAAGGCCCTGGGCGAGGGCGTGTTGCTCCGCAAGAGCCGCGACGGCCAACCCCTAGGCTTCGCCTTCGGTGGCGAGACAACGACCGAGACGCGCATGATCCTGCGCGGCCTGTTGGCGGCCCTGCGGGTGGTGGTCCCAGCGGACGAGGGCCCGAGCTACCGCGTCCTGGAGGAAGATGCGGAAGGCCCGGTCACCATGGCTTACCGCCGCAAGGCAAGTGAAGTTGAGTCCGGTCAAGCAAGGTTGACCCTCCAAAAACGCCTGTTGGAGCGCTCTTCCGTTCCGTCCCCGGCGGTTTCAAGCCGCGACGAACGCGGCGCCGGCAGCGCCCAGTTCGCCGCCGGCTGGCTCTCAGCTCTGCGCTGGGAGGCCCTTTCCAAGGTCGTCATCTCGGACCTCGACATGAGTATCGAGGTCGGCCTGCTAGCGGTGTTGGATGAATCCGGCCGCGGTAGTTGTGCTGCTCACGCCTTCGACCAACTCGCCGACAGCCGTACCTGGTCCAGCGTGGCTGGAGATGAAGAACGCGTCGCCCTGACTCGAGATTCCCGACGCCAGGCGGACCGCCAACTGGTGGGGAACGCCACCGTTGACAGTCTGGTGGCCGAGATCCTCTCAATCCTGGCCGCCGGCGGACGCGACGCCCCCGAGCTCTTCCACGCTCGACTGCGCCTGGCCCTGCTGCTGCAACTGGAGGACGAGGCCCTGGCCCGGGTGGCTGAGTTGTTGCTGGCTGGCAACCTGCCTGAGCAGGCCTTCACTGTGATCGCTGGGGCCCTGGGATCCGCTGCCACAGGTCCGGCCCAGCTGCTGCTGTGCGAACTGGCGGGCGACGCTCAACTCTCCGGCGAGAACCGCCTAGGGGCCGTGGCTTCCATGTTCCAACTGACCGATCCCCTGCCTGAGGTTCTGGCCGCCGCGCGCCTCTTGGCCACCGATCCCGCTGCTCCCGGCGATGTGGCGAACTCATCCCTGTTGTTGATGGGTGCCTTGGGCCAGACCGCAGCCGGCGCAGCCCTCGGGCCTGAGTTGATGGCGCTGGAAAGCCACGCCACGGAATCCGGCCAGTTGATCTCCTGGCTAGAAGCCCTGGGCAACCTGGGGCAAGCCGTGCCTCTGAAGACCCTCGAGCCCTACCTCGAATCCACGGACATCCTTTTGCGTGACTCCGCAGTCCACGCCTTGCGATCCTCCATGTCCCCTCTGGCCTTGGATCTGCTGAGCGCCGCGGCCCTCGGTGATGTGGACGCTTCTGTCCGCACCACCGCCGTGGAGATTCTCTCGGGACACGCCAACCCGGCTGCGCTCCAGACGGTTGCCGTTGTCCTCGCCCAGGAAAGTGGCGTCAGCGTGCGCCGGGCTGCCATCCTCGGCCTGGGCAGCATCCACGCCCAGAATCTCACTGCCAGACAGATGTTGGAAGGTGTCTCCGAGCAAGATCCGAATGGGGACCTGCGCCAACTGGCCGCGGATCTCCTAGCTGGCGGCGAGGCGGGCGCCTAGGCGGGCGCCTAGGCGGGCATGATCTCCGCTCCCGCCAGCCCAGGGTGTGATTGAACGAGGCACCGAAGCAGGGGCTCTAGCCGCCGCCAGGCGTCGGCCGGGCTTCAGCTGTATCCCCGGCTGCCTCCCCGCCCATACCCTCTCAACGGAAATCAACCACGCGCAACTCCAGATTCGTCTTGCCGCGGAAGGTGTTCCAGTTGGGCGTGAAGACCAGTTCGATGTCCCGGCCCAGGCTCAGCTCGGCGGCCCTTTCGCCCATGCCAAAGGCCATGGCTTTGAAAGTCGTCTGGCCCGAGCGCACCTTCAGCATGAGATGGCTGCCGTCGCCCACCCGTCGCGGGGGCTCGGCCAGGCGCGCGTCCCGAGCTAGGAAGCGCGGCTCTTCATTGTGCTGCCCCCAGGGTTCGAGGCGGTCGAGTTCGCCCATCAAGGGACGGGTCATGGAGGCCAGGGGCAGGGCGGCGTCGATGGAAAGCGGCAGGCGCTCGTGCCGACCGCCATTCAGCATCTTCCGAGCCTGCTCGTTGACGGCGGAGCGGAAGGCGTCGATTTGCCCCGTCTCGATTTCGCAGCCGGCGGCCTGGGCGTGGCCGCCGCCGCGCAGCCACAGGTCGGAACCGGCGCGCAGGGCTTCGAGCAGGTGGAAGCCCGGCACGGAACGGGCGCTGCCCCGGCCACTGTCGCCGGTCAAGCCGATCAAAAGGGCCGGGCGGCCCATGCGCTCCACCACGCGGCTGGCCAGGATGCCGAGCACTCCCTGGTGCCAGTCCTGACCGGCGAGTACCAGCAGCGGGTGCTCCCGTTCGTCGGCGTAGAGCTGCGCCTGCTCCATGATGTGGGGCATGAGGGCGCTCTCAACCTCCTTGCGCTGGCGGTTCAGGGTATCGAGCTCGGCGGCGCGTTCGGTGGCCCGTCGTGGATCATCCTCCAGGAAAAGCTCCACCGCCTGGCCGGCGCTCCCCAGCCGGCCGCAGGCGTTGATGCGCGGGCCGACGCCGAAGGCCAGGTCCATGGCCGTGGGCAGCTTGCCCGCCTCGACCCCGGCCAGTTTGACCAGGGCCGCCAAGCCGGGCCAGGGAGAGCGCGTCAGAGCCCTCAGTCCAAAGCGCGCCAGGGTGCGGTTCTCGTCCACTAGGGGCACCACATCGCAGACCGTGGCCACGGCCACCAGGCCCATGGCCGCCACCAGGAAGTCGCGCAGATCCGCCCGCGTGCCGCCGGGCCCGGACAGATCCTGGGACAGGCCCCAGGCCAACTTGAGGGCCACGGCGGCTCCACACAACTCGCGGAAGGGATAGGTGGAGGAGGTAGGCACCTTGGGATTCAAGAGGGCCACCGCCGCCGGCAGTTCTCCCAGGGGCGGCTCATGGTGATCGGTGACCACCGTGTCGATGCCCAGGGCGCTCAGTTCGGCGATGGTCTTCACTTCGCTGGTGCCGTTGTCCACGCTGATAACCAGCTGTGCTCCCACTTCCTTGGCCTTGGCCACCGAATGCGCCCCGAAGGCATAGCCGTCGGAGAAGCGATTGGGCACATGCCAATGGACATCCGCCCCCAACAGGCGGAAGAAACGCACCAGCAGCGCCGTGGCCGTCACGCCGTCCACATCGTAGTCGCCGTGAATCAGAATCGTTTCGCCCCCGTCGAGGGCGCGCCGAATGCGCGCGCAGGCCTGCTCCATATCCGGCAAGAGCGCCGGGTCATGCAGGGCCTTCAGATCCGGCGCGATATGCCCGGCGAGCTTGCCATCCGCCCTGTGGCCCCGGTTGACCAAGACCGTCGCAGCCATGGGAGAGAGCCCGCTCTCGCGGGCCACGGCCCGCACCAGCTCCCCGTCCGGCTCCCTCAAAAACCAGGATACTTGTTCTCCAATGGTCATGGCGTAGGGCTGTTGTACCCGTTTCATGTCTACTTGCAATCAGCCAGCCGAGGAGGCGGCGCTGAAATCGAGCCCTGTCAACCGGAGCGGGAGGGGAGCGGCGCCGCCCAGGGCCTCGCGCTGGAGGATTGCGCCCGATTCGCACCGATTATCCGTCCTCTCTGGGGCGGGACTTGCCGCCCGCTGCTGATCCGGGGACACTTGGGGCATGACAGACAAGGACGAGTCAATCCGGTCGGCCTATCGCTTGCTGCCGGCGGTGGACGAGGTGCTGCGCGAGAAGACCCTGGCCGCTCTGACAGCCGAGGTGGGCCGCGGTCTGCTGCGCGCTTGCGTACAAGAAGTCATCGACCTCTGGCGCACGGAGGTGGCGGCGGGGGAGCTGAACTCTGATCAGCTGGCGACAAGGGTGGCAGCTGGGGACGCGGCCCGGGAAGCGGCGGCGCTGGTGGAGCTCGACCGGGCCCGGGGTCTGGTGCCGGTGGTAAACGCCACAGGTGTTGTTCTGCACACGGGCTTGGGCCGCGCCCCGGTCCATCCCGAGGCGGCGGCGGCCATGGCGCAGGCCGCCGCGAGCTTCTGCGTCTTGGAGGTCGACCGTTTTACCGGCGCCCGCAATCGGCGCGACGATCGTTTGAGCGAACTGCTCCTGCGTCTAACCGGCGCGGAAGCGGCCATCGCAGTCAACAACAACGCCGCCGCGGTATTCCTGTGCCTGTCGACCTTCGCCGCCGGCAAGCAGGCCATCGTCAGCCGCGGCGAACTGGTGGAGATCGGCGGTTCATTCCGCGTGCCGGATGTCATGGCCCAGGCCGGGGCGCACCTGGTGGAAGTGGGCACCACCAACCGCACGCGCATCGCGGACTACGCCGCCGCACTGGGAGAGCAGAGCGGCCTCTTGCTGAAGGTCCACACCTCTAACTTCCGCCTGGTGGGTTTCACGGAGGATGTCGAGGCGCGGGAGTTGGCGGAACTGGGAGAGAGCTCCGGCGTGACCAGCGCATATGACCTGGGCTCGGGTTTGATCGATGGCGAAGGTGGGGGCGACGGTGACGGTGAAGACGGGGGCTGCGCCTCCCTGGACATGTTGGAAGGGGAGCCCCTGGTGCGCGCCGCCGTGGCCAGCGGCGTGGATGTGGTCACCTTCTCCGGCGACAAGCTGCTCGGCGGTCCCCAGGCCGGACTGATCGTGGGACGACGCCCGGCCATCGAAGCCCTGCGGGCCAACGCGGTCTACCGCGCCCTGCGCCTGGACAAGGCGGCCCTAGCTGGGCTCGAGGCGACCCTCGACCTGTACCTGACCGGCCGCGGCGACGAGCTGCCGGCCCGGGAGATGCTGCTGCGCGACGGCCCCGGCCTGGCCCTTGCAGCGCAGGAGCTGGCCGGAACCCTGCGCGCCATGGAGGGCCTGGAAGCCCGCGTCGTCCCCGGCCAGTCGGAACCTGGCAGCGGCAGCGCCCCGGGCATCTACATCGATACCAGCTTGGTGGAGGTCGCCCGCGCAGGCCTGTCCAGCGCCGCCCTGGCCGCAGCCCTGCGAGCGGGCAATCCCCCAGTCTTCGCTCGAATCCACGACGACGCCCTGCTCCTGGATATGCGCACCCTGCTCGCCGGAGATCACGGCCGACTTGTGACGGCCTTTGAGGCCCTCTAGCAGGGACAGCATTGCCGCTGGTGTCCGTCGCTAGGCGGTTTAGATCAGTGTGCTATCCAGGGTAGGTGGAATGGGCAGCGGGCTTTGGTCTGTGGGTTTGGTTCGTGGTGGGGAGGGGTGGTGTAGTTCCCCCCCCCCAGCCCCCCCAAGGGGGGGGAGTTTTCTGGGTTGGGGGATTGAGTGGTGAGGGAGCGTGGCTTGTGGCTTGTGGGTTTGGCTTGTTGCTTGGGTTTGAGGTGGGGAGGGATGGTGTAGTTCCCCCCCCCCAGCCCCCCCAAGGGGGGGAGTTGTCTGGGTTTTGGGATTGGGGTTTTGAGGGAGCGGGGTTTGGGCTTAGGCCCGTTGTTTGGGCTTGTGGCTTGGGCTTGTGGGGCCATTCGCGCAAAAACTGGGGGCAGTGGCGCTGATCGGGTGGCTCGGGCGTGTAGTCTCTCCCGCCTATGAAACTATTCGGCAACAAACGACTCACGGACTACGCCGCCTGTGCTGGGTGAGCGGCCAAGATGCCTCAGGGCAAGCTCGCGCAGGTCCTGCGCGGCGTTATCGAACAGGAAGACGAGCGTTTGCTCGTGGGTCCGCGGACTGTGGACGACGCGGGGGTTGTGCGTTTGGGGAAAGCCGCCGGGGGTGAGGCCCTGGTGCAGACGGTGGACTACTTTCCGCCGGTGGTGGACGATCCCTATTTCTATGGAGCCATCGCCGCCGCCAATGCCATCTCCGATGTCTATGCCATGGGCGGGCGGCCCCACTCGGCCCTCAACCTGGCGGGCTTCCCGGCGGACTTCTCCGACGAATGGATGGAGGCCATCTTTCGCGGCGGCTTCGACAAGGTGCGCGAGGCCGGGGCCGTGTTGGCCGGAGGGCACACGGTGCAGGCGGAGGAGGTCACCTTTGGCTATGCGGTCACGGGCCTGATCGACGAGGCGGCGGTGGCCGCCAACACTGGCGCCCGCATCAACGACCGCCTGTACCTCACCAAGTCCCTGGGCATGGGCACCCTGACTACTTCGGCCAAGGTGGGCAAACTCGACCTGGCGGAGCTGCGTCCGGCCATGGAACAGATGGCGACGCTCAACGGTCCGGCGGCCCAGGCCCTGGTGGCCGCCGGCGCCGGCGCCTGTACGGACATCACAGGTTTTGGCCTGGCGGGCCACGGCCTGAATATGGCCCAGGCCAGCGGCGTGCAGCTATGCATCGAGGCCGCCGCCGTGCCGCTTTTTTCCGGGGCCTATGAACTGGCCGCCAAGGGCCTGTGTTCCGGCGGCGCCAAGCGCGGCCGGGCCAGTTTGTTGGACCGCGTGGTCTGGGCGGAGAGCGTGGATGAGACCTTGGTCAACATCTTCTTCGACGCAGAAACCTCCGGCGGGCTGCTGATCGCCGTGGAGGAAAAACGGGCCGCCGACCTGGAACGGGAACTGCGGGCCCGGGAAGTGCCCGTGCACGCCATCGGCGAGGTTCGCGCGGCGGGAGAGCCGGACGCGCCTGCGGTGGCCTTCAGCTGAGGTCGGACGGTCGTGGGGGCAGTGGATGAGAGCAATGGGCACGGCGCCCGGGACCCCGTCCGAACCAGCGGGGACAGCGCGTTTCTGTACGGGGGGCCGCCCTGGATCCTCGGCCACCGGGGCAGCGCCTGGGAAGCGCCGGAAAACACCCTCGCTTCCCTGAAGCGGGCCCTGGCCTGGGGCTTGGACGGCATCGAGTACGACCTGCGGGCCTGCGCCAGCGGTCATGGCGTGCTTCACCACGACGCGCGCCTGGAGCGCACCACCGACGGGAATGGCCTGCTGGCGGAGCGCGACCTGGTGGAGTTGGCGGAGCTGGACGCGGGCCTGTGGTTCGGACGTAACTTCCGCGGCGAACCCCTGCCGGCCCTGGCCGATGCCCTGGCACTTGGCGCGGGGACGGCTGTGGGAGTTGGCGGAGCCGGAGGAGTATTGGAGGCCGGGCAGGCGGCGGGGCAAGGCCAAGCAGCCCTCCGCTGCCGCTCGCCCCACACCCCGCCCATTCACATGGTGGAACTCAAGGAAACGGGCCTGGTGGAGGAGTTGGCCCGGGCGCTGGCGCCGCAGCTCGCCGTGCGCGTGGCCTCGTTCTCCCGGGCCGCCTGCCTCGAAGCCCAGGATGCCGGTCTCGCCACCATGCTCTTGGCGGAGCGAGGTTGCGCCGACGATCTGGAGTGGATCGAACGCCGCGGACTGGCCGCCTATGGCCTGGGGCCCGGTGGTTGGCGCACGGAGGAGCTGCGGGACATGGCCTGGCCCTGCGAACGCTGGGCCTGGGGCGTGGACGAGCCCGCGGACTTGCTCGCTCTCTGTCGCATTCCGTTCTACGGCTTCAACACAAACGAGCCCGCCCGGGCCCTGGCCGTGCGCGCCCTGGCCCGCTTGTGCGCACCGGGGACGCCCTATCCCATCGAGGTGCCGCCCCTGATCATGGAGTTTTACGAAGGAGCGCTCTCCGGGATGCTCCCCAAGGACCAACTGACGAGCCCCCCCTCGGCCGCTCCGCCGCTGGCCAAGGGCCCGGGGCCCTGGCGCGGCAGTTGGTCACCGGTGGCGACCGTGAGCAACCCCTTCTCCTATCCCGTGGCGGCCATGGCCGGATTTTTCGCGCGCCACGGGGCCTTTGAAACGCGGGGATTGCCAGTGCGCTTTGACCTGGCGCCGGGGGAGAGCGCGGAGGTGCCATTTCAGCTCTCCGGTGGCTCTGTTTCTCCCGGGGGCGATCCACTCTTCGCCGTGGCCTACAGCTGGCGGGCGGGGCCCGGTCGCGCCGCCGGTTCGCTCCTCTTGGACGCGCCCCTGCGGCGCTTGCGCTTGGCCCGGGTGGGGAGCCGCGCTGTTCGTCTCACCATGTTGGCCGAGGGAGCACAGGCCGTCCCGGCCAGCATCACCGTGCGGCGCGCGGGCCGCGATCTGCTGCTCTCCCTGGAACACGCCGGGGACCTGGAAAAGCCCCATCTGGTCGCCATTCTCGCCGGCCACCTGGTGCGCGGGGGCGCGGGCTTGCGCCTGCGGCTGCCGGATGACTTTGGCCGCCTGGAGCAGGGCCTGTCGTTTACCTGCGGCATCGAAGGCCACCGCAATGGGCGGGCGGCCCTGCGCCGTTGGTCCGGCGGCCTGCCCCAGGAGCTGCGCTCGGGCGTCCCCGGACGCCTGCAGGCCCTGGCGGAATAGGAAGGGGCAGAGCGCCCACGGAGACCGTGCTCGACGGAGACAGATTAGTGGACAGGCGTGGGTGAACTGTTCCACATGCTGATTTAGAAAGTATGATTCGATGGTCCACGACGGGAGTGGATCGGTGCTGGTGTGCCGCCCGGCCTTCAAAGCCGGTTGGGCTGCGTGAACAGCGTGGCCGGTGGGTTCGATTCCCATGCACTCCCGCCATTTTGAACATGGCCCGCCACACGCTCCCCACTATTCGCCCGGCCCGGGATGGGGATGGGGAGGCGGTTCTGGAGGCTTTTGGGCGCGTTTACGGGCCCCTCGGAGGAGGCCAGCGCACCTTGCAGGAGTGGCGCTGGCGCTATCGAGACCAGCCCCTCGGCCGGCGCTCGATGATCGCCGTGGCGGAGGATGGCCGCGTCCTGGCCCACTACGGAGCCCTCGCCCAACGGGCCCTGGTGGATGGACGCTGGACCGTGTTCCTGCAGGCGGTGGATTCGTTTTGCGACCCAAGGGCCCGGGGCGGACTGGCCCGCGGCGGGCTCTTCGCCCGCGTGGGGCGAGCCTTTGAACGGGCCTTTGTGGGCCTTCCGATAACGGCGGCCCCAGCCGCCAATACCGCCTCCGCGGCCAATGTCGCCCCCGCGGCCAATTTGGCCTCCGTCGCCAATCCGGCCCCCGGGCCAGCTGTCCCCGATACTGACGGCACTTGCCCAGGGGGAACAGGCGGCGCCGACAGCCAGCAGAGCGAGTGCGGCGCTAGAGGTCTGGAGCGTGCCCCGTTTATCTGGGGCCTACCGGTGCTGCCCGCCTGGCGCAGTGGCCGCGGTCAACTCGGCTATGGTCAGTTGCGCCAATTGCTGTTGTTGGTCGGGGAAGTGGAGCAGCTGGAGGCTTGTGAAGGCAGTGCGGGGGACTCTGCGACCACAGTCCGCGAACTCGGCCCGGATGAGCTGCCTCCCAACGCCTGCGACATCCTGGCGCGGCGTCTGCTCATGACGCGCCGGGTCGGCGTGCTGCGGGACCGGGCCTGGCTCGCTTGGCGCTATCGGCAACGGCCGGCGGTGGAGTACCACCTGGCCCTGGCGGAACGGGGCGGCGAGCTGCTCGGGCTGGCGGTGGCCCGCATCATCGACACGCGCGCGGAGTCCCAGCCGTGGCTGCTGCCGGCGCCTTTTCCAGGGCAGCTGGAGGCTGCCAACCCCGCGGGGAAGTGCCTGGTACTGTGCGAGTGGTGCGTGCCCGCAGGCGAGGATGCCCGGCCCGTGGGACGGGCCCTCTTGGCCTGGGCGCGGGAGCGGGCCCAAGCCGCCGGGGCGCGTAGCATTCACATTCATCTGGGCGAGCGCTCGGCGGAGTTCCAGGCTCTCCAAGCGGCGGGTTTCAAGGTGCGGGCCACCGGCCGCACGGTGGCCGCCCGCAGCTTCCTGCCGCGGCGGGACTTGGTCTGGTTCGCCGATCACCTGGAGGTCTCCCTGGGAGACACGGATCTGATCTGATGGGAGGCACAGGTAAAGGCGGAGCGGGCACAGGCGAAGCGCGCAACGGCGAAGCGGCCAACGACGGAGCGGCCAACGACGGAGCGGCCAACGACGAAGCGGCCAATGGCGGAGCGGCCAATGGCGGAGCGGCCAGCAGCGAAGCGGCCAAAGGCGAAGCGGCCAATAGCGAAGCGGCCAATGGCGAAGCGGCCAATGGCGAAGCGGCCAATGGCGAAGCGGCCAATGGCGGAGCGGCCAATAGCGAAGCGGGCAACGGCGAAGCGGCCAATAGCGAAGCGGCCAACGGCGGAGTGGCCAGCAGCGAAGCGGCCAAAGGCGAAGCGGGCAATGGCGATTTGGCCAATGGCGAAGCGGCCAATGGCGGAGCGGCCATCGGGCCTTTGATGCTGAATGAGGTTCCGGCGCTGCTCGCGGCCTGGAACAGGGCCTTCGGTGGGGGACTTGTGAACTTCGAGCCGCGCACCCTGGCCGCCTGGGAGGCGCGCTTTGCCCACAATCCCGCTGGCCTGCGGTCCATGGTCGCCCGGGATGGCGAGGACATCATCTGTCAGTATGCCGCCGATCCCCAGCGCGCCCGTTTGCACGGGGAAGAGGTCACCTTTGCCCAAGTGGTCGACACCTTTGTCAGCCCCGACCTGCGGGGAGGGTTGGCCGGAGCGCGCCTTTTCCTGCGCACGGCCCGGGCCTTTTTTGCTGAGTACGGTGCGGCTTCCGGCGATGTCCTTTACTACGGCTGGCCGGTTCCGGCGGCCCGCCGCCTGGGAGTGGCGCAACTCGAATACACAATGACCGACAGGCTGCTCTTGCTCGGCCGCGAGGTCCCCGGCGGCGGGACGCGGGATTGCGGGACAGGTCCACCAAATCCCGTCGCTACCGCTGGTCCCGGCCCAGGAGATGCTTCGCGTGGCGCCTCTGGTCCCGGCGAAGCCGTGGAGGTCTGGGGGGCAGCCGCCTGGCCGGAGCTGGCGACGGAGAAACTCTTCGAGGCCTGTACCGCTGACTGGGATGCCTGCGTGGTGCGCGACAGCTCCTGGTTCAAGCGGCGGTTCCAAGGGCGTCCTGGAAGCCAATACCAGCTGCTCTCGATGGGAGAGCCCCGCTCTCCCCGGGCCCTGGCGGTTCTGCGCCACGGGGACTGGCCCCTGGCCAATACCATGACCATCGTCGATTGGCTGGTTCCCCCCCATGAATCAGAGGCCGGCGAACTCCTGGCGGCCCGCGCCCTGGACCTGGCCCGGGCCGCCGGGGCCGCGGCCCTCGTCACCCACTTTCCGCCCCGCAGCGTTTGGTTCGAGCGCTTCCAAGCCGCCGGCTACTCCGTTCACGCCACGGACCTCTTCCTGGTCACGCGGCCTTTCCTGCGCCGTTTGGAGCCTATCTGGTTGCGGGATCACCTGTGGCTGCAACTTTCGGATACGGACCTGGTCTGAACAGCCTTGCACGGCGGCGGGCACGGCGCATCATGTAGTCATGCTCAGACCTCACCGCGCTCGCCAGCTTGGCTCTACCGCGCCATTTAGGAGCGGTCCGGGACAGCGCCGCCGCGCCCCGGCCGCGGGCTGCCTCTTGCTCCTGGCCCTCTTGGCCGCCTGCGCTCCCGAGCCCCCGCGCCTACCGCCCGACACGCCGGTCATCATGGTGGTGGTGGATACCCTGCGGGCGGACCGTCTCTCCTGCTATGGCTGCGAGCTGCCCACCAGCCCGAACATCGATGCCCTGGCGGCGCAGTCCACGCTCTTCAGCGCCAACGCCACCCAGGCCAACTCCACCTTCCCGGCCCTGACCAGCATCCTGACCGGTCTCTACCCCCGCACCCACCGCAACTTCTTCCCCGTACCCATCGAGGGCACCGCCACCGTGGGCCGCGCCGGCGCCTGTCTGGCGGAGCGCTTCCAAAAGCGCGACTACTTCACCCTGGCCGTCACCAGCCACCCCAACTTTGCCGACGCGGACCGCGACGCGGCCATGTTCCACGGCTGGGATCGGCTCTCGCACATCTCGGGCGAGGTGCCCGTCACGGAGCGCCCGCTGCTGGCCCATGCGGCCCACACCAACGAACGCCTCTTCCCCCTCTTGGATGAGTACGCGGCCCGGGGCGGGGACCAGCCCCTGTTCCTTTGGGCTCATTACTTTGATCCCCATGTGGACATCTTTCCCCTGGTCTACAACGCGCCGCCGGCCACCCGCGATCTGTATCTGGCCCAGCACCTGGAACGGGAGGGGGCCGCGTCCTACTTCGAACCCCTGGCCGCCCTGGATCCATCCGAGCGCCCGGAGTGGATCAATAACCATGTGCCCGAGGAGCTGCGTCGCAATGTCAGCCTGGCCAACGGGCGCGCCCTCTACGACGCGGAGATAACCAGCTGCGACGCGGGCCTCGGCCTGCTCTTCACGCGTCTCAAGGAACTGGATCTGTTCGAACGCGCCCTAATCCTGTTCCTGGCGGATCATGGCGAAAACATGGGTCGGGCGCGGACCGGTGGCCGCGGCAATGACGGGCGCGGCGATCTGGCATTCACCCACAAGCGCCTCTTCGAGGGCGTGTCCCACACGCCGCTCCTGCTGAAAATGCCCGGTCAACGCGAGCCGGTGGCCTGTGATGCCCTGACCCAGAACATCGATCTGGCGCCGACTCTGATGGAGCTCTTCGACCTGCCAGCCCTGCCGGAGGTGGAGGGCACGAGCCTCTTGCCACTCATCATGGATCCCGCCGGCGCCGTCCACGAGTTGGTCTTCACCGAATCCTCGGATGTGAAGGAGAAATCCGTCAAGGACCTCAAGTACAAGTACATCGACGACGCCGAGGGCGGGGCCAGCGAACTCTACGATCTGGCTGCGGATCCGGGTGAGTTTCAGAACCTAGTGGGGGCGGAGGAACCGGCGGTAGGAGAGTCCCTGCGCCGCGCCCTGGGTGAGTTTCGGCCCGTGGATTCCATGCGCATCCGTCTGACGCCGGCAACTGAGCCCGTGGCCCTCGAACTGGAACTGGAGTTTTTGGCCGGTGAGTTGCGTAGCGCCCATGGCACGCCGGCGGCAGAGATTTCAGAGGACCGGCGCAAGCTGCGCTGGAGCGTGCCGGCCACGGCCTCGGGCGCGGAGCTGCTCCTCTTCCCGGACCAACGCCGCCGCGCCCTGGCCTGGTCCGTGGCCATAGATGGCCGAGCGCCGGAACCCGGGCGCGTCTGGCTCGGCAAGATCCCGGTGGAACAGACCTGTGCCCGCCCCATCTATTGGCGTGGCGACAAACTGCTGGCGGAGGGTGACGAAGCGCCCCGGCTGCGCCTGGAAAACGACCCGGACGCCGGCGCCCTGGGCCTGGAGATGCGCCCCGCTGGCAAGCAGACCATGGAGGTGGAGGTGAGCCGGCGCAGGCCGCAGTACGGGGCTACGTTCCAACTGCTGCTGGCGGAGGAGTTCGGTCCCCTGGCGATGGGCCGCCTGTCCCACACCATCGAGGCCACAAGCTCCCTGCCCGCCACCGCCCTGCTGGATCTGGGCCGAGCCGCCCCGGGGGATCTGTGGTGGCTCTTCCGCTTCGACGGTCGCTGGCCCCACCCCCGGGAGGTAGTGGTGGACAGTGCCTGGGCCAGTACCGCGGCCCTGACCTTCGCCTTCCCGCACCCCATGGACCATCGCCTGGCCGGGGCCTTGGTAACCGGCTTCCAAGGGGAGCGCGTGCCCCCCGGCAGTCTGGCCATCTGGTGGGAATCCGGGGGTGGCGGGGCGGAAATCGATACTTCTGGCCTGGATCCAGGCCTGGAGGAGCAGTTGCGCGCCATCGGCTACCTGCGCTGAACCAGGCTGTCGATGTACGCTCGTAAGTTGTTCCTAGATAACGACATATATTCATGGCTTGGCCGCGGCCGGGACGGTTTGGGGGCAGCCAAACCGCGCTCCTGGTACCCCAGGCCCATATTCCCCGGATTGTTCCGCTTGCACGGGAGGCCGGAATTTGGTCTCCAAGGGCTCTCACAGGTGCGCGAGTGCCCTTTCGGCACCCGGCCTCTCCCCTTTCCCCGCCCGCGCGTCGGGCCACAATAGGATCGGAAACCACATGAGTCAGCACTACGAAAACCTCGTCGCCACAGTCGAAGCCGTCCGCCCGGATGTTGAGAAGGCCACGAGTGGCAACAAGGCCGCCACCGCCCGCGTCCGCAAGGCCATGCAAGCCGTCAAGGCCATTGCTCAAGACATCCGCAAGGAGATGCTCGAACTGCGCGACGGCGCGGGCGCGTAGCCCAGACAGTCTGGTCCGGGGCGGCGGCGCCGCCGGCGAGCGGCGCCGCCCCCGGGGCAACCAGCCCCTACACCAAGACTTCCAGGGGGGCCTGTGTCTCCGGCACCAGGCCACGGGAGCGTCCCATGGCAGAGAGGAAGGCCAGCGCCCGGCGGCCATCCGGTCCCAGGTCTTGGGTCCAGTCGTTGACATAGAGATCAACATGGGACCAGAGCACATCCTCGTCCATTTCCTGGGCGTGGCGGCGCATGGTCTTCACCGTCTCGTCCCGGTGCTCCAGGCCGTAGTCGATGGAGGCCCGCACGCAGGATTGGACGCGGCGCAGGACATCATCCGACAGGCTGCGCCGTGCCAGAATGCCACCTAGGGGCAGGGGCATGTTTGTGCGCGTCTCCCAACTGGCCCCCAGGTCCTCCACCAACACGAGGCCCCAGTCGGCATAGGTGAAGCGACCCTCGTGGATGCAGACGCCCAGGTCGGTGTCACCGGCCTTGAGGGCCGGCATGATTTCTGAAAAGAGGGCCTGGCTGGGTTGGGCCAGGCGCCCGTGGAAGAGCTGCCAGAGGAGCGTGGCGGTGGTGAAGCGCCCCGGGCACAGGACCGTCGGCGTGGGGGTCGGGTCCGGTTCGTCGTCCCGCGGTTCCGGCGGCAAGACGCGGGGAGTGGTGGCCAGGACCACGGGACCCACGCCGTGTCCCAGGGCTGAACCGGAGGGCAGGACACCCAGGTGATCGGAGAGCAGGAGGGCGGCATGGTAACTGCCCTTGGCCACATCAAAGTGCCCCTGGGAGAGGCGCTCGTTTAGTTCCTGGACATCGGCCAGTTCGATTCTGAACTCCAGGCCGCCGGTGTCGATCTTGCCTGCCAGCAGGCCGTGGAAGGCGAAGGTGTCGTTGGGGCAGGTTGAGATGCCCAGGTGGATAGGCTGGCTCATGGGCCGCTGACTTCCGGCAAGGGACTGGGGAGCTCGGCGTGAAGCGGGGCTTGTGTCCAGGGCGTGCAGTCGGCCACGATCTCCGCCGCCAGCCGTCGCGCGGCTTCCAGGGCAGCCGGGATGCACCAGTTAACCGGGTCCCGGTCTCCCACGGCATTGCTGATGCCGCGCACCACCCGCAGGGGAACGCCGGCCAGGGCACAGGCCAGGGCCACGGCGAAGGCCTCCATGTCCTCGGCCCGGGCGTCTGGAAACTGGTCCAGGCGCGTGGCGGCCTGGGCGGGGGTGTCCGAGGCTGCGCAGGTGGTCAGGAGCAGGGCGTCTATGTCATTCCCCGCCGGTCGGGCCAGGGCCAGACGGTCCTCAATGGGCGCTGAGGCCCCTTCGGCGCTGCTCTCCTGTGAGCCGGGCCACTCGGTACCGGGCCATTGTGGAAAGCCCAGGGCCGGAGGGCCGCGGAAGGCCTCGCCTTCGCCAGCGCCGACGCCGGAGAGGGCCACGGCGGAGAATTCCAGGGCCGTGCCCACGGCGGGCCCGCCCTCCTGTGGGGCGAAGCTGCCAGCAATGCCCAAGAGCAGCACGCGTCTAATGGGCCGCGTGGCTAGCAGCTGGGCGGTGCGGGCGGCGGCGGCCACGGGGCCGAAGCCGCACAGTTCGAGTTCCGCCCCCAAGCCACCGCCGTCCAGCAGACGCCGCATTTCCAGGCCCGTGGGAACGAGCACCAGGAGATCGTCGGAGGTGTTTGCCACGGGTAAGAGGTTACGCTTCCGGGGCCGGAAGGGAGCCAGCGAATCCGCTTCTGGTGTAAAAGAGGGCCATGAATACCAGCGATACCAGCCTCAGGCCCATTGAGCATCTCCGTTTTGTCCTCGCCGCTGTCCTAGTCCTCGGCACAACTGTCGCCTGCCAGAGTCCGGCCGGGGCTACCCGGGAGGCGGGCGGCGCGGCTTCGTCTGTCGCAACCGGCGGAGACCTCACGGCGAGCCAGGCGGGCGTGGAATCAATCCTGGCCGAGGCACGCCAGGACAACCAGGTCATGGAGCATTTGCGCGTGCTCACAAAGGACATCGGACCACGTCTCAGCTCATCCCGGGGCTTGGAGCGGGCAGAGCGCTGGTGTCGTGACCAGTTCACTGAATGGGGACTCGACGCGCGCCTTGAGAGTTGGGGCGAGTTGCCCGTGGGTTTTGAGCGCGGGCCGGCCAGCGGCCGGATCGTGGGGCAGGATGGGGCGCTGACCTTTGTGACGCCGTCCTGGACGCGGGGCACAACAGGTCCCCGGCTGGGCGCGGCCCTGCTTGAACCAACCTTGGATGTGGACGCGCTGGTGGATGCTGATGGCCAGCCCATCGAAAAGCGCAGCGAGCGGCGCCGGGCTATCGCGGCGGCCGCGGAGGAGTTGGCGGCTACCTATGCCGGTACTTTGGAGGGGGCCTGGATTGTGCGCCGGGACAAGCGACCCGTGCGTGAACTGCGGCGCGCCTTCGACGAGCTCTGTGCCGCGGAGGGCACGGCGGGGGAAGTGCGCCGCGGCGGCAGCGGGGATTTGCTGATGGGCTTTGGCGGCCTGCCCGAGAGCATGGAAGATGTGCCGGCGGGCGTGCGCGTGTTGCTCCTGCAGGCGCACTACGAAGGGCTCGTCGCCCAACTTGAAAGCGGCGCGGAGCTGGAGCTCGAGTTCGACATCGACAACGAACTGCGTCCGGGTCCCATCCCGCAACACAACGTGGTGGCGGACATCAAGGGCAGCGAGTTCCCGGAGCAGTTTGTCATCGTCCAAGGCCACCTGGACAGTTGGGATGTGGCCGAGGGCGCCTGTGATAACGGCACGGGCGTGGCCACCGCCATGGAAGCCGCGCGCCTGATGCAAGCCGCCGGCCTGACACCGCGGCGCACGATTCGTTTTGTGCTCTACGGAGGCGAGGAACAGGGCCTGTTCGGTTCCCGCGGCTATGTGCGTGACCACGAGGATGAGTTGGAACGCATCAGCATCGTTCTCAACCACGATGAGGGCACCAACTATCTGGAGGGCATCCATGCCACCTACGCCATGTGGGATCAGTTCACGGAGGTCTTCGCACCGGTGCGGGCCTTGGATGGAACGCGGCCCTTTCGCTTCGAGGAGGTGGACGGCGTGCGCGGCGGCCCCAGCGATCACTCGCCCTTTGCCAACGCCGGCGTGCCCGCCTTCCATTGGTTGCAGGATTCGGAGGGCTACAACTACATTCACCACACGCAGCACGACAACTTTGAAATGGCCAAGGAAGGCGACCAACTGCACAGTGCCCAGGTCGTGGCCTTGGCGGCTTGGGGGTTTGCCAACTTGGACGAGCTGGTCGAGCGCACCGACGCCGCACCCCTCGCCCGCCGGCGGCTGGGCGTGGGCCTGGATGGCACGCGCATCACGCGCGTGAGCAAGAACGGGCAGGCCGCGACGGTGGGACTGTTGGCCGATGATCGATTGTTGGCCATCGACGGCGTCGAGGTGAGCGCGCGTGGCGAAATCAGCGCCGCCTTGCAACGGGGCGGAAGTGTGAAGCTCCTGCGCGTGGCTCGCGGGTCTGAGGAGTTGGAGTTCGAGCTGGACTACACCGGCGCCGAGGACGAGGCGCAGCGCAGTGCCAGGGCCGCGCGCCGGGAGGCCTGGGCCCTGGCGCGGGAATAGGCCTGGGGCGCGCTTAGCGGGCCAGGGCGGCGCGCAACTGGGCGACGGTCTGGATGGCTGATTCGTTCAGGGGATCCAGTTCCAGGGCGCGTTCCAGGGCGCCGAAGGCCTGTTGCGTGCGGCCCAGGCCGTGGAGGGCGATGGCGCGATTGGTCCAGACCGTGGCGGAGGCGGGATGGCGCTCTTCCAGGGCCGTGAGGACTGCGAGGGCCCGCTCCCATTCGTTCACCTGTCCCAGGACGACGGCCAGGCGATTGGCTTCGAGTTCGGAGTCCGCCACCAGGGAGGCCAAACTGGCGGCATAGACAGCGGGATCGGTGGGGGGCGCGAGGTAGAGCTGGTCAGCGCGCAATTGGGGATCGTCGGGTGCCAGCAAGAGGGCGCTGGCCACCAGGGCCGCGGCGATGTCCGTGCGCCCGGCCTTCAGGTAGAGGGTGCGCAGGGCGCGCAGGGCCTCTAGCTGCTGCGGGCCACACTCCAGTTTGGCGCTGAGTTCCCGGTACCAGGCGCCAGTGGCGGAGGCCAGCAACTGGCCGTCCACCAATTCACCGGCCAAGCGTTCGGCCTGGAACAAATGCAGGGGAGCGGAGAACTCCAGGTGCATGTTGGTGTCCGTGTGTAGGGGGCCGTCCTCCGTGGCCAGGGCGCGCAGGGCTTCTGGGGACAGGGGCAGGTGCCGCAGGAAGAAGGAACGCACATCCCGCGTGCTGAAGTAGCGTTGCATGTCCTGCGCCAGCTCGGGCGTGGAGTCGATGATCCACTGGGCGCTTTCGAGCTCGCGCTTGCCGGGCAGAATGGGCTCGTCGGCGGCCAACAGGAATGTGTCACTGCGCGAGACGCGGAAGAGCAGCACATGGGGGAAGGCATCCGTCAGCGTGCGCACCACCATGCGGTACTCGTCCAGCCCCATGGAGTAGGTGTGGATCCACTGGGCCAGCAGCCCGCCCCGGGACAGGCGCTCTTTGACCGCGGCGTAGAACTCAGTGGTGTAGAGGTTGGAAACGCCGACGATCCAGGGATTGGAGGGTTCCGTCAGGATCAGGTCGTAGTCGCTGTCAGTACCTTGGATGTGGCCGCGACCATCGTCCACCAGGGCCGTGAAGGACTCGCTTGCGAAGGGGTCGTGGTTGACGAAGGTGAAGTGCTCCGAGGCGGCGTAGACCGCCGGCTCGATCTCCACGCAGGTGACCTCGGTGCGCGGGAAGAGCAGGGCGGCGCCGGGGCTCACTCCGCTGCCGTAGCCGATCACCAGGGCCCGGCGCGCCTGGGGCCGCAACAGGCCGGCGGCGAAGGCGATGCCGAGTTGGGTGGCCATGTCGCTGTGGAAGTTGCTGGCGTCCACCTTGCCGTTGACTCGCAGGGAGACCTCCTGGCCTTCGCGCGTGACCATCACATTGCAGGCCGGGCCCTCTTCGAAGAAGAGCAACTCGTGGGAGCGGCGTGCTTCCTCGGGCTGGAAGCCGTAGAGGAACTGGCCGCTGTTGGTGTCCCGTGGATCGTGGCCCGGCAGGATGATGGGCAAGGCCGTAAGGAGCAGCACCGTGGCTGCCAGGGAGCGGGGATGGGCCGTCCAACGGGCCGGGGACAGCAGCAACCAGGGCAGGATCAGGTAGAGGAAGAGGGCCGCTTCCACAGTGCCCTCCAGGCCCAACCGCGGGACCAGGAGGATGTATGTCAGGGCTGCGCCGAGGGTCGTGCCCACGGTGTTCCAAGCGTAGACGCGGCCCACGGCGCGGCCCTCGGCTCCCGGTCGGGGACGGGCCAGGTGTACCAGGGCCGGGAAGAGCAGGCCGGCTCCCAGGGCCGGGAGCAGTTCGAGCACGGCGCTGGCGCCCACGGACACCAGGCCGTTCACCAGGGGATCGTTGCGCAGGTGGCGCACGCCTCCCAGCAGGCCGCAGAGATCCGGCAGCAGGCGCTGACCGATGACCGCGCTCAGCACCGTGCCGATGACGATGGCGACCAAGGTGGGCGTGGGGGAGTGGCCGCTGCGGAAGAGGCCGCGCACGGCCCAGCCGCCGAGGCCGATGCCGATCAAGACCACGAGCAAGACGGCGGAGAAGGCGTAGGTGCTGCTGCCCAGCACCAGGGCCAGTTGGCGCGCCCAGGCCAGTTGCAGGATCAGGGCGGCGGCCCCGGCCAAGAGGGCGCCAAGGGGCAGGAGCCGGGCCGGGGAATCCAATCCGGTTTGGGCGCTGTGGTCACTCGGTTGGGGGGCGGCTTGATCCTGGAGCTGGGGGCTGGCGGCGGACTCCAGTCGGGGACGGCTGCTGGCCAGGGCCAGGGCGCCCAGGGCCACGGCCAGGTTGACGGCCACGGCCAGGTAGCCGGTGGTGGCCAGGCCCAGGGCCGGCAGAATGTGGAAGCCAGCCAGGTAGCAGCCAGCAGCCGCTCCCAGGGTGTTGGTGGCGTAGAGCCAACCGGTGGTCTTGATGAGGCGCGTGGGGCGCCCATGGGCGGCCCCTGGGTTCCTGTGGCGGTTCGTGAACTCGGCGATCAGGAGCGGCAGCGTGGCCCCCATGAAGGCACAGGGGGGCGCCAGGACACAGCAGGCCAGGAACAGGCGCACCAGGGCCTGGAGGCCGGGAGACGGCGCCAGGATGGGATGGAGGGAACTCTCGAGGGAGGAGAGAGCTGCAATGGCGGCGGGGACGCAGAGGGCCAAGAGGGCCACGGCGGCCTCGCACATGGCGTAGGCCTTCAGGGGAGCGGGGCTGCGGTCGGCACGGCGGCCGCCCAGGTGGGCGCCCAGGCCCAGGCCGAGCAGGAAGGCGGAGACCACGGCCGCCATGGCCAGGCTGGAGTTGCCCCAGGCATGGGCGAAACGCCGGAACCAGAGCACTTCATAGGTCAGGGCCGTGGCCCCGGAGAGGACGAAGAGCAGGGAGGCAGTTCCTGTCCGGGCCGGTGCGCGGGGGTGGGCTGGCTGTTGGGAGCGGGGCATGGGAGGAGATCGTGGGGAACTCTGTCTGAGCAACGCCCGCGGCGCAAGGGAGCAGAGGGGAGAGGTCCCCGTGTCGGCACCCCCGTAGCAGTGTATTGCCCCGTGAAATCGGCGTTTTTGGGCGGAGATGGCCCCCGGGGGAGCTGGGCACCGTATNATTGACAGGGCTCCCCTGACCCATCACGGACTCAACCGGTCTCAGACTCAAATGGATCAGCTGCCCCGCGNGGCNGCGGTCNCNCCNTTANTCGTNCCCAAGGAAANCCACCATGTTGCCCANTCANCGTCAACTGNTGGCANTNGCCCTCATGGGCCTGCCCTCGCTNGCCATCGCCCAGGACAGCGTCTCCAAGCTCCTGCTGCCCCCCGGCGACGCCATCGACGCCTACAACCCCACGGAGCAGGTCAAGGACTACATCGTCGACCTCTCCGCCTTCCGCTCCTCCTGGGGCCTCGTCTACAGCGCCGGCCCGCTCATCAAGGCCAGCCAGAACTACGATGCGGCGCCGCCCTACTTCACCCACGCCACCAGTGCCCAGGCCATCTCCAAAGACACCCTGGCGGGCATGCCCTTCGCCCGCAATGGCTACATGCTGTGGAACGGCCAGGGCTTCGGCGTCAACGGTGATGCCACCCGCAATGACCCGGGGCAGACCATCAGCACGGACAACTTTGTGGGCAGCCAGTTCACGGCGGGCTTTTCCGAATGGGGCGGAGGCACGGTCAGTCTCAACAACGTCATTGGCGCTGTGGTCAACTACGAAAACGACACGCCTTCAAGGTTGTATGTCTCACGCGTCGTGTCAGCCACCAACTCCATGGACTACGCCTGCGACCTGTCCCAGTTTGGATTCGGCGGCGTCGAGGCCGGCGGCAACATCGCTCTACGGGCCGATGGTTATGGATCCAATGATTGCAATGGCCAGATAGCAGTGACTGGCAACAACTACCACCGCGTCGACATGTTGGCCCGGACCAACGGCACCGGCAATGTCATCACCAACACCGGAGGCAGCGACGCCACGGCCAACACCTGGCTCGTTCAAAACGACACCCAGACACATGTGCCGCCGACGGTGGCCCGCGATGCGAGTGGGCGCGCCATTACCCTCGGCACGAACTTCTCCAACGACTTCGTCTACGAGTCGGCCGCCGGAGTGGCTTCGACGAGCCAGGCTCACATGGGGCCGGGCGTGACCTCGACGCGCGGTGCTGTGGCCCACAACCCGGCCAACTTCAGCGGCCTCTTCGGTGCCGGCAATGTCAACGGTTCCTGCGGCATGATCGGCATGGACTCCAACGGCGGGCCCAGCATGCTGACGCTCTGGGGTCTAGCGGCCAACGGCAGCGTCTCCGGCAACAAGGCCCTGACCCTACCCGCGGTGATCACCGACAACTCCACCGGCTGGCCCAGCAACTCCCTCGGCGCCGGTCCGATTCTCTTCAACAACTACTACAGCCAGACCGCCTATCGCGGCGGCAATGGTCAAGTAGCCGTGGGAGCCGATGCCGCGGGCAACCTGCTGGCCGCCGCCTCCGTCGATCACCCGACCAACTCGGACTCGGCCCACACCACGAATCTTTTGGCCGTGGCCCGTGTCGACGCCACCAGTGGCGCCAGCGAGTGGACCATCGCGGCCTATTGCGACGGCACCAGCGGCCAGAGCGGCACGGGCAAGCCCCTGCTCGACGGCCCCGGCGGCAATGTGGTGGGACGCTTGGTCACCATGAGCGATCTGACCCTGGGCAGCGTCACGGGACCCTCCATGTCTCCGCCCATGCTCGATTCGGTGGGCAACATCTTCTTCGTGGGCGTGGTCGAACGCTTCTACACCGACGGCCAGGGCAATCCCGCCAGCGACCTGGGCACTGGCCTGGTGCGCGCCGTTTACGACGAGGCCAGCTTCTCCTATGAGTTGGAGCTCCTGTTCGACACCGGCACGGCTTTCAAGGGCATCAACTCGACCACGGACTACCAGGTGCGTTTCCTGGATCTGGCCGACTCGAACTCCCTTTCATCGGGTACGACTTTCTCCGGCAACATTGCCGCCGGTGCCTACAACCACGCCGATCCCGCCAATCTGCCCCCGGCCAGCACGGAAGCCCTCGGAGGCCTCGGTGTCGCCGCGCAGATCGTCTATGATGTGAACGGCGATGGCATCTTCGAGCCCATGACCGGTTCGAGCGGTGTGCCGGGCAGCCCCGATGAGGATTACCGCGTACTGCTGTACATCTCCTCGGCCAAGGACTGCAACAACAACAGTGTGCCCGACGATGTGGACATCGCCTCGGGCAATAGCACCGATACCAACGCCAACGGCGTGCCCGATGAGTGCGATGGCAGCATCGGCGACAACTACTGCATCGGCGCCCCGAACTCCACTGGAGCCGGTGCCGTCATGGCGCCCACCGGTAGCGGTAGCGTCAGCAGCAACGATGTGATTCTCACCTGTCTGCCGGTTCCGACGCAGCAGTTCGGAATCTTCTTCTACGGCTCGGCCCAGATCCTGGCGCCCTTCGGCAACGGTTTCCTGTGTGTCGGCGCCGGCAGCACGGGCCTCTTCCGTCTGCCGCCCACGGCCACGGGCACGGTGGGTATTCTCTCCCGGCCCCTGGATGTGACCAGCCCGCCCCAGGCCGCTGGCCAAATCAATGCCGGTTCCACCTGGTTCTTCCAGGGCTGGTACCGAGATCCCCCGGCCGGTGGAGCGTTCTTCAACCTCTCCGACGGCGTGGCAATCACCTTCACCCCGTAAGCGAGCGCGGCCGCGCGCCGGTCGCCAGCCCCTGACAAAAGCGGGTGCGTCGCCCAACCGGCGGCGCACCCGCTCTTTTTGTGAGCGGCCAGTTCGGGCCAGCCCATTGAGCATCGGCAGCCGCGTTGCCCCCGGAGAAGACCTGCGCCCTCCTCAGTCGCGCAATTGCATAGTCCGCAGGGTGAAGGGGGCCGCGGTGGAGTCGTCCAGGGCGGCGGCCGCTTCCAGGCCCACGCGGGCGATCTGCTGGGCGTCGGCGGCGCTCTCGTAACGGGCGTGCATGGCGCCCAGGGCGTAGGCGGCGCCACTGCCGAAGGCGTAGTAGCGGCGGTAGGCTTGAATCGAGCGCAGGGGGTAAATGCCGTAGATCCCGGAAGGATTGGCCAACAGGCACTCCATCTGCAACGAGTCGAAGGGGTCGGCCTCGTCTTCCTTGGGGTTCAGGTAGTACTCGTCTTTCAACACCGCTTGCAGGCGGCGCACGGTCTCATAGATCTCATCGACGCCGCTGAACTCCGCCAGGTGTTCTGGGTCGGCGAAGTAGCTACGCAACAGGAGCTGTGCCGAGGCCGGCCCGCAGGGAGCCAGCACCGTCTCGCCCACCCTGAGCAGTTTGTCGTGGTTTTCGATCAGGTCCGCCGTTTCGGTGGTGCTGCCGTAGCGCGCCAGGGTATCGGCGGCGATGCAGGCCTGGCCGTCCTTGGCCACGACGATGGTAGTTGTCATTGTGGATCTCCGTTCACCGGACCTGTGTCGGAAAGGGCCGCTCGCAGGGTGCGGCCCAGGAGGACCGGCACCATTTCCCGCCGCCACCAGGCGTCGCCGGGAATGTTGTCCAGGGGTTTCAGGCGGCGCTGGGCGAGGGCACCGGCTGCGACGATTGCCCGCTCCAACTGTGCGCCACTGGTCTCGACGCCCAGCAGTGCTGCGGCCACCTTCGGCAAGCTGAGGGGCTGGGCGCTCAGGGCCACGGCCGCCAGGGAGGCAGCGCGGACCGTTTTGCTTTCATCCAGCTCCAGGTTGGCCGCCAGGCCGAGCAGGGGGAAGTCAATCGAGGCGCGGCGACGCAGCTTGCCGTAGGCGCTGTGCTGGGTGCTGCGCGCGGACTGTTCCGGCAGGGGCACGCGCACTTCCACCAGCAACTCATCCGCCGCCAGGGTCAAGTGCTGCGCTCCGTCGGAAGAGTAGAGCTCAGCCAGGGGCATGCTTCGCTCCTGTGCACCGAGAACAACCAGGCGGGCCCCCAGGACCAGGAGAGCGGGAGCTGTGTCGTTGCTGGCGGCGGCCACGCAACGCTTGCCCTTTTCCACCACATGGCACTTGCTGCCGTCCTTCTTCAGGCAAAAGCCCAAGGCGGCCCGCCAGAAGTGGCTCTGGTTGATCCACTGGCAACGGGTGTCCAGGAGCAGGTTGCCGCCCAGGGTTCCCATGGCTCGCAGTTGGGGGCTGGCCACGACGCTCGCGGCCTGGGCCAGGACCGGGATCCGGCTGCGAACCACTTCACTGGCCGCCACCTGCGCCAGGGGCGTCATGGCGCCGATGACGAGCTCGCCCGCTTCTTCCCGGATGCCGCACAGTTCAGGAATGGCGGCCAGGGAGACCAGGGTCTGGGCTTCGGTGCTACCCAGCTTCAGATTGACGAGGAGATCCGTGCCCCCGGCCAGGGGACGCGCCCCGGGACCGTGCTCGACCAGCAGGGACCTGGCCTCTTCCAAGGAAGATGGACGCAGGAGTTCGAAGGGCGGCAGGCGCAGCATCAGCTTCCGGCCTCCGCCTGACTTCGCAGGGCGCGCAGGACGCGGCCGGGGGTGAAGGGCAGTTCGCGCAGGCGCAACCCCAGGGCATCGTGCACGGCATTGGCCAAGGCCGGCAGGGAGGGATGGAGCGGACCTTCACCGGCCTCCTTCGCTCCATAGGGTCCCTCCGGGTCGATGCTCTCCACGATCAAGGCAGCCAGTTCCGGCGTGTCGACGCTGGTCGCCAGGGGATAGTCGAGCAGGGACGGACCGGCGTGCAGGCCACGACTATTGATCGTGTGGTGCTCGAAGAGCGCTTCCGCGATGCCCATGTAGGCCGAGCCCTCCATTTGGCCCGCCACCAGGACCGGGTTCAGGGCGCGCCCGCAATCGTGGGCGATCCAGACCTTCTCGCAGCGAATAACGCCGGTCTCACAGTCCACGCGCACCTCCACCACATGGGCTGTGAAGGAGTAGGCCGGCGAGGCCCCGATGGTGCCGCCGCGGTAGTCGCCCCCCAGGGTGGGAGTGTTGTAGGAACCGGTGGCTCCCAGGGTTTCGAATCTGGTCTCCGCCAGGACGAAGGCCTCGCGCATGGGCAGGTCGCGGTCACCGTTGAACAAGCCGGCCCGACCGCCGGCCAAAAGGATTTCCTCCTCGGCCACCTCCCACTCCTGGGCCAGGGCCGCCAGCACCTGGCGCCGCAGCTTGCGCGCACCGTCGATGGCGGCGTTGCCCACCATGAATGTCACGCGGCTGGAGTAGGCCCCCAGGTCCACCGGGCACAGGTCCGTGTCCGCCGCCACGACGCGCACGGCCTCGGGCTCGACGCCCAACTCCTCCGCCACGATGCCCGCCAGAACCGTGGACGAGCCTTGTCCGATATCGTTGGCGCCGGTGAAGAGCGTCACCAAACCGCTGCGGTCCAGCTTGAGCTGCACGCCACCCTGGGGCATGTCGTTGGGATAGACCGGATAGTTGGTGCCGCTGATGTACATGGACCCGGCCACGCCCAGGCCGTGGCCTCGCGGCAGGCGGCCGCGCCGTTCCCGCCAACCGCTGGCGCGCTCCACTTCGTCCAGGCAACGGGCGAAGCCGTTGGATGTAATGCGCTGGCCGTTGACCGTCGTCGTGTTTTCGCCCAGCAGGTTGCGGCGGCGCAACTCGATGGGGTCGAGCTGCAATCGTTCGGCCAGCTCGTCGAGCTGCACCTCAAAGGCGAAACGCGGTTGCACGGAACCGTGGCCGCGCTTCGGCCCGCAGGGGGGCTTGTTGGTGAAGACGCGCGTGGCGTCGAAACGGTAGCTGGGGAAGTCATAGGGGCCCGTCAGCAGTTGCCCCGAGTAATAGGTGGTCACCAAGCCAAAGGAGGAGTAAGCCCCGCCATCGATCAAAAGCCGCGCGTCGACACCGGTCAGATGGCCTTCCCCATCGCTGCTCGTGCGGTAGTGCATCTGCATCGGGTGGCGTCCGCGGTGGGCGTAGAAGACCTCCTCGCGTGTCCAGAGCAGCTTCACCGGCCGGCCGGTGATGAGCGCCAGCTTGGCGGCGCAGAACTCCAGGCTGAAGGGATCGCTCTTGCCGCCGAAGGCCCCGCCCAGGCAGGGTTGAATGACGCGGATCTTCTCCGGTGCCAAGCCCAGGACCAGAGCCAGGGCCCGGTGCAGGTAGTGGGTGATTTGGGTGGCGCTCCAGAGGGTCAAGCGCCCGTCCGCGTCGGGCCGCGCCAGGGCGCAGTGGGGTTCGATGGCGGCGTGGGTCGTGCCGTGGAAGGAGAAGTCGCCCTCAACCACCTGGGCCGCCTGGGCCGCCGCCCCGTCCACATCCCCGAACTCCAGCTTGACATGCTTGGAGATGTTGCCCGGCCGGCGTTCGTTGTGGTGAATGGCGGGCTCGGGATTGGCCAGGGCCTCCTCCGGTGTCAGGCGCGCCGGCAGCACCTCAAAGTCCACTTCGATCAGAGCGCAGGCCGCCTCCGCCGTGCGTTCGTCCACGGCTGCTACGGCGGCCACCTCATCACCGACAAAACGCACGCGGTCCGTGGCCAGGGCCGTTTCATCCTGGGTCCAGGGGATCACCCCATAACTCTGGGGCAGGTCCGCGCCGGTGATCACTCCGTGTACTCCGTCCAGAGCGCGGGCCGCCTGGGTGTCGATGGAGCGAATGCGAGCGTGGGCATGGGGGCTGCGCAGGGTGCGGGCGTAGAGCATGCCGGGCAGGGCGAGATCGTCGGTGAAGAGGGCCTCGCCCGTGGCCTTGGCCGCTCCGTCCACCTTGCGCTGGGGTTTGGTCAGAACCCTGAACTCACCGCGCCAGGGCGCCTGCGGGCCGTGTTGGTCGCGGGCCGCCATCAGGACTCCCCTTCCCCGGCGGGCTCCGTTGCGGGCTGTTCCCAGGCCCGCGGGCGGTGTTCGCGACCGGCGTGTTCATCACTGGCCCGTTCCACGGCCTCGATGATCTGCGTGTAACCTGTGCAGCGGCAGAGGTTGCCTGACAGGGCCTCGCGAATGGTCTCGCGCTTCGGATCGTCATCCCGTTGAAGGAGCGCGGTGGCCGAGAGGATCATGCCGCTCTGGCAGAAACCGCACTGCAGCGCGCCGGCCTCGTCGAAGGCGTCCTGGACCGGATGCAGCTTGTCTTGCTTTGACGCGCACGGGGATTCCGCGCAGCGTCGGCGGTGGGCCGGGGCCAGGCCCTCGATGGTGGTGATCTCCCGCCCCTGAACCAGGGCCGCCAGCGTCAGACAGGCCAGCACCGGTTGGCCGTCCAGCAGCACCGTGCAGGCGCCGCAGTCCCCCTTGTCACAGCCCTGTTTGCAGCCGGTCAAGCCCAACTCCTCCCGCAGGACTTCCAGCAAGGTGGCCTGCGGCGCGGCCGCCAGGCAGCGGGTGTCACCATTGACCTTGAGCGAGAGCACTTCCATGGGGTGCGATTGTCGGGGCGCGGTCGTTACATTTCTAGCCGATTCCGAGCACTGCTCACTCTTTGTGGCAGCAGCTGACACCCGGGCATGAAGCGTCTTCCCCTAATCACCCTGTTCCTGGTCCTGGCCTGTGGATCGGGAGAGGAAACCCCAGCCCCCGGAAGCGGCTCTGGAACCGGGGAGCCGACCTCGCGGGCGGCCTTCCCTGCGCGGATGCCGGCGGAGTACTCCCGTGACATCCTGCTGGTGGAGGGAGCGGCGGCCTCGATCCGCGCCAGCCTGGAGCGCACCTTGGTGGCCGGCCTCGTCGACTACCTGGCGCAGGGGGATGAGCGACAGCTTGGGGAGGCCCTGGCCCCGAACTTCCGCGGGCGACCGCCGCGGATCGGCACCCCCCTGGTGGACGGAACCCTGGCCGGGATCCTATTCGAGCCCGGCGCGGGAGAGCCCGTGGGTGGGGAGGCGTTCCGCGCTCTGCTGCTCAAGAGCCTCGCCCCCCTGGCCTTGGGAGGCCCAGGGGGACTGGACCAAACGGGAATCCGGGGGGAGATAGAACTGACCCGCCTGTTCCTGGAGCCCGCAGGGGAGGCTGCCCTGGCCCAGTTGCGGTTGGGTCTGTTCAGTCCCGGGCCGAATGGGCTGGCTGGAGGGAACGCCTCCCCGGGGGGGCGGACCGTGGATGTGCGTAGCCTGACCGGGGAGGCGGGTGGGCTAAACGGGGAGGCGGGCGGGCGGACCGGAGGGCGCGCCCTTTGGCGTTTGGAGGGCCGTGCCCAGTTGCTGTTGGGGCCCACGGGGTGGCGCCTGGGGAGCTTTGACACCAGCGGCGGGCGCCGCCTCAGGGGCCTCTTCCCGCCACTGGTGGAGCGCACGCTGGCCAGCGGTCTGGTGGTGGATACTGATCCTGAGATGAAGAGGCTCATGCAGGTGTTCAAGGACCGCCATGTCACCCTGGCCTTGGGGGGCCTGACGGTGACGGATTGGGATGGGGACGGCTTCCTGGATGTCTTGCAAACCAGCCGCGGCCAGAGCGCGCGCCTGTTCCTGAACGACGGCCGCGGGGGCTTTCTGCCCGGTGAACTGCCCTGTTCCTCTCCCGGTGAGAGCGGCAGCTTCGCCCTGGTGGTAGACCTGGACGGAGACCGGCGGGCGGAGCTGGTTACCTCGCGCATTTTGGAATACGGCCCGGGTGGGGCGCGGCTGGGTGTTTACACGCGGACGGGAAGCGGCTGGCGCGCCTTGGACAGCGTGCTGCTGCCGGTGCCCCGGGGGCTGCGGCGCGTGGCGATTCAAACCGTGGTGCCCCTGGACGCCAACGGTGACGGCTTGCTCGACCTGTTCCTGGGCGTCTATGGCGACATGCATTCCCGGGGTGAGGACTACAACACGGTGGAGGCCTACGACGGCGCTGACAACTACCTGCTCATGAACCGCGGCGGGCTGAACTTCGAAGAGGTTTCGGCGGTGGCGGGTATCAGCGGCACTCAGTACACCTATGTGGCCGAGGCCTTTGATTTTGACGGCGACGGTGACACGGACATCTTTGAGGGCAACGACTTCGGGCCGAACATCCTGTGGCAGAACGATGGTCGGGGATCCTTCAAAGCCGATGAGCAATCGGTCCTCGCCGGTGTGAGCGCCTACACCATGGGCGTGACCCTCGGCGATCCAGCGGGCAATGGTGACTGGTACATGTACATCTCGAACATGTCCGCCGCCGAGGGCATGCGCAGTGCCCCTCTGGCTGCGGGCCTCGACTCGCAGATGCGCGCTGCCCTGGCCACCATTGCCTCGGGCAACATGCTCTACCGCCGCGACCGGGAGAGCGGCGTTTGGAGCGAGGTAACGGCCGGATCTGGCAGTGCTGAAGCCGGCTGGGCCTGGGGTTGTGTCTTCTGGGATGGTGACAATGACGGTGATCGGGACCTGATGGTCACCAACGGTTTCACCTCCCATTCGCGCCGCGACCTGGGAGATTGGAACAGCCTCTACTGGCGTCAGGTGGCGGCGGACGCGGGCTTTTTGGCGCGCGGTGAACGCACGCGTGATGTAAACCGCGGACAGCCATTTGAAGGCTCTTTCAGCGGCTACCAGCGCGATCGCTATTTTCACAACCTGGGGGAACCGGGCCGCGCGCTTGGGGAGTCTGATTCCCCGGCCCTGCGTTTCGAGGAAGCTGCCTATCTCCTGGGGCTGGATGGGGATCACGACGGTCGCTGCGTGGTGCCGGCGGACATCGACGGAGATGGGGACCAGGATTTGGTGTTGTGGACCCTCAAGGGCCTGCGCCTATTTGAAAACCGCATGCCGCCTCGTTCCTTCGCCCGCCTGCGCCTCGACTCCGCCGGGCAGACCCTGGGGGCGGTAGTCACGGTCAAGGCCGGCGACCTGGAGCTGAGGGATAGTCTGCGTTTGTGTGATGGTTTTCAAAGCCAGCGCCCGGGGCAGTTGCACTTTGGCTTGGGCACGGCCTCGGCCATCGAGACCATTTCCGTGCGCTGGCCCGACGGCCAGAGCGAACAGTGGCACGATCTGCCGGTGGGCAAGCTCCTGACAGTTGTGCGCGGGGCAGACCAGGTCCAAGTGGGGGAGCTGGCCGCCTGGCCCGCCGGGTCGTTCGCCGTTTCCGTGGCCGAGAGTTTGCCCGCGAACCTGCGGCGGCATCTCGTGCTCGATGCTGGCGGCGCCCCTTCCAGTGGGGATGGTCGGCTCTCGCCGGATACTTCCCTGGCGCCGGCTCGGGAGGCGGCGGCAGTCTGGGTGTGCTTTGGTGTTCCGCAAGAGGAGTTCGCCGCCCTGGCCCTGGAGCAAACTGCCGTGACCTGGCTTTGCGCCGCGGGGAACAAGGGCTCCGTGCCGAAGGGTTGGAAGCTCCTGGCAGCGACGGAGCTGGCTGCCCTAATACCCGGGGCAGATACGAGCCGGGCTCCCTGGGGAGCGGTCTTCGATCGGGAGGGAACGCTGCGGCGCACCTTTGCCCTGGCGAGTACCGCCCAAGCGGCCCGCGCGTTGCTCGCGGAAATGGCCCGGCGGCCGGCCTATCCCGAGGTGCTCGTGCAGGCCGGACGTCTGGCCTTGGCTGATCACCGCCACCGGGAGGCGCGGGATATCTTCCGGCGGGCCATCGCGGCTGATCCCCGCTCACCCTTCGGGCACGAAGGCTTGGCCCGTGCAGTTTCGTTCATGGGCCTGGATGGCGAGGCCATTGCCAGCTACGGGGCAGCCGTGGCGGCGGATCCCGACTACGCCCTCGGCCACCACAACCTCGGCCTGCTCCTGGCCAGGGCAGGGGAGACCGCGGAGGCATTGGAATCCCTGGAGCGGGCCCTGGCCATCGATAGCGGGCAGTTGGCCACGCTCTTGGCCCTGGGCGAGACACACTCGGTGAACGGCGATGATGTCCGGGCCCTAGCGGCCTTTGAGCGAGCGCTTGCCCGCCATCCGAAGTCCCCCCGGGCCCAGCTCTTGGCGGGCAAGGCCCTGGCCGCGAGCGGGCGCCTTCTTGAGGCGCGCGAGCACCTGGAGCGGGCCCTGCTCCTCGATCCTGAGCTCAGTTCGGCACGACGGGCGTTGTTGGCCCTGGAGCGCTTGGAGGCGCGGGCAGCAGAGGCCGAAGCGAGTTCGCAGCAAGACCGCTGAGCCGGGGACGGAGCAAAGGCACCGACGTGGACCGCTGGCTACGGTCAGACAGGGAAGTGCGTAACAGTTGGTGTCAGCGGGAGCGGCGACTCAGCGGGAGCGCTTGGGCATGACTGTGTCCTTCAGCCAGCCGGACAGCTTGGAGTTCAAGCTGCGGTCAGAGAGCAGACGCTCGGTCTTTGACTTGAGCACGGTGATCTCGACAAACTCCTCGCCCACGGAATCGTGGGTGGCGTCCTGCAGGCGTTCGGCTCCCTTGCGCTCGTCCTTGGAAACCACGAGCAGGGTGGGCAGACCCGCCAGGTCTTCCATGTCACCGATGAGGTTGAAACCGAACTTGTTGCCAACGGGGTTGACCAAAACCACGGCGCGCACATTTTCGTCGCGCACACCCTGTTGGGCGGCGAGATTGCAGCCGGCGCCGAAGCCGACCATGGTCAGGTTGCTGGTGTGGATGTCCGAACGCCCACGCAAGAATTCGGTGGCCGCGCGCAGGTCGCGCATGGCGAAGGCCCAGGTCTTTTCCCGGTTGCCCAGATCCTGATCGGACCAGGGTGTGCAACCCGCCGTGCTGGCGCCGTGGCCCCGCAGGTCGAGGGCGATGACACCGAAGCCTTTCTTGTGCAGGTAGCTACCGACCTTCTCCAGCTGGCTGCGGTCCGAGTTGGCATCGTGAATCAAAATGGCCGCGGGAGAGCGTCCCTTGCTATCGCGGGGAGCGAAGAAGGTGGCGGTCAGGGCGACCTTGTCTTCGGCCAGAAGTTCCACTACTTCTCCGGCGCCGGAGGCGGCGGGGGCCTCCGGGGTCGGGCAGGACGGGGCGGAGACCAGCGCGGGTGCCAGGGTCAGAGTCAGCGTCAGAAGCATGGAGTAGTAGGGGTTGGAAGGTTATCCACCGGCTGAACCTATTCTGGGGAAAACACCGGCATCGGTGCTACCAAGAATCAGCAGGAAGTTTCGCCGTCCGTTGTGTTGTCGGTTTGGTGGGCCAGGAAGTGAAGTCCCTGGCCTGCTGCTCAACCCGCTGGGGGCCGACGGTCCTGGTCAGCGACCTGGAGGCCAGCCCGGAAGCGGGAAAGCGGTGTGTGATAGGACCTAACCTAGGGGATCCGGGCCAGTTCGCAATGGTTGATTTGTCGTCTGGGGAGGGCCGTGGGTCTGTTTCTGGCCATCCCTGTGGGGGTAGGTGTCGGCCCGGGGATGCGGAAAAGGCCCGTCAGGCATCTCTGACGCCCCCTTGGGACGTGCCCCCAAGACCGCCGGGTGCCTGGAAAAATGCAAAAAAACAGGGGAATTAGGCCTTGCCCGCGCCCCGGGGTCCCCGGGGCGCGGACGGCTCCTCCGGCGCTCGCTCAAGGGCGAGGCCTATCAGCCCAGTTCCAGCTGACGCCGGGCGTCGACCACATCCCGGTTGAGGGCGGAGCGGGCTTCGCCCAGGCGGTCGAATAGATCCCAGGAGGGATCGATGGCCCGGCGTACCTGGCGCATGAGCTGGAGAGCCATGCGCAGGCTGCGGCAGAGGTCGCCGGGGGGGATGGGGCTGAGTTCCTCCAACTCCTCGAAGGGCGCCCCGTCGTGCCAGGCGAGAACTGCTGTGGAGAGTCCCCAGTCGGCGGGCTTGACGGCCCGCGGAATGGCGTGGTGAGCCTCGCGTCCGGAGAGGTGGCGGATGATGGCGTCCACCTCCGCGCGCACGCCGCGGTAGGTGTCGCGTCCCAAGCGCACGGTGGGGGCCGTGGGTCTAGACTCGTGAACCAGGGCGGCGAAGATCATGGCCAGGGCCCGGGGCGGTAGATTTTCGAGGGTGCCGCCCATCAGCAGTTCAGTCACCTGCAGCTCGAAGCCGTTGATGGAACGGGCGATGCGCCCGCGCGGCAACAGCTCGTCGCCCTCCAGATAGCGCAACTCCTCCAGGAAGGCGAGGTGGGCGTCGATCAGCCCCTGTTCTCGGCGCTCGTTGCGCTCGCGTTTTTTGCGTTGACGGCCGCTGTGTTGGTAACGGTTGAAGGACTTCTCCCAGGCCTCGCCGATACGCTCGCGCCCGAGCACATCAACCAGGTGCAGGATGGTCGAATAGGAGAGGCGGAAACGGCTCTCGACTCTCTCCGGTTGGCCCTCGATCAAGCGGCGCAGGGGAGCCTCGCGCACATCCCGCGCGCCGAGCAGGCTGACCACCAGTCCCTCCTTGTCAATGCCCTGGCGCCCGGCGCGTCCGGCCATTTGCAGATAGTCCCGGGTCCTGAGCCAGTCGAAGTCCACGCCGTCGAACTTGCGCAGGGAGGCAAAGACCGCCGTGCGCGCCGGCATGTTGATGCCCAGGGCGAAGGTCTCGGTGGTGAAGAGCAACTTCAAGAGGCCCGATGTGAACAGGCGCTCTACGAGCTCCTTGTGGATCGGCAAGAGGCCGGCGTGGTGGTAGGAGATGCCCGCCCGGGCCAGTGTCAGCAGCTCTCCATCCATTTCCCGCTCGTCCGCTTGGAACTTCACCAGCAGCTCACGCTGGAGGGCTTCCATGCGGGCTTTCTCTTCCTTGTTAAGTAACTGGCGTCCCCGTGCTGCGCGGGCCAGGCGTTCGCAGTCCTTGCGACTGAAGGAGAACACCAGGGCCGGCAGCAGGGAGTCGTCTTCCAAGTGGCTCAACAGGGGCACCGGATCCGGCGGCCCCTCGGCCACGGGTGAGCGGCCTCGTCCGCCGCGCTGGCCTCGCCCGTTACCCCGTCTCCCGCGGCCGCGCTGGGGGGCGGGGCCCACGGCGCGGCGCGCTTTCTCCAGGCTCGTCACTGGGAAGAGCCCGAGGCCGGAGGCATACATGCGGTGGGAGAGCGGCACCGGGCGCAGGGTGGAGCGAATCACCTCCAGGGGTTGTTCGCGGATGTCGTCCAGCCAGCCGCCGAGTTCCTCCAGGTTGTCGATGGTCGCCGAGAGACATACCAAGCGCACGGACGGGGGGGCGAAGATCAGGGCCTCTTCCCAAACCGTGCCCCGTTCCCGGTCATCCATGTAATGGACCTCGTCGAAGACGGCGAACTCCACATCCGCCAGGAGCGCTGGGTTTTCGAAGATCGCATTGCGCAGGATCTCCGTGGTCATGATCAGGATCGCCGCTTCCTGGTTGATGGTCACATCGCCGGTTAAAAGGCCCACATCCAGGCCCGCCTCCCGAAAGTCGCGGTACTTCTGGTTGGAGAGGGCTTTTATGGGCGCGGTGTAGATGCAGCGCCTGCCCCGGGCCACGGCCTCCTCGATGGCGTACTCAGCCACCAGGGTCTTGCCGGCACCCGTGGGAGCGCTGACCAGCACATTGGCGCCGGAGCGGATGGCCTCCACTGCCTTGACTTGGAAGGGGCTGAGGACAAAGCCCTTCCAGGTGAGCTGGCCCTGGGGCTTGTCCGGTTCGCCGTTGGATGTGGGGGAAGCGGTGGAAGTGGGGGGGGCGGGGGTCTGCTTCCCTCTCTTGCGGCCCTCTTTCTCGGAGGCGGGGCCAGGGCCTTGTGGGCGAGGGCGCCGGCGGCGTCTGCCCCGGGGCCCGCCTGGCTGATGTGGTTCTCGCTCGGTGGGTGACATGGGTGCGTGCGCCCGGCTTAGGCGGGCTTGGTGGCAAAAGTGGGGCGGCCTGAAGGCTGTGGCGGGGCAAAAAGTGGAGCCGAAAACCGAGGGCCGACGAGTAAGCGGGTCCTCGGTCTTGAGCCGCGCGCTCTTGCGAGGTATCTAATCAGGGGCCCGGTGGAAACGGAAGCTTTAGCCTCCTCATCCTCCGCGCCCTGCCACGGACCGGCCGATCCGAGAGGCGGGGCCAGCCACACCCCAGGCCAGCCAGCATCACCACCCAAGCACCCGGAAGGACCACGATGGAGTCGAAGCGCCTCGAAAACAACAGCATGGACAAACGCCAACTTTCCACCCTGAAAATCGTCTCCCGTCTGTTGGCCCACGAGCTCCACGCCCAGGGCAACAGCAAGGCGGTCACCATGAGCCACGACGAGGTGCGGGAGATCCAGAACACCCTCGACCTGTTCATCTCCAATGCCTCGCGTTCAGCGGGCAAGGCCGCATCCGCGGCGGCCAGCACCAAGCTGGTCACCGCCCGCAACTAGCTGGGGGGACGAGGCGCCATCAGCCGTCCCGCGCCCAGGCCCAATTCACGACCGGACAGACGGATCCGGGTTCCCGCTGGCCAGCGGTAAACGGCGGGCATGAAAACCCAGGGGCATCCCCGCGGGCGTCGTGGCCGGGTCGCCGGGCCTTGGCTGGTACTCCTCGGCGCCCTGGCGTTGATCGTATTACTGCGCGCACTCTCCGGGGATGTGGGGGCCCGGGGGACGACGCGCGTCGACACCCTGCGCTTCCGCCTAGAGGGTGGGGAGGGCCAACTTCTACCAGTCTGGGAACCGCTTCTGGCCCGGGCCCTGGCCCTAGCGGACGAGGTGGATGTGCGCGACCGGGCCGCCGTCGATGACTTGGCCGCCACCGTGGCCGCCCTGCCATTTGTGGCCGAGGTGGGCCTGGCGGAGGTGCTTTGGCCAGATGGCATCAGCCTGCCCCTGCGCCTGCACAGCCCCGTGGCCTGCCTGCGCCAAGGAGATGACTACCTGCTGGTTTCAGAGACCGGCACGCTGCTGCCCGGAGCTTTTTTCGCGCCGCCGGCGGTGGGCGCTGGCTACCTGCCGGTGCTCGGTCCGTCCCTTTTGGGACCGCCGCCGGAAGTCGGTGCGCCGCTCACCGATCCCCGCCTACGGGCGGCCTTCGAGACAGCCCTCTCCCTTTGGCAGCACCTGTCCCCGGAGGACCTAGCCAGCCTCGGTGCCTGCGTAATTGACGGCACCTTCCTGGCTGACCCCGCCGGGGAACACGGGGGCCTGCGCCTGGAATTGGAGGAGCGTAGGGTGGTGCTTTGGGGGCGCCCGCCGGCCTCCGGTGAACCGGGTGAACTGCCCGTGGCCATCAAGTGGAAGCACCTGGAGAAGGGGTTGGAACACCTGGACAAAGGCGCGGATTGGAGCCTGTGGGATGTGCGCTGGGATGTGCCTGAGTGGGTGCCGCGATGAGCGCCTGGCGCCTCGGTCTCGCCACGGTTCTGGCCTTGTCCCTGGCCTCTTTCTGCGAAGTCCTGAGCTTGCCCATGGGCGGGCTCTCGAAGCTGGCCCTCGTACTTTGGCCCTGGATGGTGATCGTCGGTACGCCGCGCTCGCGCCCGGCGCCGGATCCGGCCGGTAGTCCTAAGGGCCGGGCCGCTGGAGATCGCCTGTCTCCGGCCGCGATCATGGGGCTTTTGCTCCCGCCCCTGGGCCTGGCCTTGGCCCTGGATCTGGCGGCGGGGCAAGGGGGCCGGGCCTGCGCCACCCTGGCTTGTCTGGGCCTGGCCCAAGTGATTGTCCTTTGGACTCTGGCCGAACTCGCCCGGCGCAGCTCGGGAGCGTGGCACGCCCATGGCGCCCTCTGGACCCTGGGCGTGATCGGCTTGCCGCTTTTGGTAACCGCCGGCGCCTGGGGGCGGGGCGCGGCGGGGACAGCTGGGCGCGGTGAGATGGGGGAGCAGGGCGGGTCCGCGGCCCTCGAACGCGTGGCTGCCCTCAGCCCACTGTCCTGGCTCCACGCGCGCAGCACCCTGGACCTGGGGATAGGGCGCGACAGTGATGGCGGCCATTCACCACAGGTTGCCCCGCTCCCGCCCCTCGCCGAAGGGGCGCCGTTCCTGGCCCACCTGACCTTGATTGGCCCCTTGCGAAGTGTGTCAGCACGCTGTCTGGGCGGCGGAGAGACGCGCTTGGATTTGGAGCTGGTGGCGGGCGAGCGCCTGACGCGTCCTCTGCCCCTGGTGCCGCGTCTGGCGCCGGACAGATCTGGGCCGCCTGCTAGCCTCTCGGTTTTTGCTGGAGACGGGGTCAGAGACGGAGACGGGGCAAATGAGGCGGGGACCGCCCCGGTTGGAAGCGCCTCTTGGGCTGGCGAGAGCTCCCCTGCCACCTATGCCGCCGAGCTGCCACCGGGCCTTTTGGTGCGCCCCGGGCCACCGGCGAATCAGGCCCCGGGCGAGGCGGACCCAGCCGGGGCCGCTCTCCCTGGGGGCTTTCCGGTCCATCCCCGGCGGGCGGCTCTGCTAGCCCTGCTAGCGGTCATCTTCCTGGTTCTTTCCCTGGGACGCTATCCCGGCGCAG
>NYXZ01000009.1 GCA_002686595.1 Planctomycetota bacterium | reverse complement strand
AGAGTGAGGACCTCGCGCTGGGTGTCGGAGAGTCCGGCCATGCACAGTTCGATTACCGCCCGCAACTCCGCTTCCCGATCCCAGGGAGTGAACTCCACACCATCGCGCCAGGCTCCCGCCGCTGTGAATAGATGAGCCTCGGGATTCTCCATGGCCTGCACGCGCTCGCGCCCAGCCCTGCGCAGGGCATCAACGGCCTTGTTGCGCAGAATGGCAAAGGCCCAGGCGTTGAGTGAAACGCGACCGTCATAGCGCCCCGCGGATTGCAGAATCCCCAGCAGCGCCTCCTGGCACACATCCTCCGCCGCCTGTTCATTGCCCAGCAAGCGCCGGGCGCTGGCATAGAGCCCCGGGCCCAAGCGGCGCGCCAGTTCCTCGGCCGCTTCCCTATCGCCAACGGCCACTCCTCGCATCAACTCCAGCTCAGTCCCCTGGGCATCCATGGTCGCAGCCTACCACAACAACGGAGAAGCCCCGCCGAACTCATCGGCGGGGCCAGGAGGACTCAAGTTCTAGGAGTCCGTTGATAAAGTCCCGTCGCGAGGCGAAGCCATCGGCGACGAGGCAAGGAAGGCGAAGGCGAGACGGCGGAAGCGGCCCTGTGGGGCCGCTCCGCACGGCGCGGCGAGCCTGACGCCGCATCGTCGTCGATGGCGAAGCCGTAGTAGGGAGTTTTTCATCGGGCTCCTCGGCTGCGGCAGCAGCCCTCAGTCTGTCAGGCTTCTGCCAGGGCTGGCACCGTGGCAAAGTGCTCGAGGATATCCGTTTGGGTGATGATGCCAGCCAACTGGCCGGCGTGGCTCACCGGCAAGGCGCTGAAACGATTCTCAATCATCGCCTCGCCGGCGGCGGAGAGGGTCTCGTCTTGGTTGATGGTCGAAACCCAGCGTGACATGAATACATCCACCGGCGTCCGGTGCACGGCCATGTTGCCCGCCTCCTGGGCGCGGTGCGCGGAAATGATCTCGCGCCCCATGGCCAGACGGATGTCGCGATCAGAGACCATTCCAATCACCTCGCCACCGTCGACTACGGGCAGGTGGCGGATATGCTCGTCGTGGCACTTATCGATGGCATCCTCCAGGAACTCGTCCCGCGAAAGGGTGATGACCTTGCGCGCCATGTAGCCCTCAAGCTTCGGGTCGAACTCCGCCGTCCCATCGCTACGGACCAAGTCACAGAAGGCCTCTATCATGTTGGTGGCCGTGACCATGCCGACAATCTCGCCGTCCTCGGCCACCGGCACGGCGCCGATCTTGAGCTCCAGCATCTGGGCCACAACTTCGGAGCACGGCGTATCAGGAGTCACGAACACACAGGGCGCGTGCATCACTTCCCGCACATACATGGGCGCCACCTGTTCGTCCTCGTTCTCGCGGCGCAGCTCCACCGGCAGCCAACCGGTGGCCAGGCGCACATCGCGGTCGGAGAGCATCCCCACCAACTTGCCGTCGTGGGCCACGGGTAGGTGACGGAAGAGGTGTTCGTCAAAGACATCCATGGCTGCGTCCAGGGTCATCCCGGGCTCGACGGTCACGGGATCCAAGGTCATTATCATTGAGGCTTTCATGGCATTATTCCTTTCCGGGATTGGGGCCTTGGAGCGTCGTGACGCACCCTGCGCCACCGGCCTCCGAGCCGTCATGCCCGATTTGTTTAGAATAGTGCCAACCTCGCTCTCCCGGCATGGGCAGGGGGTCGTAGGGCGACCTGGAAAAGGTGCGTATGCGTGTTTCGGAACCGTTCAACGGCCCCGCAGGCGCCCTAATCGGCCACGGTAGCGCTCGTAGAAGCGCGTCTGACGATTCGCCAGATCAACCTCCCGGCCATCGATGTACAAGCTCGTCACGGGGCTGGCTGTTTCCAGCAGATCGCCATCGGTGACCACCACATCCGCCCGCCGCCCAACCGTCAGGCTGCCTATCTCGTGCGCCAGTCCCAGGATGCGCGCGGGGTAGAGGGTGATGGAACGCAGGGCCTCCTCCCGCGGCAAGCCAAAGGCACAGGCCATGGCGGCGTGGAAGGCCAGGTTGCGCGGGTTCTCCGCATCGGCACTCATGATGGCAAAAGGCACGCCGGCCCGGTGCAGCACCGCGGGGTTTGCGAAGGCAGCGTCAAAGGGATCAAAGCGGCTGCTCGGCAAACTGAGGATCGGACCGACGACAACCGGCAACCCGGAGGCGGCTAGGGCTTCGACGACTTTCCAGCCTTCCCGTGCCCCGTAGATAACCGCCGCGAGTTCCTGATCCTCGGCGAAGCGAAGGGCGAAGAGGATCGTCTGGGCGTTGTTGGCATGCAGGGCCACGGTCCGCTCGCCCCGAGCATAGGGCACAAGGGCGGCTAGCCGCGCATCAAAGGGCGGTGGAGATACCCCGGCAGTCGCATCGTCCAAGAGGCGGCCATACTCCCGGGCATCCTCGAACAGCTCCTTCAGGCCATCGACTTCCGCGCCTTCCTCTGCATCCTCGCCATCGTTGCCCGTGCGGGGATAGGCGATGTGCAACATGTCCCGATCAAGGGTGATGAGTTCCTCCCAAGTGTCCCCCGCAAGATCGAGCACCGCCGACTGCCCCCGCATGGGCCCGCCACCCTGGGGTGCTGTCTGAGCCCGGGTCACACCATTGTGTCGCGTTACAGCCAAGTGAGCCGAGTCGGCATTGAGCGAGGCCGAGACCCGCAGATCCGGCTGATTCCCGCCGATTTCCGCATCGTCCATGGTGGCTTGGATGGCGCTGATCTCCCGCAGGCCGAGGCCCGTGTTGAGGGCCACCAGGCCCGGCCACAGGTGGCGGCCGGTCATGTCCACTATTTTCGCTCCTGCTGGAATGGTCACATCGCGGCCTACTGCGACGATGTGCTCGCCTTGGATTAGAACCGTCCCGCCTTCGATGTCCGGGGCAGCGATGGGATGCACCGTTCCACCTACGAGTGCCACACGCTGTGCGCCGGCCGGGGCTTCAGGCGGGACCGAGGAATCGACCTCAAGCGAGCTCACTGACAGTGGCTCCTCATCGAAGCCAAAGGCATCCCGCCTCTCGAACTCCACCTGGCCGTCCACCAGCGTCAACTCTACGCGCGAGAGCGAAGAAAGCGGGTCTCCGCTCAACAGCACGAGGTCTGCATCCTTGCCCACTTCAATTGAACCGACGCGTTCGCCAATGCCCAACTGTAGGGCCGGATTCAACGTCACTAGGCGCAGGGCAGCCACCGGGTCCATGCCGGCGTAGCGCACGGACTTGGCCGCTTCGCCGTACATGCGCCGCATCATTTCGGCGGAGTCAGAGTTCAGTGACGACAACACGCCCGCTTCCTCCATCAGCGCTGCGTTCTGGGGAATCGCATCAAAGGCCTCTATTTTGTAGGACCACCAGTCGCCAAAGGTCGAGCCCCCGACACCGGCCTCGGCCATCTCAAAGGCCACCTTGTAGCCCTCCAGCACATGCTGCAGGGTCGCAATCTGAAACCCGAACTGCTGGGAGGTACGAATCAACATCAGAATCTCGTCAGCGCGGTAGCAGTGTGAATGCACCTTGACCCTGCCCTCTAGGATGTCCACCAAAACCTCCAGGCGCAGATCACGGCGCGGCGGCGCGTGATCTTCGCCACGTTCCTCGGCCGCGCGATACTCCTGCCATGTCCGGTCGTATTCGCGGGCCCGCTCGAAGGCTCGCTGGTAGATGGCCTCGACACCCATGCGCGTCCCGGGGAATCGCACGCCCTTCTCGCCCCAATTGGAGCGCTTGGGGTTTTCCCCCAGAGCGAACTTGATGCCCTGGGGCGCATCTGAAAAACGCAACTCGTCCGCGGTCCTGTTCCAACGCAGCTTCAGCACTTCATCGCGCCCGCCGATGGCATTGGCGGAGCCGTGCAACTGGCGAATGGTGGTCACGCCACCGGCCAGGGCTCGCCAGATTGCGATGCGGTCCGGATTGACCACATCGGCAATCGTCACCTCGGCGGAAATGGAAACCGTGCCCTCGTTGACACCCCGGTCGATGGAGATGTGGGAATGACAGTCAACCACTCCCGGCGCCAGGTGCATCCCCTCTGCTTCGATCACAATCAACTCGGCCGGCACCAGCTCGGGCGCAACCGATCCAACGGCGACGATGTCCCCATCGATGACGAGGACATCACCGACCACTGCTGGCCCCACGGCGCTGTGAATGGTGGCGCCGCGGATCAGACAAGCCCCCGCGGTCTGCAAGGCGGGCCGACGGTGCTCGTCCAGTTCCACGGGATGATCGCCGGCGAGGGCCGGGGCCAAGGCCAGGATCACACTTGCGATGGCGCTCATCGGGGACTCCCCTGGTTTTCTGGTTTACGCACGGCGCTGAAGGCCGTCGATTCATCGAATCCGGGCCCCTTCCAACGCGCCTTGCCTTTCAGCCCGCCACTCTCAAACTCACCGCGCAGGGAGACTTCGATAACGAAGCCCTCCATCGGTTCGGCCTGGCCTTTCAAACGTAGGCTGCTGCCGGAGACGCGCCCTTCTAGCTCCATGGGGAAAGGCTGTCCCTCCGGGCTGGTGAACATGCAGTCCGCTGTGAGCAGGCCGTCATCATCCATGGTGATTTCCGCCGTGGCGGGCCGGGCATCGCCGCCGGAAAACTCCAGTTCCCAAGAACCCGTGACCTCCAGGCCCTCGTCGGGCGGCTCGTTGTCTTCGGCCTCGCCATCTTCCTGCTCCAGGGGAAAGCCGTCGAGAATGATCCAGCGCAGGACGCCCTGCTTCTCGCCCAGGGGGTCGCGTTCCCACAGACCGATGTGCGCCGGAGCTCCTACCGCCAGAGTGCCGCTGCCGGCCGTGGCCCCCACAATCTCCGCCGCGCCAGTGGTCAGGGCTGCCAGACAAAGCTCCCGGTCGAGCCCCTCATTCACCAGCGTGCGTACATTTTCCAACAGCGTATTTGGCTGCTCGCCGCCGGTGCCAAAGGCGAAAGGCACACCGGCTTCAGCCAAACGCATGGCACAGTCACGCTTTTGCAGCCACAGGCGCCGCCGCTCCAGCGCCAATGGCTGGGGCTCGAAGTAGATCCACGGATCGACATCTTCGGTTTCCCCTTCGTCGTCCTGCTCAGCAGCTTGCTCGTCGCCCGGCTCTTCGTCTGGCTCGCCCACGGAGTCACCCGCTTGCTCCAAGCTGTCGACTGGTATCTCTGTGGCGGATTCCTGTCCCTTGGCTGCGTCAGCCTCGGGTGTGTCGGCCTCGGGCGCATCGGCCGCTGGCGCATCGTCCGCTGGCGCATCGGCCGCTGGCGCGTCACCCTCGGATGTGCCGACCTCGGACTTGTCCGCGGCGAGCGTTTCGGCTTCGGGTGCATCACCGGCGGGCGCATCACCGGCATCCTCCTCCGCCTCGCTTTCCTCCGCCTCATCTTCCTCTGCGGCCAACGGGTCCTCGGGCTCTTCCCCCCAATCCAATGTCAGGACGACCGGTATCTCACGCTCCGCCAGGGTGCTCGCCACGCGCCAGGCTTCGTTCCCGCCACGAATCGCAATGGTGATGCCGTAGGAATCCGCCAAGCGTATCCAACGCATGATGTCCCGGGAGGTCTCCGCGTCACACATCAGTCGGCCTCCGGTCAGGAGTTCGAGGCCAGCGTCGAGATCCCGGTCCAGCGGCGGACGCGGCCCAGGGCGCCCGGCCGCACGCCGCTCCAAGAGCAATCCCTGGTGCCTACTGTCCTCGAAAAACTGGCGCAACTGCGCGTGGTAGCCCATGAGCGTGTTCGGATAACCCGCACCCGTGGCCTGGAAAGCGGCGTGTTGAAATGGTCCCTCGCGCACAACCGCATCCCGTGGTGCCACATCCCGCGGCACGACCAGGCAACTGGTCCCCGAGAGCAACTCCCCATGGGGGCTAATGAGAGCTGAACCGAAACCACTTGAGCGCCATCCGGCGCCATCCTCCGGCAAGGCCAGAGCATCCGCCGCCCTGAAGGACGGACGCAGGCCCTTGCGGTTGGCGCGTCTCATGTCTGTCAGCACTCCCTGGCTTTGGTTTAGTGGCCGGTCCGGGCTGACTTGGTATTCGCCCATCTCACACCCACGGTTCGAGCCCGCGTCGATAAAGGCGGGCAAGGCCACCGCCCCCTCACCGTCAATCACCCGGTACCCGGGCGGCGTGGGCTGTCCCTCAAGGACTGCGGCGATCCGCCCGTTGCGCAGCAAGATGGTCACCGTGGGCGCATCAGCGGCGAAGTCAAGGCGCACTTGCTCGAGCGCCGTGGGCTGCGGAAGGGGCTGGGCGTTTTGTGCCAGACCCGGACCGCTGAGGGCCAGGACGAGCGCGATAGTTAGCTTCGACTTCATAGGGGCGTGGGGCCGCCGGCAACAGCTTTGGGTTGAGGGCACCGAGTTGGCGCTAGCATCCGCCACAGCCCCCGGCGATGAGTGGTGTCTTCTTAACTCAAGTACTGGGCCAACATCCCAGTCGAGGCAACGATCACGGAGAACCCCAAGCAGCACAGGGCGATGGGGATAAGAACGGCCAACGCTGCTTTGCCACGGGAAATCTCATGGGCTTCCGACAGGCCAATAATCTCACAGACGATTCCCCAAGGAATAGCTAGGAGGTTGCCGCAGAATGGAATCAACACCAGGATCGAAATAGACCCAGTGCAATAGGCCTGAACACGCAAGGTTGTTTCTATCCCGCGCTGCCCACCGCCGAGGACCATCAACATCAGCTGGCGTATGCCCAGATTGACGAAGAAGAACGCCACGAGGGCGAATGGCGCGGCGACGAGCTGCACTGCGAACTCGGCAAATGCCAGCGTACCTGTAAGCATCCCAATCACCACCTGATAAACAAGGCCGGCCAGGGCTCCGATCCCGCTGCCGATGAGGCCGAAGAGGAGGGGTGAGCCCACACCGCCTTCACGTCTCATTGATTGAAACATCAGCGTGGGGGCGAGGAGCACGGACTTCAGCGTCTCAAGGAAGCTGGTGGGGCTCGCGCCGTCGCCCTCCCAGGCCGGGCCGCTGCGTTCGGCAGTGTCTTGCATGTGCTCGTCAGCAGGGTCTTCCCAAGGCTCTTCTGTCATGGTCTGTATCCTAGATCGGGTGGGATGGGCGTGGCGTCTTGAGGCGCGCCCATGGTATTGGGCGGGCCCAGTTTTCTCCAAGAAGAACTGCGGGCACCTTCACAGGCCCCGCAGCCAGCGCGGCCGAAAGGGGGCGGCGCTGGGATCCGCCAAAACCCTGTCGAGGCTGGCCACCAGTCGCTCCTGGTCCTTGGCCAGGGTCCCGGCCAGTGTCAGGTAGTTGCTCGCGTGGTTCGAGCGAAAGATGGTTCCCTTGACATCGAGGGCGGCCAGGAATGTGCGCAGCTCCGCCGCCAGCTCGATCGGTGTCAGTTCCTCCCAGGCCCCCGAGCGGGCGGACTCAAAAAGCGGCGTGCCCTCCACCGGCGTCATCACAAGTGTGCTCAAAAAGCGCGGGTTGATGGCGTTTACAACCCGGGCGGAATCCAAGGCGTGCTCCTTTGAGTTCTGCCTGCTGCCCGCCCCCAGCAAGATCATGGTGGAGAGCTTGACCCCAGCTTCGTGAGCCTTGAGAGCGACGCGGATCATCTCATCCCCACCCACTCCCTTCTTGAGGTCCGCGAGCACCACATCGCTGCCGCTCTCGATTCCTAAGTAGTAAAGCGTCAGCCCCGCCTCCCTGAGGCGGGCCATTTCCGCCACGCTGCGCACGGCCAGGGCCTGGGGCGAAGCGTAGATGCTCACGCGCCGCAGCTCAGGAAAGGCGCTGGCCAGCTCCTGAAGCAACTCCTCCAAGAAACTGGCCTTGGCCACGAGGGCATCTCCGTCCGCCAGAAAGACCTTGCGCACACTGCCGAGATTTGTCCGAGCCCATTCGATTTCCGCCCTCAGGTCGTCTAGCGAGCGCACCCTAAAGGGCTTGTCCAAATACATGGAGCAGAAGGTGCAGCGGTTGTAACTGCACCCTAGGGTGGCCTGGAGGATCAGGCTGTCCGCTTCGGAGGGCGGACGGTAGACAGAACCTTGGTACTGAATCACGGCGACGATTGTATCCGCCGGCGCCCTACTGCTTCACATTCATCGAGCCCGGGGGCCCGGGAGGGGGCGCGTCGGGGTTTTCCTTGAGCTCCTGCTTCCAGGAGAGCATGCGCGCTTTGGCTGCCTCTGACTCCGCATCTTCGATGCGATTCATGCGCTGGTAGAACATGGACAGGCTGGTGTGGGCAAAGGGATCCTCTGGGTCCAGCTCTACGATGCGCTGGCCAACGGCCACGGCCTCCTCCAGGTCACCCGCCTGCATATGCGTCATGGCCAGGGCATGCAGCCCATCTGTCCAGTCTGGTGAAAACTCCAGCGTCTTGCGCAACTCCACGATGGCCTCGGAATGCTTGTTCTCGCCAAACAGGCGCAGGCCTTCCTTGTAATGGGCCATGGCGGACATCAAGGGCGTCGCCCCCATACTCTCGTCCTGGTCATTCATATGGCCCGCCAGCCTACATCACCGGCTCGATGCCGAGGTCCGCAAAACCCTTGTCATCAAAATTCGCGCGGAACATGTCGCGCAGCTTGTCCGCCGCCGTGTCGTAGGCTTCCTTGTCCGCCCAGGTGTTGCGCGGATTGAGGATCTGCGCGTCCACTCCTGGACATGACTTGGGCATCTTCAGGCCAAACACGGGATGTACTTCGTATTCCATGTCCTCGCTGTGCAGTTCTCCGGCCAGGGCTGCGTTCAGAAGGGCCCGGGTGTCATCAATGGAAATGCGCTTGCCAACGCCGTAGGGACCGCCGCCCCAGCCCGTGTTCAGCAAGATGCAGCGCGCATCGTGCTTGGCCATTTTCTCCGAGAGCAGCTTGGCGTAGACGGAAGCCTTTTGAGACATGAACGGAGCACCGAAGCAGGCGCTGAAAGCAGCCTGGGGCTCGGTGATGCCGACCTCCGTGCCCGCCAGCTTCGCGGTGAAACCGCTGATGAAGTGATACATCACATCACGCGCCTCGAGCACCGCAACTGGCGGCAGGACACCAAAGGCGTCGGCGGTCAAGAGCACGATCGTCTCCGGATGGGGGCCCTTGGCGCCCGGCGCCACATCAGGATTGCAGGCTAATGGATATGAAAAGCGTGTGTTCTCGGTGATCGAAGAGTCCGTCAGGTCGAGCTCCTGGGGATCGCACTCCTCCATGGTTTTGCCCGGAGCAGGCGGGACATTCTCGATGATGGTGCCGGCCATGGAGAGCGCGGCGGCGATGACCGGCTCGGCCTGTTTGTCCAGGTCGATCAGCTTGGCATAGCAGCCATCCTCGAAATTGGAGACGCCATTGCCCGTCCAGGCGTGCTCGTCATCTCCAATCAATTGGCGGTCTGGATCGGCGGAAAGGGTCGTCTTGCCAGTTCCGGAGAGGCCAAAGAGGATCGCCCCGTCGCCGCGGGCACCGACATTAGCCGAACAGTGCATGGACAACTCCCCCATCTGCGGCAGCAGGTAATTCATGACAGTGAACATGGTCTTCTTGACCACGCCACAATAGTCGGCACGCCCCACAACGAGTCCGATGCGGTTCTTGAGATCCATAATGACCGCACGCCCCGAGTGCGAGCCGTCGCGATCAGGGTCGCAGTGAAAGGAAGGCACGTTTAGCATCGTCCAGCGCTTGTCGGCCTCGTCTTCCACGCCCTCCACATCCTTTGGGAACATGTTGTGGGCAAACATGGCGTGGGTGGCGTACTCACCCACGAAGCGATAGGGCGCGGCATAGGACGGATCATTGCCGCAATAGACATCCTTCACATAGAGCTCGGCGCCCTTCTCGTTCAGGTGCTCCACGACACGGGCCAGCAGGCTCGTGTATTTATCCGGATCGAACTTCTTGAAGTCCTTCTTCCACCAAATGGTCTCCTCGAACTCCGGCCAAGCCACGGCAAAGGTGTCCTGCACGGGTCGGCCGGTGCAGGTGGGGTCGGTGTTGTACACCAGCGGTCCCTTCACCCCCAAGGCCGTCGCATGGGCCTTCTGCTCGTCATCCCCGCCGCCCGCGCGTATGCGTCCGCGGTCGTTGGCGATGGCCTCGTGGAAGAGCTCCTCCTTGGAGAGGTTGTACTTGTACTGGACAGTGTCGAGGCCCAGTAGATTGCGCAGATCGTCTTGGAAACTCATGGCTTGTCGGGGGTGTCCGAATGAGGATATGGCGGCTCTCGCCCGGCTTGGGCCGGGGCCAGCTCGACGGGCGAAGGCTCTCTTTCGCCGCTTTCCGTGCCTGAATGAAGCAAAAGAGACTACCCGCGAGGCGAGAGCGCGGCAAGGTGGGACAAGGGCGTAGGCCTCGGGCCCGGAGCCACCTTAGGCGCCCTCTATGCGGCCCCTGTACCACTTCAGGGTCTCCACCAGGCCCGAGCGCCAGTCCACCAGGGGTTTGTAACTCAGTAGCTCCCCCGCCCTGGTCAGATCCGCCACGCTGTGCCGCACATCCCCCGGGCGAGACTCCCCGTGCTCAGGAACCAAATCGACACCGGTGATCTCGGCCATGGCCCCAAAGAGGGCGTTGATCGATATGCGCTCTCCGCCGCCTACATTAATAAGGGTGCCCGGTTCGAGGTCTGCTCCCATGGCGGCCAGATTGGCTGCCACCGCATTGGCCACGAAAGTGAAGTCCCGCGTCTGCTCCCCGTCCCCGTGTATCGTCAGCGGGCGCCCGTCGAGCAGAGCCCGAGCAAAAAGGGCGATGACACCGGTGTAGGGGCTGTCATCCGCTTGGCGCGGCCCGAAGATGTTGAAGTAGCGCAGGCAAACCGTGCGCAGGTCGTGCCCGAGGCCCCAGACCCTGAGGAGGTGCTCCGCGGCCACCTTGCCCGAGGCGTAGGGCGAGAGCGGGGCGGGAATCATGCTCTCGACCTTCGGCAGGACCTCGCTGTTGCCATAGGCCGCGGACGAGGCGGCAAAAACCAACCTGGACACACCGGCTGTCCGAGCCGCCTCCAATAGGTGCAAGGTGCCCATCACATTCACCTGGTAGCTGCGCAGGGGACGCTTCAGGGACTCTGGAACCGAGACTTGGGCTGCCTCGTGAAAAACGCCCACGACTCCCTCGCAAGCCGCGGCGCAACAGCGCGGATCAGCCACATCGCCGGGGAGGAACTCGATATCAGCCCCACTACCCGGTGGGCCCACGGCTCCGCCCTTGCCAGCCGCCGCGGCCAGGTTGTCTTGCGATCCCGTGGAGAGATCGTCGAGAATGCGAACCCGGTCGCCACGGGCAACGAGGGCTTCAGCAATGTGGGATCCAATGAATCCGGCACCGCCGGTTACGAGGTAGAGCGCCATGAAGACAGGGTACGCCCTCGCTCCCCCGCCGTCCAAACCGGACTCTTACCCGGGCGAAAGTTGCCTCGGTAACATGACTTCCGGCAGCACCTCGCAACGCCACTTAGGTTTCTCCGTCTCGGGCTGACAGCCTGGGAAACAAGAGCCGCGGGCTTGGTATCATCGCCAATTCCCAGACGAGCTTCCTTTTCGCCCGACTCGTGAATCCGCCGCAACAATAAAATCTCCCTCCCATGACTCTCTCCAGCTTGCTCCTAGCCTGTTTCCCTATTCCCACGTACATCCAACCCGAGATTCCCAGAGAGGAACTCGCCCAGGAAGTCCTGGCCCTCGCGAGCCAAACCGGCACCGCCCCGGAGGAGTTCGACACAGCTCGCATGGCCGAGGAGATGTTCATTGGCGTGCACCTGGGCCTCTTTCATCTGCACGCCCCCATCGATTCAATCCAGGACCTCGACGGCCCCGGGGAATACCCGTTCGCCGAGGACTTCAGGAGCGTCGCCGAGTCCCTGCTAGATTTACAGACGGCCTGGCTCAAATGGCTGCAGCCCAGCTCTGGCAGTCTGCGGACCGCGATCAAGGATGACTTGAAACGCATTGAAACCCTGCGGGCCTGGGTTCACTCCTGGAGCCCCCGCGGCTTGGCACGCTTGGCACGCGACGGGGGCTTTGATGTCATGACGGCCCTGGACCCAAGAGAGACCATCCAACAGGCGGCCCAGGAACTCCAGGACTCCATGCTCAAGGGCGCCGCCCTGGGCCTGGGACGCCCCCCCGCGCCGGAGGACTTCGTGGCAGTTCCGGGAGAGGACTACACGGGCTTGGCCCTCGAAGAGCCCCTCATGCTGGCCTCCAGTCGCCGGGACTTCCTGCGCATGATCTCCTTCGCCGCCTGGCTGCTACCGGATGTGCCGGCCTTCCGGGATTCAGGCGTGGGCAAGTGGACCAACTTCTACTTCAATCGCTACAAGGTCCTGGCCACCCAATACAGCAAGCCCTTCGCCGGCGAGGACGAGCACTTCGAGGGTATCCCCATGGAGCACCGGCTCCTGCCCCAGATCACTCAACTGGCGGCACTCTCCCTGGTGGACAACTACTTCGGCGATCGCATTCCCCCGGCCTTCGCCGGCGCTATGGCCATCAACCTGGTGGTCGATGTCTTCGGCTCATGCGACACGCGCGTCGACGGAGACCTCTCTGAGCGCCGTACGGAGGCACGGGAGATGTTTGTTCCCGGGGGCCTCTCCCAGGGAGGGGTTCTGCCCAAGGTCTCCGCCGAGAGCCCCTGGCGTAAGAAGCAGGGAGCTGACTACTTCGTAAACGCCCTCGCCGTCAGTCAGCGCCAGGGTAAGGAGAAAACGCGCCGCGGTTTTAGCGAGAAGGTCTCCCACTTCCAGATCTTCGACTACGGCCAGGTGGCTAGCGTCATCATCCATGGCCCCCACTTGGGAGGGGCCGCCGACGGCCGCAAGGGCGTGGAAGATGTCTTTCTAGGGGAACTACTCGAGTTCCAACGCTCATTCCGCTCCGCCTTTCTGTACTGGCTCAGTGCCGAGGCCGAAGGCTCAGCCAAGAGTTCCGCGAAGAAACTCCGAGAACTGATGGTGAGCTTGGCTGACTCCGATCCCAACACTTTCGACGCCGTGGTCGAGCAGGTCTACGGAGCGCCCCTCAGCGCGCCGGACCTCGACAGGAAGACAATCAAGTCCACCCTCGAAGGCCGCTTCCTGACCTGGCTTTCCAAGGTCAAGGTCGAGAATTAAAAGAGTGAGCCCGCCGAAGCTTGCTCCGGCGGGCTCACGGCATCGAGAAGTTTTGGATCCCCAGCGCAGCTATCGCTGCATGACCCTGAGCGGGATCGCCGCCAAACCCGAACGGGGATCGGTGTTTTCGACCATCTTGGAGTCCGTTGATTAAGTCCCCTCGCGAGGCGAAGCCATCGGCGGTGAGGCACGGCTCGACAAGCCTGACGCCGCACCGGCGCTGATAGCGAAGCCGCCATAGGGAGTTTGGCAACGGGCTCCTATTGCCCGCCACCGGGAGATTCTGCTCTTGGGGTCCCTGTCCCGGGGACAGAAGCACATACAGAAGAACCCGCGCGGGGCGGGTTCTTCTTTGCGGATCATTGATCCCCAGGAGGTTTCTCAGGTGCTCACTCTCTTCAGCGGGAGATGTCGTCCCGGCGAACGGGCAACCCACGAAAACTCCTCGAACCCCCAAGGAGGAGCCAAGACTGGCCCTGAGATGGGACTATTCTCCCAGAGCGACCCGGAACTCGTGCTGGCGTAGCCAGCTTTCGAGCTCCTCGGCCAGGATCTTGTGCCCGAATGGGTTGAGGTGGACCGTGTCCCCGGCTCTGACCCGCAGGTCCTCCGGGGTGAGGCCTTCGAAGGCATCCCTCACGCTGAGCACATCCAGACCAGCCAGACGCGCCTCCCGTTCCACAATTTCGTGGACAAGGTCGTAGGCCTCTGGATGGGCGGCCTCGTGAAGCAGTGGGATGGGTACCAGGAGGGCCTGGAAACCATGCTCATCCGCCAAGCGCTGGATCCAATCCAGGCCATAGCGTATGCGCCCCAAGCGGATGGGCTCGGTGTAGCTCTCGATGAAACCATGGCCCTTGCCGGGTTGCGGGTGGGCAGCAACCCACTCGGTGAGCTCACCTTGCAGTCGCGCCAGTTCTCCGTCGCCACTGACATCGGCGATGCGCCCCGCGTAGGTCCGCAGGAAATCATCGCCGCCATTTGCCGTGGCCATGTCTTCCGCCAACTTCTGCCGGTCAGCCTGCACTCCCATGTACTGGAAAATGCGCAGGTTGTAGATGGCTGAGGAGTAGCGCTCCAAGCTCTTGATGTAGGTCAAGTTGGTGGAATAGACGCCCACATCGTTGATGCAGTAGCCAATCACCACCAGATCCGGCGAAAAGGCCACACCGTGCTCTTCGAGCAGGGCCGCCTCGTTCAGGGTGTCATAGCCCCCCACGCCGAAGTTGAGCACCTCTACCTGCTGATCCGCCAGGCGGGCCTCCAGCTGATCAGCAAATGTGGCACTGGCCGGCATGTGATTGCCAAAGGTGATCGAATCCCCCAAAACAGCCACTCGAAAGGCCCCCTCCGGCGGTGCCAGGCTGTACTCGCGATCCCTGAAGCCGTGGGAGTTGATCTGCACATCACAGCCCCACGCAGTGCCGTGGGAGCCAGGGGTCAACTCGTAGACCATGTCCTGGTTAGTCGAGACGGTCAGGATTGGAGCTCGGCCATCCGCCAGGGCTCCCAGGGGCTGATAACCCTCTACACGCATGATGGCCTCTGAAAGGCCCAGGGGGGCCAGGAGAGCCCCCAAGGCCAGGAGAATCTTGGGCGTCACCATCTTCGCCGGCCGCTCAGGGGCCGGCTGGGTCGCAGTGTCGGGATTCACTGACGGAGGCGGCCCTAGGCTGGTCTTGGAGGATTTGGTCGTTGCGGTATTCATGGCGGTGTGTCCCTGGCTGGTGAAACCGTTGGCCTCGCGGCGTATTGGCCTCTCCAAGCCCGTATTGCGGGGGTTAGCAAGGAAATCGGTTCATTGGCCCCTCGGGTGAACCCCAAACCAATTAAATCTCTTGCTCGCGGGGGGGAGTGGTCATGCCACCGCCGGCGAAAGGGCCTGGGCGGTGATTTGGTTCCTGAACGCTCCCCGATTCCCCCCTTTGCGTGGGTGATTGTCGGTAGGCCGACCATACCATAGGAACTCGCATTGTGTCGGGAGATCCCAAGCCCGCCTGGCCTTATCAAGACGGACAAAACACACAAACCGGCGGTATTGGCCACGCGAGGCTGGTTTTTGACCCCCTAGCGCCATGTCAGATATATTTAGAAATGCTCGTTTTCTTTGCATGTATCCGGAGCATTGGACTCCTTTGTGCCGCGCCGGCACTCGACAATCTCAGCGGCACCGGATGCGCGTACACATTCATTGCGCTTGAGGGACTTTATTTCAATTAATCGGGGCCATGCCGCCTGGTGTGGCGTCATGGCCCCTTATCGCCCACAGGGCTTTCTCAGCTGCCAAATAGGCTGGTTTTCTGCGTCTTGGTTACGTCCTGTTGCTCGGACCAGATGATCTCCCCAGTCGTGATGTTCTCGCAGTTGAGGGTGAACTGGTAGAAGACATCCTTGGTCTTGATACCCAGGTTCTCCAGGGAGCGGCCCTTCTTCTTGGTGATCGAACGCAGGCTGCCGTAGACGATCACATCCGCCCCGAGCTGCTTGCCAAAGGCCTTGGCCTGGGCGGGATCAACGCGCCCCGAACCCTGCTGAAACCGTACCTGGTCACCGATCTCATCCTGGCCCTGGTCGCCGGCAACAAAGCGAAAGCGCCCGCTCTTAACAAGAGATGTGCGGATTGAGTCGCTGATCCCGCCCGTATCTAGGTGCTCCGTGGTCAGATTGCGGATGTCACCCATGTACACAATGACCCGCAGGTCATCGCCCTTGCCGGGGCCTCCCAGATAGGAAAGGGACGGCGCCTCGGCCAGGGAGGAAACCATGGCGTCGGAGAATGACTGCAAGTCCGTGCGTCCGTAGGAGGCGTTGACGGTTTCCTGGTCCTCTGGGTTGCCGTAGCGCGTGGAACTGCAGCCCACCGCCATAATCATCAGGAGAGGTAAAATCTTGTGCTTTTTCATGGGTCTAGGTGCCCTCAAGGGCTGCTGGTAGTTGTGGGTTTGTGGATTGATGGGTGATTCAGTTCGCGCCCCGATTTGGGTCGCCGTCGACGGCGTGGAGCGTCCAGGAGGCTGCTCCCGGTTCCGGGGCCGTAATCGAAAGTGCTTTGGAAGCCCCCGGAGGCAGGTTGAAGGGCGACCAGCCCAGGGGAACCGAGAGAGGCAGTCCGTCGGCCCCTGCCCAGGCCACAGTCCAGGAGCCCTCCAGGTCCTGGGTCGAGGCATTGCGGAGTGTAAACTCCGCCCGCAGGAGTTCATCCCTGGTGTGCGTGCGCACATTGATGAGCTGGAGACAGGCCTCGATGGCCGGGTCGCCCGGGTAGGCCATGTCGGAGGCCTCCGCAGCCCGCACCGCCTCCGGGGGAGCGGGTGTGGCGCTCTCCTCGCCGCTGGGGGCCGAACAGGCCAGGGCGGCGAATGACAGGAGCAGGGACGGCAGGGCGGGGTTGGGTGTGGTCATGGCTTGGGGTGCTCGGTGGTAGCGGTGGTCTCGATCGGGGGGCTCTGGGAGAGAATGTCCACGGGGCGGCCCCCAATGGCGTGGGCGTAAAGACGGCGTCCGATGCTGCGGGCCAGAACGAAGATCGTTTCGCCTGCTTCCAGCTCGCGATTACCCAGATCCACGGCCTGGCCACCGTCAGCCGCTAGGACCATGGAGTGGACCCCCGGTGCGAGGAACAGGCGGCAGGCCTGCCAGGTATCCGGCAGAGTCTGCCAGGCGCGCAGGTCGGCCCGCTCCGTGGCCAGTGTAAGCAGGTCTCCAACGATTCTCCCCCAACCGCCATGGCGCTCCTGGAGCTCCTGGGTCAGATGTAGCTTCAGAAACGAGCGCACCACCGAGCGCGCCGCTAGCCAGCCCAAGCGATCACTTAGATTGGCGCGGGCCACGCGGGTGACCTCCTCAAGAACTGCGGTCCTGATCCCCGGGGCCTGGTCCACGATCAACTCCAGGTGTGATACGGGCTGGGCATGGCCCACGATGCGCGGCACGCTCCAACGCAGCAGGCCACTGTCGGTGACCACATCCATGGTGTCCGCCACCTTGCTCGGGCCCCGGCCCACGCCGGCGATGACGACCACGCTGGCGGCATCTTGCGGGCGTTTGAAATCAGCCCCATAGCGCTCCACCAAGCTGGCCTCTAGGTCTCGCTGGTGGGTGGCTCCGGCCAGCCGCACCAGAGCCCGGCCCACTAACGGCTCTGCCAGTCCCTTCTCCTCCATCCGGCGGTAATCGATAAAGGCATCCCCTTCCTCTCCCATCAGCTCATAGGCCACCGAGGAAAGAAAGTGCCCAAGGCCCCCGGCGCCGTAGGAGCTCTCGTAGAGCCGCTCCTCTGTTTCGAGCAGGGCATTGCCGCGCTTCACTTCCACCAACACATCCTCCGGGCGCCCGCTGGCCAAGTAGGCCAGGGCCAATCCGCCGTGCAGGTAAACCCGTTCGAAGCCCTCGCCCATGTATGCCTGCCAGGATTCATTCACGGTCCATTGAAGCAGGGATTCACCCGCCGCTTCCGGCGAGATAAGGGCCGCGTCCTCAGCCTCCGCCACCACCTCCGCCGCCGCGCCCAACTCCTTGAGGGCGGCGGCCCAATCCCCCCTGACCAGGGCCACGGTCCCCGTTTCGGCCCCGCGCAGAAAGGGCGAGTCCGTGGTTTCCGGAACGGCGAACTGGGCCTGGGCGCTGGCCAAGCGGCCGCCTTCGAAAGCCGCCATGGCATCGCTGGTCCTGTCCGGGTAGCTCGCGCAGGAAGCGAGGAGACCGGCGCCCAGGGCTACGCCCACAAAACGCGTCGGGGGCCGGCCCGTCGCGCAAGGCGAAGTCATTTGATTGCTGAAGGTGAAAGCCAAGGAGATCAGTACGGTTGCTGGAGCTGAGTGTTCGATGCGCGTATGGACAGACAAGCAAGGCCTGGGCCAGCTTCCGACCGGCCTGGGCCGGCCGCAGAGCGCCCTGACCCGCGGCCCGGGCTCTCCTGCTTTATGGGCTGCCGCGGGGTCCAGATTAACCTCTTGTCGGCCGGAAACAGCGGCCCCGCACCAGTTTTGAGGGGCCGCGGCAGCCGCCGCGGATAGACTGGCAGGCCCCGGCCCTGGTAGGCACCGGCCTACTTGCGCCCACAACCGCATCCAGGGCCGACTTGTGTGCACCAGGCCGTACTCTCCCGTGTCCCCCAGACCGGACACCTCATCATGCCCCGCCAACGGAACTTCATCGACGACAGCACAACGCGCTCCAGCGCGGGCCAGCCCCCCTCGCCCGCCCCCGTTGCATCATCACCCGCCAAGGCCGCCAAGAAGAAGCGTGCTGGGTCTGCGCGTCCCGGCGGTCATTCGCCCATGATGGAGCAGTTCTGGCGTGCCAAGAAGGAGCAGCCCGCTGCACTGCTCTTCTTCCGCATGGGAGATTTCTACGAGCTGTTCCACGACGATGCCGTTGTGGCCTCGCGGGAGTTGGGCCTGGCATTGACCGCCCGCTCGAAGGGCGACGATGCCATTCCCATGGCCGGCGTGCCGGTCAAGAGCGCCGAGGGCTACATCCTGAAGCTCGTGCGCCGCGGGCACCGCGTGGCAATCTGCGAACAGGTCTCCGACCCCCGCACCACCAAGGGCATTGTGGACCGCGCCATCGTCCGCGTGGTTACCGCCGGCACCTTGACCGAGGAGGAAGCCCTCGATGCCCGCCGGGCCAACTTCCTGGCGGCGCTCCATGTCACTGAAGGCGGCGCCGGTTTGGCTTGGGTGGATGTATCCACGGGACGTTTTTTCGTAGCCGAGGCTCCGACCGAACGCTTGGAAGACGAACTGGCTCGAGTAGGCGCCGCCGAAGCCTTGATCAGCACAGACCTCGCCAACGCCCACCCACGGGCCGAGGAGTTGGCGCGCCGCGCCCTCGACCAGGGCCTGGTGGAACGGGAAGCCTGGGAGTTCGATCGCACGGGTGCGCTGCGCGCCCTGAAGGCTCAGTTCCAGGTCTCCACCTTGGAGGGCTTCGGCATCGACGATGACTCCCCCTGCGTACCGGCGGCCGGTGCCCTGCTCGCCTACCTGGAGGAGACCCAACGCGGCTCCTGCTCACACTTGACGGCACCGCGACGTTTCGACGGAACGCGCCACCTGGTCCTCGACCGCGCCACTCGCTCCTGTCTGGAGTTGACCGCAACCCAACGGGACGGGAGCCGAGCCGGCACGCTGCTGGATGTCATCGACGGAACCCAAACCCCCATGGGCGGGCGCCTGCTCCATGAGTGGCTCGTTTCGCCGCTCACGGATGTGAACGCCATCGCCCAGCGCCGCGCCGGCGTGGCCGAGCTGGTGGACGGGCCATTCCTGCGTGACGATTTGCGAGGCGTGCTCGCGGAAGTGCGTGATATCGAACGCCTCACAGCGCGTGTTTCCACCGGCCGCGCCCACGGACGAGATCTCGTTTCCTTGGCCGCCTCCCTCTCCGCAGCTCCCGTCCTACGCGCACAGCTCAAGGATGCCAACTCCACAATGCTCGCCGAGCTGCACCAACGCCTGGACCCACTGCTGGAACTCGTGGAGCGCATCGGCACGACCCTCGTTGACCAACCTCCGCTGACCATCAGAGAAGGCAATCTGATTCGCCGGGGCTTCCACGACGAACTCGACGAACTGTACTCCATTGCCGGCGATGGCAAGAGCTGGATGGCTTCCTTCCAGGCTGCCGAAAGCGAGCGCACGGGTATCGCCAACCTCAAGATCGGCTTCAACTCCGTCTTCGGTTACTTCATCGAAGTGCCGCGCGGACAGGCCGACCGCACGCCGGAACACTACATACGCAAGCAGACCATCAAGACCGCGGAGCGCTACATCACCCCCGAACTCAAGGAGTTCGAAACCAAGGTGCTTAGGGCTGAAGAGCGCTCAAGGGACTTGGAGTACCGCATCTTCACGGAGTTGCGCGACGCTGTGGCCGAACATGTGGCTCGGATCCTGGCCACGGCCCAAGCCATTGCGGAACTGGATGTGTTGGCAGGCCTGGCCCAGAAGGCCGCCGAACAGCGCTATGTGGCGCCCACCGTGGACGAGGGCGACACGCTCGAAATCATCGAGGGCCGCCACCCGGTAATCGAACAACTGGCCTCGGCTGATGCCTTCGTGCCCAACGACACGCGGCTCAACCGCGACGACAGCCTGCTCATCACGCTCACCGGCCCAAACATGTCGGGTAAGTCCACCTGGATCCGCCAAACGGCTCTGATCGTCCTCCTGGCACAGATCGGCTCTTTCGTTCCCGCCCAACAAGCCCACATCGGAGTCGTCGACCGCATCTTCACGCGGATCGGAGCTGGCGACGACATCGGACGCGGCGCATCCACTTTTATGGTGGAGATGGTGGAGATCGCCAACATCCTGAACAACGCCAGCGACCGTTCGCTAATTGTCTTGGATGAGGTCGGCCGTGGCACCTCGACCTTCGACGGCCTGGCTCTGGCCTGGGCGATCGTCGAGCACATCCACGAGAAGATCCGCGCCCGCACGCTCTTCGCCACCCACTACCATCAACTGACGGAACTGGCGGAGCGCCTCGCTGGAGTACGCAACATGAGCGTGGCGGTACGGGAATGGGAAGACGAAATCGTATTCCTGCACCGCATCGTCGCCGGTGGCACGGATCGCTCCTATGGCATCCATGTGGCCCGCCTGGCGGGGGTGCCGCCGGAACTGTTGGCCCGCGCCAAGGGCATCCTGCACGACATTGAAACAGATGCCGCCGGGCTCGGCCCACGCATCGCCTCCCAGGGACCGGCGGGCGCAGCACCGGCGACCCTCTATCGCCCGCGGCCCGCCGCCCATGATGCGGTGCTCGAGGCCCTGCGAGCACTCGAGACAGACCGCATGACTCCCTTGGAAGCCCTGCTGGAGCTGCAACGCCTGCGCGGACTGGCCGAGGAAAGCTAACCGCCGTCGGCGGCCGCCACGGCGCTCTTGATGAGGCTCGCTCGCCTCGCCCTGGGATGGGGAAAGGTCGCCAGACCCGTCACATACTGCCGTGCCACCCGGGACCACTGACAGGATTCCTCTACATAGCGGCAAGCGGCCGCCTCGTATTGCCGCCGCCGCCCAGGATCCAGCGCCAGCTCCTCCATCACCCGCGCCAAGGCGCGCACTTCCCCGGGCCCCGGCGCCACCTTTAGTACACATGAATCGGGCAACTCGCCCTGTTCGTCCAAGTCGCTGGCGAGCACCATCCGGCCACGGCCCAAACAACGGTGCAGGCCGCCGGAGGTCCCACCGGTACTGGGCCCGCGTAGGTTGACGCACACATCAGCCGCGTCAATCCAGGGATCAATCTCTTCCTCGGCTAAGTAGCCAGTGACGATTACGGCATCGGTCAGGCCTGCCTGTGCCACAGCACTTTCCACATCCATCTCCTCCACCCGGAGAGCGCCGGCTAACACCAGCCGCAGGTCGACGCCCCGTTCCCGCGCCTGGCCCAGGGCTGCCAGCAGCTTGTCGATGCGCTTGTGCCTCTGTAGAGCGCCGAAGCTGACAAACAAAGACACGCTCAACCAATCATCATCCAATCCCAACTCCCTGCGCAGTTCAGCGCGGCTCTGACCGCCCTCGGGGACGGCGACACCCTGGGCACCATGGGGCACGCGTCTAACAGCTGTCATCGCATTGCGCTCTTCCCGCACCAAGCGCGCTACATGCTCGCTGTGCACAATGAAGGAGTCGGCGTGACGCACGATGGAGCGATTGAGTGGCAGGCTGAAGCGATCCGCCGTCAGGGGATGGTCGGCGCCGTGCGCCGGCGCAGGGCTATCGAGATCCAGGACTTGCCGGCCACCATCATTCGTGTATGAGAGGTGCGTGAAGAAGGTGCCCAACACGCGCGTGTCACCGAGCTGCACCTGTTCCGCTGTTGGTCGCGCTCCGCTGGTCTCCAGAAGAACCACACCGGAGCCCCCCACGCCCAACTCAATAGTCACCTCTTTCCCCTCGACCAGCTCGTCATGCCCCAGCTCCACGACTTGGCCGCGCGGGTTACAGATCCGCAGAGAACGCCCGGCACTATCGGTCGCACAAAAGTGCAGCCTGTGCGCCTCCGGTGGCAGAACCAAGGCCGCCGCGGGCTCGCTCCAGCGTCCTTCGGCCTCTGGGCCGTACCAACCCTGGCCGAAGCTGCTCGCCCCGCTGGCCACTTGGTCAGGACTAGCTCCGGGCAAACCCGTCCGCCGGAATCGGCGCCGCGTCCATCGATTGCGAGCATAGATCAACCCCTGGCGCAATCCCCCTTCACGCAGGGCCAGGAGATGCCCACGCACGCCGCCGCGGGCCAAGGCCGGGAATGCCGCTAGAGCCAGGTCAAAAAGAATCCAGTCGTGCAACACAACCGTCCCGCCCCAGGTCCGGATGAGCGGCAACATGAAGGCGTGGGCGCGCTCATTGCCCAACTGGTAGAGGATGTGATCGTGCTCACGAGGCCGAAGTTCGCCCAACGGCCGTAGAGGCCGACCAGAGCTCTCCCCCTCCAGCTGGCCAGGCGGCACGAACACGGAGAGCTCGCATTCCTTGGCTAGGTGCGGGAGCATGTGGCGCGTGTAGTCGCCAATGCCGGACCGTAGGGCCTGTCCGGTCGTGACCATTGCGACCTTCATGTTTCGGCGAGCGCCTGGCCTGGTCAGGCGGTGAGCACCTCGACGCCTTCGTCGGATATGTAAAGTGAATGCTCGCTTTGACTGACCATGGCCTCTGGCTCTTCGGCCAGTGGCGGGTAGCGAGTTAGCGCTCCCTGGCGTGCCAAACGCGCAATGGCCTCCTCGACATTCCGTTCATCATGGTCCAGGAAATAGCGCCTAGCGATGGGCAAGCCGCGCCACGACTCCATGGCGCGCAACACATCCCGGTCGATGCCGCGGGCCTTGCGCGGCGGCTTGGTCAACATAAACACCTCGGCCTTGCCTTCGGCGTGAATGTAGCCGCGGCCAGTACTGGCGAAGGGCTCGATGGCTACCACGTTACCGGCCTCCAAACGCGCATTGGTGTGTTCGGCGTAGTTGGGGATATGGGGCGCGGTGTGCACACGCCAGCGGCCTAGGCCGTGGCCGGTCAGGTTGCGCACGGGTTCGAAGCCCGCCCGTGTAATCGTGCGCTCCACGGCCGCGCCGATTTGTCCCACGCCAACGCCTGGCCCTGCCACCGCAATGGCGGCCGTCAGGGCATCCCGCGAAGCCTGGATCAACGCTCCCCAGCGGCCGTCCCCGGACAGGTCGACGCTGCCCGCCGTGTCCCCCACATAGCCCTCCACATGCACACCGATATCGACCTTGACGCAGTCCCCCTCTTCGTAGCAAAGGCTGTCACCGGGGGCCGAACAGTAGTGGGCGGCCACATGGTTGCGGCTGGACTGGGCCGGAAAAGCCGGCGCCGCCCCCGCATCGCGGATCATGGCCTCGATGGTCTCTAGGACATGGCGCACCTCCACCCCGGGCCTGATGTTATCGAGGGCCCAGTTACGGCACTGGGCGGCAATGCGCCCGGCGCGGCGGTAACAATCGAGAGCGTGTTCCTGCACGGGCGGGGAGGATACGGGGGACGGGGCGCGGCGGCAACGCGGGGCTGGACAACTTGTCGTTGGCCCACCGCCCATAATCTGAGATAATCGTCCCATGTTCCAGGTCATCCTGCCCCTCGCCCTTAGCCTCAAACTCGGTCTGCTGATCGCAGCCGTCTCCGTGATTCTACTGCTGATCCTGAACAAGTGCGGCGGCTGCTGAGGCAGCTGAAGGCCGCGGGCCCGTGTGACCCGCTTTATCCCGACTGCCGTTCGGTTTTTTTGCCCGCCGACGGCGGCCCCCTCGCATTTGCAGCTTCCTAGCGGGGCTCAGGCCCAGATCTGGATGGGGTCTCTTCCCTGACCCTGACGGCTCTCCAGGCCACCTCTCCGGGCCCCGCCTGGATTTAGCTCGGGTTGATTTGCCCCGCTTCCGGGTTCGCCTGCGGAAGAAGAGGTCACTCCTCCTGGGGAATCCCTCAATCCACACCGGCCAACACTCGATGAGTGGGGGCGGCGAGGAAGAACCTCGTCGGACGACACCAGTGCAAGCCCCCCCTGACACCAAATGATCAAGCTCGAAGTCGGCGAACGAATCGGGACCTACGCCATCACGGATTTCCTGGCCCGTGGCGGTTTCTCACTTGTCTATCTCGCGGAGAATCGCGAGGGCGACAAGGTGGCACTAAAGTTTGGCGACGTGGCCGGCGGAGGCCGCTATGTCACCCGTTTCCTGGAGATTACCAACCAACGGCGCCCCGAGGGAATCAGCCCCGACGAGACGCCCGCCGAAGCCGTGTTCTTCCGCCAGGATGGGGTGCGTATCGACTTCCTCGATGTGCATGAAATCGACGACTTGCTCACCGGCGAAGCTGACCTCCTCTGCGAATCAAAGAGCCCCAACCTAGTTAAGGTGCGTGAGCGCTTCATCCATGAAGGCCGCCCGGTCATTGCCTACGACTTCGTCAAGGGGAAGACTCTACGCGAGAAGATCCGCGCCCTAGAGGGTATCCGCCTCAACTGGTTTCTGACTCTCGTGCGCGCTCTGCGCAAGCTCGAGAAAAACACGCCCTTCGAGTACCACGGTGACTTGAAGCCCGAGAACATCATCATCAAGCCTTCCGGCAGCGTGATCATGATTGACCCGGCCATGCGCGAGGACGAGCGCAGCGTGGTCACCACCACGCCCCACTACAACCCCTTCCTCTTGCGTGAGAGCAAGGCCGATGTGATGGGTATTGGCATCATGCTCTACGAGATCCTCACGGGCGTCCTGCCCTTTGATGAGGTTCCCTGGACCTTTGCCGGACGCGAGCAGGGCGGTGACGTGGAACGCCTCAGCATGTCCTTCTTCCTGAGCTACCCGCAGCCCAAGGAACTGAACCCCAACACTCCCGAGCCCCTGGCGCGCATCGTGTATCGCTGCCTGACGGTTCCCGAATACGGTCTCCCGGAACTGGAAACAGACCTCGTCGATTTCCTGCGCAAAGAGTAAGCCTCCAGCGGTCGCCCGCAACGAAGAAGCGCCCTCGGGCCAGCGCAGGCTGGACCCGAGGGCGCTTCTCTTTGCTCTCGCTTTTCGCTACTCAGGCTCCGGCTCGCTCGGCGCGGCCAGCCTCTAGGCGCTGCTCCGCCAGACGCTTGGCGGCCTCGTTGGTCGGCACATCATCCTCACGGGAGATATCAAAGACGCGCTTCAGGTTGTCGTAGATCTTCCCTATTTGCTCCATGGCGACGGCCTCGTCGTAGCCGCCCGGCATCAGCTCGACGGACACATTGATGATTCCGCCGGCGTTGAGAACATAGTCCGGGGCATAGAGGATGCCACGCGCACGCAGAGCCGCAGCATGGCCTGGGTCGAGCAACTGGTTGTTGGCACAACCGGCGACGGCACGGCAGCGCAGTTCGGGGATGGTCTCATCATTGATGCCCGCCCCGCGCGCACAGGGCGAATAGATGTCGCAGGCAACCTTGTGATGACCGTCGTCTTCAACAACCTCGAAGCCGTATTCCTCGTGCAGCGCTTGCACGGTGGTTGCGTTGATGTCGCAGATCGAAACGCGGGCCCCGGCCTCCTTGAGGAGCACTGCTAGGCGTCCACCAACGGCCCCGACACCCTGGACGAGAACATGTTTGTCGGTAAAGTCCCCGGAACCATCCAGTTCCTCCAGCACGGCCCGCAGGCCAAACAGGCAGCCGTGGGCGGTGTAGGGACTCGGGTTGCCAGAGCTGCCGGACTCCCGCGAAAGGCCCGTCACCCAGCGCGTTTCCCCGCGCACGATATCCAGGTCCGGAATGCCGATGTTCATGTCTTCGGCAGTGATGTACTTGCCCCCAACGCTCTCGACAAACTGGCCCATGGCCCGGAAGAGCTCCGGCGTCTTGTCTGTCTCGGGATTGCCGATAATGACCGACTTGCCCCCCCCGAGGCCCGTATCAGCCACCGCAGATTTGAATGTCATGCCCTTGGAGAGGCGCAACACATCAAACAGTGCCTCGTCCTCAGAGGCGTAGGACAACATGCGCATGCCCCCCAGGGCCGGGCCCAGGGTGGTGTTGTGAACGGCGATCAGGGCGTGCAGGCCCGAGGCCTGGTCGCGGCAGCGCACGACCTTTTCGTAGCCTTCAACCTGAATATCTGTGATTTCCATGGGCGCTGTGCCTGGGATTGGGTTTCCGATTAGCGGTCTCTAGTGTTCTCGGGCATGGGTCAAGAGACCCACGACCGTCCCAATAATACGCTGCCCGTGGGTAACAGTCGACCCGTGGCCCAGGCCTCCCGCCCGGGCGCGTCGGTTCTCGGGGGCCTTGACCGTCAGGCGGCGCCTTGGCCGCCCCGCCGCCAAGTCCTGCCGTGAAACGCCGCAGGCCTGTTAGGAGGCCGGCGTGGCAGCTTCTCCGTCGGACGGGGCCTCTTCCCCCATGGCGCGCGTGTTTTTGCACTCCGGATAGCCGGAACAGGCCAGGAACTCCTTGCCCCAACGACTGGTCTTGATGACCAGGGGCTTGCCGCACTGCTCGCAGTCCTCCCCACTCGGTTTCGGCGGCTCGCGCAGCTCCTCGGGCAAAGGCTTGGCGTTGCGACACTTGGGATAGGCGGAGCAGGCCAGGAACGGCCCCCGGCGCGACCCCTTGACGATCATGGGATCGCCGCACTTATCGCAGTCAATACCCGTGGGCTTGGGCTCGACCTTCTTGCCGTCGTCATCCACCGAGGCCGTGCTCTTGCACTTGGGGAAGCCCGTACAGGCCAGGAACTTCCCGCGGCTACCAGAGCGAATCACCATCGGCTTCTCGCACTTCGGGCAGGTGTAGTCCGTTTCCACATCCTCGCTCTTGGGGCGCGGGCCATCCACGGGCGTCGTGTACTTGCACTCCGGGTAGTTGGAACAGCCGTGAAACTTGCCGCGCTTGTTCCAGACAACCGCCATTGGCGAGCCACAGTTCTCGCACTTCTGGTCCGTGAGCTCCGGTTCCTTCTTCAGGTCCCGCATGTTCTTGGTGGCCAACTCCAGATCGGCGGCGAAGCGCTTGTAGAAGGTGCCCACCACCTTACGCCAGTCGGAGTCGCCACTCTCCACCTTGTCCAGATCGTTTTCCATCTGGCTAGTGAAGTCCACATTGATCACCCCATCGAAGTGGTCGACCAGTTGCAAGGTGACGATCTCCCCGAGTTCCGTGGCGAGGAAGTGGCGCTTCTCCAGCTTCGTGTAACCCCGATCCTGAATCGTCGAGATGATCGCAGCATAGGTCGAAGGCCGGCCGATACCCTTCTTCTCCAACTCCTTGACCAGCGTCGCCTCCGTGTAGCGCGGCGGCGGCTGGGTGAAGTGTTGGCTGGCATCCACGGTCTGCGGCTTGTAATCCTCGCCCTGGGTCAAGACGGCGGGCAGGGCCTGGGCCTCGCGGTCCGAGCGCCCCATCTGGAAGACGCGCAGGTGTCCATCAAACTCCTCTGTTTCGCCCTGAGCGGTGAAACGCGCTTCGCCGTGCTTGAAGCGCGCCGTGGTAACGCTGGCAATGGCCGGCGCCATCTGACTGGCCACAAACTTGTTCCAGATCAGCCGGTAGAGCTTCATCTGGTCCGCGCTCAAAACGCTGGAAAGGGACTCCGGAGTATGCCGCACCTCCGTGGGGCGAATCGCCTCGTGGGCCTCCTGGGCTCCCTTGGAGCGATTGGCGAAGAAGTTCGCCTTGGCCGGCAGATACTTATCGCCAAAGGCACCGGCAATGTGATCACGCGCCTGGGCCAGAGCATCGTTGGAGACGCGCACGGAATCGGTACGCATGTATGTAATCAGACCGACCGAACCCTCGCCTTTCACCTCCACGCCCTCGTACAGTTGCTGGGCGACCATCATGGTCTTCTTGGCACTGAAGCGCAGCAGTGTCGAGGCCTTCTGCTGGAGTTGGCTAGTAGTGAAGGGCGGTGTCGGACGCCGCGTCTTCTTCTTCTTCTCCAACTCGTAGAGTTCCAAGGGGTCGCTCCCGATCGAACTGACAACGCCCTCGGCCTCGGCCTGACTGAGGTTCTTGGAGACCGTCTTGTCCCCCAGATACTTGAGCTCCGCGTTGAACTCATTGTCTCCCATCTTGAAGCGCGCCGCTACTCGCCAGTATTCCTCCTTAATGAAGGCGCGAATCTCGCGCTCACGCTCGACGATCAAGCGCACCGCCACCGACTGCACACGCCCGGCCGAAAGCCCCTTGGCGATCTTCTTCCAGAGCAGCGGGCTGAGCTTGTAACCGACGATGCGATCGAGGACACGCCGTGCCGTTTGCGCATCAACCTTGTCCATGTCCAGCCGCCCGGGCTCCTCGAAGGCAGCCAGAATGGCCTTCTTCGTGATCTCATTGAAGACCACGCGGAAAACGTGGTCACCATCAGCCTCCAAAGCCTCGAAGAGGTGCCAGGCGATGGCCTCTCCCTCGCGGTCAGGGTCGGGAGCCAGATAGACCGCCTCGGCCCCCTTCGCCAGGCGCTTGAGCTCGGCGATCGTCTTGCCCTTGCCGCGAATCGTGGCGTACTCCGGCTCGAAGCCCCCCTCTAGGTCGATGCCAAACTTCCCCTTTGGCAGGTCGCGCACATGCCCCATGGAGGCCTTCACGACGAAGTCCTTGCCGAGGTATTTATTAATGGTGCGGGCCTTGGCCGGGCTCTCCACGATGACCAGGGCCTTCTTCTTCTTCTTAGCGGGCTTCTTGGTAGTGGTCTTGCTCATTGTGCTTGCTCGCGTTCCCCTTCCGTTCGAGTTCATCGGCCGCGGGTGGCGAGGGCGGGCCATTCATAGGCATCGATTCAGGACAGTCAAGGGGCACCCCGCCAGAGGAGATCCCTGCCCCCCGCCCCTGGCCGCGCGCGCGCGAGGCGGCCCTAGCTCCTTTTCCGACAATCACTTACGCCGCTAACGCGGCCCGGTCTGAACGTCGCCGCCAGGCGACGCCCAGGAAGCCATACATCTTGTGCTGGCAACGGGTTAGGGCAACTAAGCCCCCTGCTGGCCAGTATCTGGACGATTCCTGCCCGGGCAGGGGTGAGATTCCAGCGGTGAAGAGTGGCGCGCCCTGTTGTTTCCGAGACAGGTGCAACCGCATGGCCGTCGGCGCAGTCCTCCTATCTAATAGGCCGTCCATGCCCACTTCCCGAAATGCCACCCAAGCCCCGGTCTTCTGCGCCCTGTGGGCCACCGGCGCCGATACTGCCCGGGACGGGGTTTTTCGCCTGCTGGCCCTGCGGCCGGACGCCACCGGCGGAGGTTGGGAGGCCTTCGACCGCATCTGCAATCCCTTCCCGGAGGAGAACCACGCCACGGCCCGCATGGTGCGGGAGTTCGGCCTGACCGGCCGGGATCTGGAGCAGGGCGCGGCGGTGGACAAGGCCTGGCAGGAGTTCCTGGAGTTTCTCGGCGATCGGCCTCGCATCGTTCCCCAGGCGGATGTTTTCCGCGCCTGGGAGGTTCACCTGGGCTCTCCGGGTGGAGTGTTGCCCCATCCCATTGGCATTGACGCGGTAGCTGGCTTGCTGTTGCCGGGACGCTTGGCCCAGCGCGGGGCGGCCCTGGTGGGACAGCTCGTCGACCTGAAAAGCGAGGCCCCCAGCCCCCTGGCCCTGCACCCTGACCACCTGCGGGCGGCTCTGGGGGAGTTGCTGGGCCGCTTCCTAGAGCTCGGTGAAGGGCTGCGCCAAGTGGCCGCAAGCGGCTACCTGGCAGCCGCCGCTGGACTCGAGGCCGCCGGCGATGACGGGGGCTCACTCCTGCGGACGATTCTTGGACTCCTAGACCAACCTCGGCTCTGGGCCCACAGCACCGGCGGCCTCTTTCCGCTCCATCCGGCCCTGCGGGCGGTAGACCCAAAGAGCGGCGCTCTCCAACTGACAGCCGCACCAATCCCCACGGACGCCATGTTGGCCACGGTGAGGCCGCGTGTGGCGGAGAACCGCGCCCACTGGCTGCGCGGCCAGCCCCTGCCCCCGCGCAGCGAGGACGACACGCCCTTTCCCATGGAGGATCGTGAAGTCCTCGAAGATGTCTTCTCCGTTCACCTGCCTGCGCTTTTCGCTGCTGACACTGGAGCGCGCCCCAGCGACTGCTATCGCGCCAGCCAGCACAGTGTGGCCCGCGAAGTTGCCGGGGGCCTAGCAGGCCAGCAGCTGCTGCTGATCCACGCCCCCACCGGCACGGGCAAGACCCTGGCCTACCTGGTGCCCGCCCTGCTCTGGGCCCGTCGCCACGGCATGCGCCTCGGCATCGCCACCTACACCCGCGCCCTGCAAGAACAAGCCATGGACCGCGAAGTGCCCCTGGCCCTGCGCGCCCTGGCACGAGCCGGCCAGCCACCTGCGGGGGAGGACGGCTATCGCATCAGCCTGCTGAAGGGGCGTGAGAACTACCTCTGCTGGCGCTCCCTGCGCCTGCATCAACCGGATGTGGATGAGGACAACGGCGAACTCTGGCTGGCGTGGACACAACTGGCCGTCTTCGCCCTGACCGATGTGGACGGAGATCTGGACCGCTTGCCGCGCCGGCTACCGCTGTTCCTGGACGCTGCCAGCTCCTACCGCTCCACCTTTCTCAGACTGATGCGCCAGGTGCGCGCCCGGACCGGCTGTTGTTCCCATGCCGACGACCGCCGCACCTGCGCCGCAACCCAAGCCCGCCTGCGTGCCGAGCGCAGCCACGTGGTTATCACCAACCAATCCCTGGTGCTGGCTCGACAGGATTTCTTCAAGCACCTGATCTTCGACGAGTGCGAACACCTGCACGACCAGGCCCACGACGCCTGGAGCAGTTCGCTTTCCTTCCCGGAACTGCGCGCTCCCCTGAAGCGCCTGCGCGCTGGCGGGTCAGCAGGCCGTCGGCGCGGCGCGGTCCTCGATCGGCTGCAGCGCGTGCTCACTCCAGAGACTCGCCCGCACCAGACACTCTGTTCATGTTTGAGTGACTGGGATGCCCTTAGCAATGCAATCGAACAATTGGAGGAAGCCGTTGGCGACTTCCGCCGTTGGCGTTCAGCCGAGCGCCGCGGGCGGGACGAATCCGATGAACATTCGCTCTTGCGAGAGTACGCACTTTCCGACGAGGCCCGCCCCCTGCTGCTCGCCCGCCAACAACTGACCAACGCCGGCTCCCTGCTACATGCCGGTCTGTGCGACTTGGTTGAGCTCCTCGAAGACCTGCCCCTGCGCGGCATACCTCGCCTGCGGCGTTCCCTGGACCTGATCCGCGTGGACCTCTCGGACGCCATGGGAGTCGCGGAGAAGTGGCTGCCCTTGCAAGAGGGGCGGCCGGCCTTCAGCGCGAGCACCTACTACGACGTGGTCGATGACTTCCGCGGCCAAACAGGCCTCGCCGCCCGCATCCTGTTGCCCAACGAATACCTGGGCAGCAACTACTATCCCCAGCTCGAAGGGGCTGTCTTTCTGTCCGCCACAACCTACCTGCGCGGTGGCTTCGAATCCGCCCGGGCCTACCTCGGACTCGAACGCGCCGCGCACCCCAAGGCCGATGATGAGCGCAGCCCCTGTCGCGTCGAGGCCTTTCGCGCTCCCGAGGTCTTCGATTACTCACGCACGCTGCTCGCCGTCCCGCGCGATGTGCCCTCCATCACACGGGACAAGGCCGCCTTCCTCGACTACACGCGCCGCTTCATCGCCCACCTGGGAGAGCGCACCCGCGGGCGCATGTTGGTGCTGTTCACCAATGCCGCCGATGTGGCGGAAGTCGGTACGCGGCTCGAAGGGTTCTTCCGCGCCCGACACATTCCGCTCTGGCACCAAAACATGGAGGGCTCATCCAAAGAGGAACTCTCCGAGCGCTTCCGGGCCCGGGCGGATTCGATTTTGCTGGGAGTGGACACCTTCTGGTATGGGGCTGACTTCCCAGGCGAAACACTCGAGTACCTGATCATCGTGCGGCTGCCCTATGGCGTGCCCGACGCCTACCACCACGCCCAGCGCGCCGCCCTCGGACCCGGCGAACAGGGCCGGCAGATCTACATGCCGCGCTGTCTCTCCAAGTTTCGCCAGGGCTTCGGACGCCTGATGCGCCGCGTCACCGATCGGGGCTGTGTCTTCATCCTCGACAACCGTGTGCTAGAGCCCCGCCACCGTTCCTTTCTCGCGGAACTGCCCCTGGCCCAGGCCGCTGGAGACCCTGACGAAGGGGGCGCCCGGCTGGTGCGGGGAGACACGGACCACTGCGTGCACGAGGCCCTGGCCCATATGGAGATGTTGGCTGAGGTCAAACGGCGGGGCTTGACCGCCTCCTTCCGAGACGAGGAAGCCCCCCGTGAACCGGCTTTCCCCTGAGGCTTCATTGCCGCTGCAAGAAAGCACCTGCTACGGCTCCCGCGCATGAATGCGTAGACTCTCGGTGACGGCTCCCCTGCCCCGGCCGCAGTTATCCCAAGACACCTGACCACCGGACCAGCCGTGCGCATCCTCTTCCTCGCCCAACGCGTCCCCTACCCTCCCAATCGAGGGGACAAGATCTCCACCTGGCGCCTCCTGAAACACATGGGGCGCACCCACTCTGTGCGCTGCCTGGCCTTCGCCCATGACGAGGAAGACCTCCGGGCCGCGGAGGAGCTGACGGAGATGGGCTACCCGACCACCGCTGTGCCCCATCATGGCACCTTCCGGCGCATCCTCTCCTTGCCGCTCTTGGCCACCGGGAAACCCCTGACCCTGGGGGTTTTCGGATCCTCAAAGATGGCGGCCCTGACAAAGGAGGCCGTGGCCTGGGCAGACCTTATCTACGCCTTTTCTTCCTCTATGGGGGCGTTCATGTTGCCGTTTTGTCAGGTGCCCCGAATCATGCATTTCGCAGAACTGGACTCCGATAAATGGCGCCAGTATTCAGAGACCAGGACCTTTCCCATGTCCTGGGTCTACCGCCGCGAGTGGCGCACGCTCTTCTCCTTTGAGCAGCGCCTGGCCGCGGCCGTCGAGCAGAATGTCTTTGTCACGCCCCTTGAGGAGCGGATCTTCCGGGACCTGATCCCCGGGGCTCCGGCCGTCACCCTGCGCAATGGCGTGGACCTCGGCCTCTTTGCTCCGCGACCGGAACTGCGGGAAGACAATCACCTCGTCTTCACCGGCGTGATGGATTACCTCCCCAATGTGGACGCCTGTCGCTTCTTCGTCAGCGATGTCCTGCCCCTCATCCGGCAGGAAATACCCGCTGTGCGCTTCTCCATCGTCGGCTCCAAGCCGACCGCGGAGGTGCAGCACCTGGCCCAAGCCCCAGGCGTCACCGTCACAGGCTTCGTCGACTCAACGGCTGACTGGCTGGCCCGGGCCAGCGTGGCGGTGGCCCCCATTCGCATCGCCCGTGGCATTCAAAACAAGGTTCTCGAGGCCATGGCCATGGGCTTGCCCGTTGTCTCCACGACAACCGCCAGCCAGGGCGTCGAAGGCCAGGCGGGCGAGGACTACCTCGTGGCCGATGACGCGGGAGCCATGGCCCAGGCTATCTGCGGCCTGCTCAAGGACCGGGAAGCTGCCCAAAACCTGGGAAAACGGGCCCGTCGTTTCGTGGAAGAAAACTACGATTGGGAACAGGTCTTCGCCCCCCTCGACCATATTCTCGACCAAGCCCAAGAGGCACACAAGCTCAAATGACACACGAAGCAATCGCACTGACATTCGACAAGTGGGCCCAGGAGGGCCGCGACGCCGGCATGGAAACGGGCCACGGGGATGTGGCGCGCCAGGTCATCGACCAAATGGACATCCGGCCCGGACACCAGATCCTCGACCTCGGTTGCGGCAACGGGTGGGCCACACGCATTCTCGGCCAGGTCGCCCCGGGGGCCGGGGCCGTGGGTGTCGATGCCTCGCGGGAGATGATAGCCAGGGCCGAGGAACTGCACTGCTACACGATCCGCGCGCGCTATGAGGTGGGCAAGTTCGAGGCCCTTGATCTGCCGGACGCACGCTTTGACCGCGTCTTCTCCATGGAAGCTCTGTACTACGCCGTTGATCTCGACCAAACCCTGGCGGAAATGCTGCGCATCCTAAAACCCGGGGGCAGCGCTGATATCGTGCTGGACTTCTACGGAGAAGCCGAGGCCACCCACGGTTGGTCAGAGGCATTGGGCCTGGCCCTCAACCTCAAGAGCGAGGAAGAGTGGCGCGCCGCATTTGCAGCCGCTGGCTTTGTGGACATTGCCACGAAGCGAGTCATTGACTCACGCGGGCCTGGTGACGAAGCGGCCTTCGAGCCCGGCGACTGCTTCCCCGACTGGGCCGCCCGCGTCGCCGCCCATGAAGCGGGCAGCCTTTGGATTCGCGCCGCTAAGCCGGCCTAGGAATCCGCAGCAGGAAGCTCTTCGGCGGGCTCCTAGCCGCCGAAGCTGGCGCGCACCCAGTCCTGGATTGGGGATGTGTAGATCCCGAACAGGACCGTCAAGGCGCCCAGGCCAGCCACCAGTCCGGTAAAGGCAACCTGGGGCGCGGGGTTCTCCTCCGCCGGTGCAGCCAGGAAAAGCATCTTGGCCACTCGCATGTAGTAGAAGAGGCTGATCACGCTGTTGATCCCCGCCACCACCGCCAGCCAGGCGAAGCCGCCGCCGATGGCCTCTTGGAAGAGTAGATACTTGCCGTAGAAGCCAACCGTCGGCGGGAGGCCGGTCAGGCTGACCAGGAAAACAACCATGGCGACCGAAACGAGCGGCGCCTTCCAGCCGAGTCCCTTGAGACTCTCGTAGGTATCGCTGCCGGTAACTCCCTCGAAGTAGAGCAGGAAACCAAAGGCGCCCAAGTTCATGAAGTAATAGGCCGCGAGGTAGAACATGGCCGCTTGGAAGCCGGCGCTCTCCATGGTCGCCAAGCCCATCAGGAGGTAACCCGCGTGAGCGATGGACGAGTAGGCCAACATGCGTTTGACGCTGCTCTGCCGCAAGGCGCCCAGGTTGCCGAGGGTCATGGTCACAGCCGCCAGAATGGCCAACAGGAGACCGATGCGTTCCCCGTAACTCACAACGGCCTCGCGCACTCCATCGGACATGAACAGGACCTGAATGAAGCGCAGGAGGGCTCCAAAACCAGCCGCCTTGGAGGCCACGGCCAGGAAGGTCGTGACCGGGGTTGGGGCGCCTTCGTAGACATCCGGCGTCCAGAAGTGGAATGGCACCACCGAGACCTTGTAGGCGAACCCTGCCAGCACCAAGAGAATGGCGATGGCCACGGGTGTGGGGTTGTTTGTCAATTGCTGGGCCAACTGCTCGCCGCGGGCCATCTCTCCCAGATCGAGGGACCCAGTAAGCCCGTAGAGCAGGCTGATGCCGTAGAGCATGATGCCCGCCGAGAGCCCGCCGAAGATCACGTATTTCAGGGCGGCCTCGGCCGAGGCGCGGTCGCCCTTGTGGAACCCCGCCAGTGAGTAACTGGCCAGCGAGAGCAGCTCCAAGCCGAGCATCAGCAACAGCAGGTTGGTCGTCCCCACCATGAAGAAGATGCCGATAGCCGCGCCCAGGAGCAGGAAGTAGTACTCGCCGGTTCCGTGGCGGCGCTCATTGCGGTCAGCCAGCACGAATATGGTTACGACCACCAGTGAGCCCACGGTGAAGAGTTTGAAGAAGCCGGCGAAGGCGTCAACTGTCACCATGCCGAGCACTTGCTGCGGCTGGGCGCCATAACTTCCCAAGAGTTGCACGGCTACCACGCCGAGGCCCACGAGGGTGATGATCCCGACCTGGGCCGAGTCGCGTCCCTTCTTCAGCAGGTCATAGACCAGCACCAAGAGGGCCAGGCCCGTCAGAGTCAGCTCGGGGGTGATGGCCCTCAGGCCGGCTAGGTATCCGTCCACGGTGTACTAGCCCTGGCCGACGGCCGCTTTGAGGGTTTCCAGGAGGTTGACGACGCTGGCATCCATCCAGTCGAGCAACAGGAAGGGCAGGATCCCCAAGATGATGCAGAGGAACAGCAGCGGAGCCTGGCACAGCACCTCGCGCGCATTGATGTCAGAGAAGTCCTTGTACTTTTCGTTGAGCTTGCCCAGGAAGACGCGCTGCATGGCCCACAAGAGGTAGGCGGCGGTCAAGACCACACCGACCACTGAGATCAGCACCAGAGTGCGGAAGCGCGGGTCAGCTGAACTGTAGGAGCCCACCAGAGTCATGGCCTCCGACACGAACCCAGCCATGCCCGGCAGGCCCAGCGAAGCGAAGAAGGCCACGGTAGTCAGCGCCCAATAGCGCGGCATGGGTTGGGCCAGGCCGCCAAAGCCATTCAGGTCTCGGTGGTGAGCGCGGTCGTAAATGACCCCCACCACGAGGAAGCAGGCGGCGGAGGAAGTGCCATGGTTGAACATTTGGAGCGCGGCACCGTTCATGCCCCACTCCGTGAAGGCGGCAAAGCCCAGGAGCACAAAGCCCATGTGACTGACCGAACTGTAAGCCACCATGCGCTTGAAGTCGCTCTGCCCCAGGGCCACATAGGCGCCATAGACGATGGAGATCACTCCCAGCACGCCCAGGGAATAGGCGAATGTGTGATAGGCCTCCGGCACGATGGGGAACAACCCGCGCAACATGCCATAGCCACCCAGTTTCAGCAGGATGCCGGCCAGGATCACCGAGATCGGCGTTGGCGCCTGTACGTGTGCATCCGGCAGCCAGGTATGGAAGGGGAAGACCGGAACCTTGATGGCGAAGCCGATGAACAGGAACCAGAAGACCCAGGTAGTGAACTTCATGCCCATCAGCACTCCGTCCCAACCAGCGGAGATGCTGCTGCCGTTGAGCTGTCCACCGGCCGCCGCATTCACCAGGTCGGGGATGGCGAAGGTGTCGCTATCGAGCCGCAGGGCAATGATCGCGACGAGCATCAAGACCGAACCGGCCAAGGTGTAGAGGAAGAACTTGATCGCCGCATACTCCCTCCTGGGGCCGCCCCAGATGCCGATCAGGAAGTACATCGGCAACAGCATGATTTCCCAGAACACGTAGAAGAGGAAGTAGTCCAGGGAGACAAACACACCGGTGATGCCAACCTCCAGCATCAGGAGTAGAACGAAGTAGGCCTTGCTGAGGCGCGGTACGGATTGACTGGCTGGAANAGCAATCANNAGCAGCANCGTCGTCAGGAAGATCAGCGGCAGGCTGAGGCCATCGATCCCGATGTAGTACTGGGCCTTGATGGCCGGGATCCAGTCCACGCGCTCCACGAACTGATAGGCAGCGGTGCCCTTCTCAAAGAGGCCAAAGTACATTTTGGTGGCGAGCAAGAAGGGAATGGCCGTGGCCACCACCGCAATGCCCTTGATGAGGGCCATGTTCTTGCGTGGCACGAAGAGGATCGCCGCCATGCCGATGGCGGGAATAAAAGTGATCCAGCTGAGGATGTGATCCATGGGTCAATAATCAGCTCAGGATGAGCCAAGCGGCGAGGAGGATGCTCCCCGCGACGGCGAAGGAGAGGTATTGCTGAATGCGTCCGGTCTGGATTAGGCGCACGATTGAGCCAAAGGCCTGGGTCAGGTGCCCGACGCCGTTGACGAGTCCGTCGACGAACATTCCGTCAAACCACGCGTGAACCGTGGCTGCGGTGCGGTTGAGGCGGCCAACGCCCAACACAACGCCGTCGACGACTTTCTCGTCCACCCATTTCAGGGCGCGACACAGGGCCAGCGTCGGCCTGATCACATAACGCGTGACCAGTTCATCGATGTAGTACTTGTTGGCAACCAGTGGATAGAGCGGGCCAACGGCCGCGACCACCTTGGCCGGGATGTCCCGCCGCCGGTAGTACAAGAGCCATGCTCCAAACACGCCCAAGAGGGCCACGGTCAGGGAAGTCCCGACGGCAGAGAGGTGAGCCGTGTGTTCGAGATGCTCCAGGTGTTCCAACGCCTCGTGGCCGTGAGGCTCGGGCGACAGCCAACCTGAGATTTCATCACCATAGAGGGTGGATTCGCTAACCATGGTGGCGAACCAGGGCTTGCTGTGATTAGCCAGGGGGTCGCTGCTGGCTAGCCAGAAGTGGCCGCCAAATACTCCGAGGAAAGCCAACACCATGAGGGGAATGGTGATGTTCTTCGGCGACTCGTGGGGCACGTGGGCATTTCCCCCGTGGTCATCGTGGTCATCGTGGTCGTGGTAGACGATGTGCCCACCGCGGCCGTGCTCGTCCAACATGCCGCTGTAACGATGCTCTTGCTGATCGCCCCGGTATTCCCCAAAGAAGGTCAGGAAGATCAGGCGGAACATGTAGAAGGCCGTCAATGCCGCGGCGATGGCCAGAGCCACCAGGCCGTAGAGGGCGGCTCCAGAAAAATGGTCGTGGTCGAGCACGCGCTCGAACCCGGCCATGATGATCTTGTCCTTGGAGTAGAAGCCGGAGAAAAGCGGAATGCCGGCAATGGCAAGGGTGCACACGAACATGCAGATGAAGGTGATTGGCATCTTCTTCCGCAGCCCACCCATCAGACGCATGTCCTGTTCGTGGTGGCAGCCGTGGATGACCGAGCCGGCTGAGAGGAACAAACAGGCCTTGAAGAAGGCGTGCGTTGTCATGTGGAACATGCCGGCCGTGACGCTGCCCAGGCCCACGGCTGTCACCATGAAGCCGAGCTGCGAGATCGTCGAGTAGGCCAGGACTGCCTTCAGATCCCAGGATGTCAGACCGATCGTGGCGGCGAAGAGGGCGGTGGTGGCACCTACAACGGTAATGACCTCCAGGGCCATGGGACTCATCAGTGGATAGGTTCGCCCGAGCAGGAAGACGCCGGCCGCCACCATCGTCGCGGCATGAATCATGGCCGAGACCGGCGTCGGGCCAGCCATGGCATCCGGCAACCAGATATGCAGGGGGAACTGGGCTGACTTGCCGATTGTGCCGCCAAAGACAAAGAGGCCGGCCACGGTCATCCAGGCCGGGTATTGGCCACCGTTGGCGGCGACGGTTTCAGCCGCCGCGGACCACAGTTCAGTGAACTGGAAGGTCTCGAAGTGCTGGTGGAACATCAACATGCCCACGAGCAGGCAGACATCGCCCACGCGGGTTGTCATGAAGGCCTTCTGGGAGGCCCAGGTCGCCCAACCCCTGAAGCCCGACTTAGCGTCATGGGAGAAGTGACCGATGAGCAGGTAGCTCATCAGCCCCATCAGTTCCCAGAAGATGAAGAGGAAGAGGAGGTTGTCGGACAACACCAGGCCGAGCATCGCGAATGTGAACAGGCTGATGTTCGCGAAGAAGATGCGGTAGCGGCAATCCCCGTGCATATAGCCCGTCGAGAACAGGTGCACACAGAAGGAGACGACCGTGACCACCGCCAGCATGGCGGCCCCCAGGGGATCGTAGAAGATGCCCGCGACGAGATTCACGCCTGGCTCAGACTGGTACAGCCAGCCCCAGCCGCCCCACTCTTTCACGGACTCGTGTAGGAAGACCTCACCGGCATAGGCCGCATTCAGGGCCTTGGCGAACATCAGCAGGGCTATGCACATCGAAGTGAACATGCCCGCCGTCAGCAGGATGTCACCGCGCTTGAGCTGCTTGCCAAAGAAGATCTGCAGCACATAACCGAGCACCGGAATCAGCGGCACCGCCAGCAGCAGCTTGTAGTCAGTCTCTGGATTGAACTGGAGGAAGTCCATGGGCTCTACTCCCGCAGGAGGTCTGCGTCGCTGGGCTTCACCGAGCGGAAGAGGTGGTAGACATTTAGCAGGATGGCCAATGCCACGGCAGCTTCGGCCGCCGCCAGAATGATGACGAAGATTGCAAACATGCGCCCGTCTAGGCCGTCGCCGGAGAAACGGTTGAAGGCCACGAAGTTGATGTTGGCCGCGTTGAGGATCATCTCGATCCCCATCAACACATAGAGCACGTTGCGACGGCTGAGCATGCAGGCAATGCCGATCACAAAGAGAGCCGCGGATACGGCCACATAGGCTTCAAGGGGCATCAGGCGTCCTCCTCCGGAAACAGATCGATCGATCGGCGGCGAGCAATGTAGACAGCCGCCACCAGGGCCACGGTGAGCAACACCGCCGCCAACTCAAAGGGCACCACATACTGCTCTGGAGACAGGAAGCCCACGCCTATTTCCTCGGCGTGGGAGGTCATGGGCGGGAGCTCCTCCGCCGTGGCCCAGGTGACGCTGGCGGAAATGCGCAGGCCGAGCCAGATAGCCGCGCCGCCGGCAAAGGCCAAGCCGCCGAGCACACGCGGCAAGCTGCGTTCGTTGAGGTCTGGCGGCGAAAGCATGACACCGAAAAGAATCAGGGCCAAGATGCCGCCCACATAGATAAGGACCTGGGCCATGGCCAGGAAGTCAGCGCCAAGCAGGAGGAACAGGCCGGCCACTCCCAGGAAGGTCGCCATCAGACTGAACGCGCTGCGCACCACTGAGCGCTCCCAGATGCACATCAAGCCGCCGCCGAGAGTCAAGATTGCGAAGAGGGCAAAGGAAACCCCCGGCGCTCCGGCGGAAAAGGCCCCCCAACCGAGGGCCAACAGACTGGCCAGGGTGACCAGGGTGTAGAAAACGCGAGAAGCGGGCTCCATGTCAGGCCTCCCCCTCAGTGGGCTGCGGAGGATCCCCTTCGGTCTCCGCCGCTTGGGCTTCCTTGGCCGCTTTGGCAGCCTTGGCGGCCGCCTTCTTCTTCTTCTTTTCCTCCGCCTCGCGCTTGCGAATGCGCGCCTCGCGGCTCATGCCCTTGTAGGACAAGAGGTCGTGATGCAGTTCGCTGCGATCCGTGGTGACAAAGGCAAACTCATTGCCCATGTGAATGCAGTCTTTCGGGCAAGGGTAGACACACAGCTCACAGAACATGCACTTCTGGTAGTCGATCGTGAACTTGACCCACTCCAGCTCCTTGCCGTGACGCACGGCGTCCATTTCGATGCAATCCACCGGGCAAGCTCGTGCACAGGCCAGGCAGTTGATGCACTTTTCCTGCTCCAGGTAGTGGATGCCCCGGTAGCGGTTGGGGATCGGCAGGCGCTCGTCGGGATACTGGACCGTGATGGGCTTCTTGAGGAAGTACTTGCCGGTGATGCGCATGCCCACCAGCGTGCTCTTCACGCCACTGACGATGTTGTTGATGTAGCTAGCGACAACGCTCATGGCGGAATCAGGCAACTCCCAGCCAGAGGGCTTCAAAGATGCTGGCTCCCAGCACACACAAGAGGGCCAGGGGCGTCAGATACTTGTACCCCATGGTCATGACCTGATCGATGCGCACGCGCGGCAAGGTCCAGCGCAGCCACATCATCAGGAATATCCCGCCGAAGGCCTTCACCAACAAAACGAGCCCAGCCGTCAGGCTGGCCAGGAAGTGCTGTTCGCCGAACACATCGCGGGCCAAGGAGGTGAAGGGGCTTTCAAACCCGCCCAGGAAGAAGACCGCCGCGACCACCGACATCAGGAACATGGCGGCGTACTCCTCCATGAAGAAGAAGGACCAGCGAATGCCCGAGTACTCGGTCATGAAACCGGCAACCAGTTCTGATTCGGCTTCAGGCAAGTCGAAGGGTGCGCGTTTTGTCTCCGCCAGGGCTGAGATGAAGAACAGGGCGAAGGCCGGCAGCACAAAGGGGTTTTGGAAAATGTACCAATGCATCCCGTACCAGCCGGACTGGAGGGCACTGGCTTCGTTCAGGTTGAAGGTGCCGGCCACGATCAACGGCACCATCAACGAGATGCCCAGGGGGATCTCGTAGGCGACCACCTGAGCTGCCTCGCGCATCGCTCCATAAACCGTCCACTTTGAAGCGGACGCCCAACCCGCCATCACAACCCCGATGGTTGTCATGGAGCTCATGGCCAAGATGAAGAACAGCCCCAGGTCGATGTCCGCGAAGAACACACCCGGAGCAAGGGGCAGGGCCGCCAGGGCGGCGAAGATACTGCCGAGCACCAGGGCCGGGGCCAACACGAACAGAGGGCGATCAGCGCCGATGGGGATCATGTCCTCCTTCAGCAACAACTTGACGCCGTCGGCAATCGACTGGGCCCAGCCGTGCCACCCCCCGACATACATCGGTCCGTAACGGCACTGGATATGACCGGCCACCTTGCGTTCCATCCAAACACAGAACATGGCGATCACTGAGACCATTGCCACCAAGATCCCGACCCCGACTCCGGCGGCGGAAAGGTCCAGCAGCCAAGAGGGCGTACCCTCCGGTGCAAAGCGCACCAACAGGTCGAGGAAGATGTTCCCGTTATTCATAGCGCCCTAGCGGTCCGTTTCTCCGACGACAATGTCCGTCGAGCCAATGATGGCCACCGTGTCGGCCAACAAGGTGTTCGGCAACAAATCCTCGAGCACTGCCAGGTTGACAAAGGACGGGCCTCGCACGCGGCAACGCACGGCCACCTTGCCGCCATCTGAAACCACATAGTGACCCAGCTCGCCGCGCGGGTTCTCGATACCTACATAGGCTTCGCCCGCGGGGACCTTCAAAGTCTTGGGCAACTCCCCGATGGTCGGCCCTTCCTCGATATTCGCCAGGCACCAGCGGACGATCTTCAGGGACTCCAGCATCTCCTGCACGCGCACATAAAAGCGGTCCCAGGAATCGCCCAGGACGCCCTGCTCGCCCGTGCCCACGGGAATCTCATAGGCTCCCGCCTGCCAGATCTCGTCGTAGATCATGTATGGACAGTCGCGGCGCAAATCGAAGTCCACGCCCGAGCCGCGCAACATGGGACCGGTCAGGCCGAAATCCAGCGCCATCTCCTTCGAGATCACACCGACCTTGGCCGTGCGCTCCACGAAGATCTTGTTCATCATCAGCAGGTCTACATACTCACGCCACTTGTCCTCGAAGACATCGCAGAAGTGGCCGATCTCGTCCAACCAGCCGGGCGGCGCGTCATTGAAGACGCCTCCGATCCGGATGTAGCTGTAGGTCAAGCGCGCGCCGCAGATCTTCTCGAACAGCATCAGGATCCACTCACGCTCGCGGAAGGCGTAGAGGAACGGCGTGAAGGCGCCGATATCCAGCCCATAAGTACCGTAGGCCACCAGGTGCGATGCGATGCGATTGAGCTCGGCGCAGATCACTCGAATCATCTGAGCCCGGCGCGGAATCTCAATATCCATCAGGGCCTCAACAGCCAGGCTGTAGCCCAGGTTGTTGTTCATCGCCGCCAAGTAGTCGTAGCGATCCGTGTAGGGCAGGTACTGCAGCCACTCCACATTCTCGCCGATTTTCTCGGCCGCTCGGTGCAGATAGCCCAAGTGCGGCTGGGCGCCCGTGACCAACTCTCCGTCCGTGCGCACCAGCACCCGCATCACGCCGTGCGTCGCCGGGTGCTGGGGGCCCATGTTGACCTCCAGGTCCTGGGTCTTCACATCCAGCATGAACTCCCGCTCACCGGAAGGCAGCCGGCGCGCATCTTCCGGGACGCGGGGAGTTGCTTGGGCCTTACTCACAGGACACCCCCCGGTACTCCTTGGGGAAGACGTAGTCCTTGCGCAACGGATAGCCGACCCAATCCTCGGGCAGCAATATGTGCCGCGGGTCAGAGTGCCCCTCGAAGGTGATTCCGAACATCTCGGCGCACTCGCGCTCGTGCCATTGGGCAGCGCGATAGACAGGCGCCACCGTCGGCGCGCAAGGCGTCGCCTTGGGAACCATGGACTTGATCATCAAGCGGTGGCGGTGGCGCAGGGAAAGCAGCTGAATCACCAGCCATAGATCCTCATCTTCAGCCGCCGGATCCACCGCTGACAAATCAATCAGCACCTCAAAGCCGAGGGCCTCATCATCGCGGCAAAGCTGTAGAAAGGCCGGCAGCTGCTCCACCGCCACGAGCACGAAGGGATCGCCCGCGCGGCCCTTGTCCTGCTTGTCCTCTGGGTCCTTGGCCCGAGGCTCGTCGCAGCCGCCCAGGCCCGCCGCGCCTTGCGCTTGGAGATGAGCGTATAGTGCCTGAAAATCCATGGGCATCAGGCGCTGTGGGCGGGCTTGCGGATAACGGGCGTGGAGCGAATCTTCTCTTGAAGTTTCATCAGCCCTTCGAGCAGAGCCTCCGGGCGCGGTGGACAGCCGGCGATATAAACATCTACGGGGATGATGCGGTCGACGCCCTTCATGACCGTATAGCCATACTTGTGATAGGGCCCGCCTCCCGTCGCACAGGCGCCCATGGCGATCACATACTTCGGCGACGGCATCTGGTCGTAGAGCCGTTCAATACGCTCAGCCATTTTGAAGTTGACCGTGCCCGCCACGATCATCAGGTCAGACTGCCGCGGGGAAGCACGAAAGGCACCGGCACCAAAGCGGTCGATGTCGTGGTGGGCCGCTCCCACCGCCATCATCTCAATCGCGCAACAGGCCAGCCCGAAGGTCATGGGCCAAATGCTCGAGAGACGCGCCCAGTTCAGCAGCCAGTCCACACGCGAGGTGAGGACATTGTCGTCGAAGTTGTTCTCTATAATTCCCATGTGCATGAACGGGCTAGGCAGCCGCGTCTCCGTCCTCCTCTGTTTCTGCTGTAGCCGTCGAGGATTCCAGTTCCTCGCGGTCGGGCACAGCGCGGTCGGGGTGCGTGGGCGGGGCGTAGTCGGGGCCCGAGTAGGTCAGTACCCAGTCGAGATCTCCCTTGGCCCAGACATAGGCCAGCCCCAGGAACAGAATCAATATGAAGAGCAATCCCTCGACCAGGGCGAAGATGCCGATGTCAGTACCGGCGGCGGCACCCTCCCCGGCCATGGCATCGCCGAGCACAATGGCCCAGGGGAAGAGAAAGGCGATCTCAACGGCGAAGATCACATAGACCAAAGCGACCGTGTAGTAGCGAATGTCGAACTGGATCCAGGCCCCGCCGATGGGCTCTTCGCCGCACTCATACACCTCCAGGCCACGGGTGGTCTTGCGCTTGGGCCTGATGATCGACGCGATCATGATGTTCGCGAAAACGAACAGGAGTCCAACGCAGGCAAAGACGAGGACGTTGAGGTAGTCGAAGTACATCTGGGTTCCCCGGCTCGGCAGCGGGGTGGGCGCCTCCGGGGGGGAGAGGGAGGCGGGCGGATCAGCCCTGGGCCGATCCTGTTATGGGCGGGGTTGTGTGCTGGGGGGGTGAAGGGGGTCACACGCCAGAGCCGGGAGGTCCGGGTGATTTGGCGCGCAGTCTAGGCGTGGTCCTCCACCGACGCAAGATCCCCACCGGGCCGGATCCGCCTTACCCACGGCATTGCGCAGTTGGTGGGGAAAAGACCGCGACTCCTGGCCCAGCGGGCAGTCAAGTCCTGGACCTCCTTGGGACCACAGCTCCATGCACAAACGCCAGCCACAAGCCCCGCCGCCAGCGCACAGGTCACCGGCTTCGGTCACGCCCCAGGCAACCGCCACCCACCGCCGCCCCTTCCCTCCGTTCCCACTCCTCCTCACAGCCATGGCCTGGGCTCTGGTTCTGGCCGCGGACCACTTCTGGCCGCCGGCTCCCGACCAGCACGCCACCCTGCGCTGGGCCCGGGTAGCGGCTGCCCACCCCCTGCGCCTGTTTTTCGGGTTCTACTTGTTACTTTGGGCGGCCTTCCCGCAAAGACCCGCCCGGGCCTCAACCGAGCCCTCTTCCGAGGGCCATCAGCAGCCGCCTCGCACCTAGGAAGGCCCCTGACCGGCCATGGAAGCCGCTTTTCCGTTGAGGCAATCCCAATCCTATGTTAAGGTGAAGAATTCACGTCTGAAGCCCCGCACTGGCCTCCAAAGTCCGTATCCCCGTGGCCCCCGTTGAGACCACCGGATTCTCCCCAAGCCGGCCTTATCAATGCCGTAAAGGCATCTTCTTGCTCCGGACTCAACATTGTCCGACCAATATGACCACCACCGCACCTAGCCCGATCGTCCTCGGGCCCATCCGTACAGAACGCTGGGACAATGTCCTGGCCATCGACCTGACCCCCGCCGCCCCCGAACTCCTTATCGGGCGCGGCAACCAGCTCCCGCGGGCCTCACTGGTGGTGACCTCGGCCGCCAGATCTATTATCGACGGCTCTCGAGCCGGCGAGAAGGTGCGCACAATCGTGGTCACGGGAACCAATGGTGACCCGTCGTTACACCCCGGTCTAAGAGAAATTAGCGAGAATTTGGTCACCCTTCGCAACAAGTGGTACCCCCGGGCCAAGCTGGCCATCCTGTCCGATGGCCGCCAACTTGAGAACCCTGATGTACGGCGGGCCCTCGGTTACTACGACCGGCCCACGATCACCATGGAGTGGGGTTCGGCCAAGGGCTTCACCCGCATGACGGGCTGCAAGGGCCCGGAATTGGCCCGCCGCGTCCACGCCCTGGCTGGCCTGGAGAAGCTCCATGTGGAGATCAACTTCGTGCGGGGCCCCGTGGACAACACCTCCGACGCTGAGCTGAAGGGCATCATCAAGCGCTTGGTGGAGATTCGGCCCGCCGCCATTGAGATTCTCACCAGCACGGCATCGGTCTCCGGGAAGCGCCTGAAGCCCTTCACGCCCAAGCAGATGGATGTCCTGGCTGACACTCTGGCCGAAGCCACCGGCCTCAAGGTCTCCCTCTACAGCGAGAGCTCTCCGGTCTAACCAGCGCCCCCCGGCGTTGGCGCCCCTCCCCAGCCTCGACTCAGGGATTGATCAGCGGTACGGGCTTCAGGTCGTCATCCACCGCCACCAGAGTCACCAAAGCCTCGGTGACGAAGGCGTACTGGCCACCGCCAAAACGCCGCTGGGCCCAAACCTCCACCTTGATTCGGACCGAAGTCGTGCCCACGCGCACCGTTTCGGTGAAGAAGGAGACCAGGTCGCCGACGAAGACGGGCTGTTTGAACACGACCTCGTCCATGGCGACGGTCACCACCTTCGACGGGTGATGGCGGTGGGCCTCAATGGCCGCCGCAATGTCGATTTGGGAGAGGATCACACCCCCAAAGATGTACCCCAGGGCGTTGGTGTCCCGGGGCATCATCACTTGCCGGATGGCCGCTGTGCGGTCAGCGGGGTAGGTGGCAGCGTCTTGGTTTTCGTCTTGTTCAATCATTGATCTAGTGTCCGCTTGGTTTGGGCGGTCGCCGCCCGCGCTTATGCCCCCGGTGAGTACGGGAACTGGTCATTGGTCTCCTCGATTCCACGCTCCCAGTCAAGACACCTCCGCGGATGTGCGCTCCACCGTTGGCTTCGCATTCTGCTTGACCGCAGATCAAACACGGCTACTCCCTGACATCACCATCCCCCACAAGCTGCGCCATGTCATCTGGCAGCGGACTGACGACCTCAACCCGCTCCCCCGAAACGGGCGTGACAAACACCAATCGATGGTGATGCAATGCCTGGCGCCCGAGACCCAAGAGCCTCCAATCCGCTTCTGTCAGGGAATCTGACAGGGAGCGCTCAAATACCTCATCCCCCCCGAGGTAGAGCTTGTCGCCCACCACCGGGTGGCCAAAGGCAGCACAATGCACGCGAATCTGGTGCTGGCGCCCCGTGTGCAGGCGCAGGCGCAGGAGGCTGAGAGCGCCACAGGCCCTTACCAGACTCCAATCAGTGCGGGCTTCTTGGCCATCTGCCCGCACCGCCATCTTCAAGCGCACGCTCCCCGTACGCGCTGAGCCAATGGAGTAGTCAATCACGCCGGAGTCTCCCGCTGGAACGCCTTGAACGATGGCGAGGTACTCCTTCTCAACCTCGCGCTCCTCAAACTGCCGCGAGAGTTCGGCGTGGGCTTCCGCGCGTTTGCCAAGCAGCACGAGGCCGCTGGTCTCGCGGTCGAGTCGGTGACACAAGCGCGGACGGCAGGCTTGCTCCCCGGCTGCCTCCCCGCGCGCGGCGAAGTGAGCGTGAACGCGCTGAATGAGGCTATCCGACAAATGGCGCCCACTCGGATGTACTGGCAGCCCAGCAGGCTTCTCGACGACCAACGCGCAGTCGTCTTCGTAGACCGCGTCCAACTCATCGTTCCCGCTGGCCACCGGGCTGACGCGCGCTTGTGCTGGTATATCCACCACGACAAGGAAGCCGTGGCGCAGGCGGCGGCCCGGCCGCAGCTCGACGGCCGCCGCCTCCGCGCCCTCGCGCTGCCCGGCAGGCTCCGACACACGCACCTGCCCGGCCCGCACCAGGTTTTGGATCGCCGAACGCGACTTCCAGGACAGGTGGTGCTGCAGGAACAGGTCCAGGCGCATGTTCACCTCCTCCACACGCAGTTGCAGATTGCTGGCATCGACGGGGATCTCCAGGCGCTCCAAGGGCCTGGAGAGATCGCGGTTTTTCGGGAGCAGGCCCATGCTGGTGGTGATGCGCCGGTGGGCTTGTGATACGAAAGAAGCCGCCCGGGGCGGCCCCTCCCTCAGGCGCCGGGGCGCCCATGTGAGATCAGATTCTAGCGACGTCGACGACGCCCACGCCCGGCCATGGCAGCCCGGTTGGGATCGTTCTTGCGCGTGGCGCGCTGGATCGTCCGCAGGCGCTCACGCCTGGTTCTCCGACGCTCGTCGGAGCTCTTCTCGTGCCAGGTATTAGCCTTGGCGAGGCGGAAGATGCCGCTGAAGTTGCACTGGCGCTTGAAGCGGCGCAGGGCGGCTTCCAACGACTCATTCGAACGTACCTGAACCTTTATCACGTGTGGGTGGGTTTCCTCTGGGTTGCCTTAGGGCGCGCCGCCTTCCGGCGGCAAAATGGGGCGAACAGGATAGCCTGTCTGCCCTCCCTGGCCAAGGCCCGGAAGGGAAATGCTCAAGGACGCCACTTCGCGCCCCACCCAGATGCCAGCCGAAACACCCGCACAAAGCCATTCAGGGGGCTCAACACCCACCTCCCAGGGCCAGGATTCCGTCTTCACCGGCGTAGTTGAGAGGGTCACATTTCACTCCGAAGACTCTGGCTACACAGTTCTAAGGCTGGTCCCAGAAGGCAGTTGCGATCCCACCGCGGTCAGCAAGACAGGCCGCTGCACGGCTGTGGGACGCATGCCGGAGCCCGGAGAGGGCCTGCGCTTGCGCCTCACGGGAGGCTGGCAGCGTCACGCCAGCCACGGCCTCCAGTTTGCCTTCGACACAGTCCATGTTCTGGCCCCGAAGAGCGCCGCCGGCATCGCCCGCTACCTGGCTTCCCCGGCCTTCCCCGGCATCGGCCCCACCCTGGCCCAACGAATCGTCGAACATCTGGGCCCGGAAACCCTAACCACGATCCGCGACAACCCGGCCGCCCTGGCGGGCATCAAGGGCCTGCGCGAGCCCATCGCCCAGGCCCTGGTGGAGACGCTGCAAGCTCAACACGGAGCCCACGAGAGCCTGGCCTACCTCCAGGGCCTCGGCCTGGGCCCGGTCCAGGCCGCGGCGGTCCTCAGCGCCCTTGGCCCAGAGTGCGAAAGCCTCGTGTCCCAGAATCCGTACATCTTGGCCAGCGGCGTACGCGGCTTGGGCTTCACAACGGCGGACCGCATCGCCCGAGCCGCAGGCATTGGCAGCGACGACCCCCGGCGGCGCCGCGCCGGCTTGATGCACGCCCTGAAGGCCTCCGCCAACAACGGTCACACGCTCCTCACCCGCGACGCCCTCTTCACCGCCACCGGGGAACTGCTGGCCGATGATCCCCCGCGCGCCGAGCTTGACGCGGCCCTCGACCTACTCGCAGAGCAAGACGAGGTCATCCTCGACCAGCTGCCGGCTGCGACGCGGGAGGTCACCCCGGCCTGCCCCACAAGGGAGCTCGTCTATCTGCCCTACCTGGCCGCCAGCGAACGCGGCTTGGCCCGCAACCTGCTGCGCCTGCTGGACTGCGCCCCGGTTCCACCCCTGGCCGACGCTCAAGACCTGGCCCGGGCCGAAAGCCGCTCCGGCCTAGAGCTCCACGCCGACCAGCGCACGGCCGTACTGGAACTCCTGGCGGAACCCCTCGGGCTGCTCACCGGCGGACCCGGCGTGGGCAAGACGACAATCGTGCGGCTCCTCGTTCAGTTGGCGGAATCAGCCGGAGTCTCAGTGCTCCTGTCTTCCCCCACGGGTCGCGCGGCCAAGCGCCTGGCGGAAGCCACCGGCCGCCCTGGACAGACGTTGCATCGCCTGCTCGGCTACCGCCCGCGCCAAAACCCTGACGATGCCCTGTTCACTTTCGGCGAGGATCAGCCCCTCAATGCCGGGCTCATCATCGTGGACGAGATCTCCATGCTCGACGTGGTGCTGGCCCACAGCCTTCTGAAGGCCGTCCAACCGCCCACGCGCCTGATCCTCGTCGGAGACCCAGATCAACTGCCCTCCGTCGGCGCCGGCAACGTGTTGGCTGATTTGATCGCCTGTGGCCGCATTCCCTGTGCGCGCCTGTCACGCATCTACCGCCAGGGCCAGGGCAGTGGCATCGTCTCCGCCGCCCACCGGATTCTGGCCGGCGAAACACCAGAAAACCCTCCCCCCGGCACACGCACTGGCGGCTACTACTTCTTCAAGGAAGAAGACCCGGCCCGCACAGAGGATCTGTTGCTGGACGTTGTCACCCAACGCATCCCCAAAACCTTCGGCTTTGACTGGCGTTCTGAGGTACAGGTCATTTCCCCCATGTACCGTGGTGACTGCGGTGTCGACGCCCTAAACGACCGTCTGCGCGCTGCCCAGGGCACTGGTGGACGGGAGGTCACGCGGGGTGGAAGAACATGGCGCACTGGCGATCGCGTCATCCAAACGCGCAATGACTACGAGCGTGAAGTCTTCAACGGCGACATGGGGCGCATCATCGAAATCGATCCCGCTGGGGACCTGCGCGTGCGCTTCCCTGATCGCGAGGTCGCCTACTCCAGCGCGGCCCTAGGCGATCTACGCCCGGCGTTTGCCATCACGGTCCATCGAGCCCAGGGCAGTGAGTTTCCTGTTGTTGTGATTCCCCTCGTCACCCGTCACTTCATGATGTTGCAGCGTCACCTGCTCTACACAGCCCTGACACGCGCGCGCTCCTTGGTCGTGCTTGTGGGCTCCACTCGCGCCCTTGGCATGGCTCTTCAGAACACGGACCAGGAACACCGTGAAAGCCGCTTGGACGAACGCCTCGCGGCCGTCCCTCGCGAATAAAACACCCGAGGCCCAAAGCGGCTAAACGCTTCAGGCCCCGGGATACGCGTTACGGAAGGTCGGCAACGTCCCCGGGAAACCCGAGCACGCGGCCAGTTCGCATGGGCGAACAGCCCTACTATCTAGAAACATGCCCCGCTCCTTGCAACCGAGAACTGGTGGCATTCCCAAGATAACCCTCGCATTTGGTACCTGCGCCGCTCCACGCCGACGGCCTACAGGTATTTGCGCCCGCTCAATCCCGGCGGGAAACAGTTCATTGCCTCACACGCCTGTGGATCATCGTGGGCGTAGCGATAGCCCTCACCATAGCCCGCAGCGGTCATCAGATCCGTGACCGCGTTTCTCAGATGAAGCGGCACCGGCTCGGCTGTAGTGCGCTCCACATCACGCTCAGCCTCCCCCAGGGCCTTGTAGATCGCATTGCTCTTGGGCGCCCGCGCCAGATAGACCGTCGCCTGCGCCAGCGCCAGCCGACCCTCCGGGTTCCCCAACCTGTGAAAAGACTCGGCAGCGTCCAGGCATACACGCAGGGCAAAGGGATCAGCCAAGCCCACATCCTCGGACGCCATGCGGATCAGGCGCCGCGCGACATAGCCCCCATCTTCCCCCGCCGCCAGCATGCGGGCCAGCCAGTACAAGCTGGCGTTTTCGTCACTATTACGCACGCTCTTGTGCAGGGCCGAAATCAGGTTGTAGTGCTCCTCTCCGCTCTTGTCGTAGTGCAGCACCTTGCGTTGTAGCGCCGCCGTCAGGATCTCCGGGCTGACGGCTGTGCCCGCAGGCGCAAGAGCCGCCACTGTTTCCAACAGCGTCAGCGCCCGACGCGCATCTCCATCTGCGGCGGAGGCGATCCGCAGCAGGCACTCATCGTCAATGGAAACGGCCCCGGCCAAGCCTCGGGATGCCTCACAGGCGCAGCGCAACAGATCGCACAGCTCCTGTGGAGTGAGCGGCTTGAGGATCACCGTCCGACACCGGGACAGCAGAGCTCCGATCACTTCGAACGAAGGATTCTCCGTGGTGGCGCCGATCAACAAAATGTCGCCGCGCTCCACATGGGGCAAAAACGCATCCTGCTGTGCCTTGTTGAAACGATGTATTTCGTCGACAAAGAGCAGCGTGCGCTGACCTGCGCTGGCGCGTATGCGGGCAGCTTCGGCCATCACCTTGCGGATCTCTGCGATGCCGGAGAGCACAGCGGAATAGGGCACGAAGCGCTGCTCGCTGCGCGCCGCCAAGAGGCGCGCCAGAGTTGTCTTGCCCACGCCCGGCGGGCCCCAGAGGATTAGGGATTGAACCAACTCCCCGGCCAGGGCCTTGCTGAGCACTTGGCCCGAGCCGACTAGATGTCGCTGGCCGATAAACTCGCCCAAGCTGCGGGGTCGCATGCGTTCCGCCAGGGGCGCGTCGGCGGGGGCCGGGGCCAGCGGATCGACGGTCAGCTTGTCATCCACACCAAAGAGATCGCCGGCCATCTCAGGCTTCCTCCACCGGGGCTTGGACCCGTCCGGCGGCAAAAAGCAGCAGGGAACCGGCCACGGCCACATTCAGGGATTCGGCCCCGGCGGCCGTGGGAATGGTCACGGCGAGGAAGTCGCCCTCGGTGAACTCCGCGGGAAAGGACCCGGTTTCGCCCCCAATCCAAAGGGCAGTGGGACCGCCCCAATCCAGCTCCCCGGGCTCGCGTCCGCCGCGGGTGTGGGCTCGCATCTGGCTGAATCCCAAGCGCGCGAGGGCCGCGTGTACCGCCTGCGCCTCGGCGCCGCCATACACCGGCAGGCGCAGCAGGGATCCCATGGAGCCCCGCAGGGCCGCTGGATGCCAAGGACTGACGCCGCCGGCACCCACCACCAATGCGGTGGCCCCGGCAGCTTCCGCCGACCGCGCCAGGGCGCCGAGGTTCCCGGGATCCGCCACACCCCAAACCACCAGGCACAGGTCCCGCTCCCCGGCGGGCAGGTCCTCAACCGCGTGCAGGGGCGGGCGCTGGCACAGGGCCACAATGCCCGGCGCTCCCTTGAGGGTACCGACGCTGGCCAAGAGATCCCCATCCACCGCCCGCGGCCCGAGGCCCGCGGCCGCGAGCTCCGCCAGGCGTTCGCTGCGCTCCTCAGCCACCAGAACAGCATCCATGCGCCAACCCGCCGCCAGGGCATCGTCGACGAGGCGATCTCCCTCCAGCAGAAGGGCAGCGCTGTCCTTACCCTTGATGACCGCTCCCACGCGCTTGAGCAGCGCATTGGAACGGGAGCGAATGACTTCCTTCTCGACCATGGCATGTCTGTTATAGCATCGTCGCGGTCGAGCGCCCCCTTCCTGCTCATCACTGTCATGGACAACACCAGAGAAGCACGAGTAATCCGCGTCGAGGCCAAGGTCTGTCTGGTGGAGGCCGACGGGGAGCGCTTCCTGGCCACCCCCCGCGGCCAACTTTTCGAGGGCCTGGCAGGCACCAAGAATCCCGTGGCCGTGGGCGATCGCGTGCGCGTCAGCCTGCACGGAGATCCGGTTGCCATCGAGGAAGTGCTGCCGCGTAGCAACCACCTGAGCCGTGTGGCCTCCAGCCACGATCCGCGGGAACAAGTCCTGGTGGCCAATGTCGACCAGCTCGTGCTGGTGGGCTCCCTTTCCCGGCCTGGGTTTTCGAGCAATCGCACGGATCGCATTCTGGCGGCCTGTGCCTGGCATGAGATCCCCGCCGTGCTAGTCCTCAACAAAACCGACCTGGCCCGCGACGGCGATTTGGATGCGATCCGAGACACCTATGCCGCGGCACAGGTGCGCGTGCTACCGACCTGCGCTACCGAGGGTCACGGCCTGGAAGCCCTCGCCGACACCTTGAAGGACAAGGTAACCGTTCTCTATGGCGCCTCCGGAGCGGGCAAGTCGACCCTGCTCAACGCCCTACAGCCGGGACTCAACCTGAAGGTCGGCAAGACGAGCAAGTACTGGAAGTCGGGCAAACACACGACGACATTCTCGGAACTCCATGCCCTGGACATGGGCGGCTTTGTGATCGACACACCTGGCGTGCGCGTCTTTCGGCTACACGACATCAGCCGCGCCGCACTCCCTGACCTCTTCCCGGAGTTCAGCGCCTTCGAATCAAACTGCCGCTACCAGGATTGCTCCCACAACCACGAGCCCGGTTGCGCCGTTTGGGATGCGGTGGACTCCGGCGCGCTGCCCCCCACGCGTTACGCCAGCTATCTCGAACTGCTTGAGGAAATCGACCCCGACGCCGCCCCGCCGTTGCCGGATGCGCCGGCCCCGGACGCCCAGGAAAACGGCTAGCCGAGAAAACGTCGCACCTGGAGCACCCACACGACTAGCACGATTACGNCGACCCAGGCCACCCAGCGGNCGGCGCTGAGTCCGTAGACGGCCTTTTGTAAATCGCCCCCCCGCAGATGGTTGAGCACCGCCCANAATGCAATGAGCGGTATGACGATCGCCACCGGGATCCCCAGCGGTTGGGTGGAGAACGAGGTGGCNAACTCNCCGCGCACGGCATGGGCCAAGGAGGTTGTGACGCCACACCCTGGGCAGGGGATGCCAAACCACTCCATGGTCTTGCAGGACGGCAATCCCAGTTGCTCATGGGTTCCAAAGCCGCGTTCGTCCGGCTCGATCATGAAGGCCAGGACCAACATCACGGCCAGGGCGATCAAGGCCGTTCCCAATACCAGGTAGTGTTCCGGGGGGCGCCGCACGACGGAATCGGTGCGTTTCTCCGAACTGGGGGACGGCGGATTGCCCATGCCGTCATTTTGGCTTCTGCCAGCAGTGGACTCCAGCCAGAACAAATGTGGCCTCGCGCCAGGCCCGCCCGCCTAACTAGTTGAAGTCGTACAGAAAGGCGACGCGTTCCTTGTTGAGGATCGCGTAGGGCAAATCAGCGAGTTGCTTCAGATCGCGGTCGTCGTGATCAACGAGGCCTTTCATGACCGGTGAGCTCATGACGAAGAACCTACGGGTGGAGTGATCGTTGACGTCATAGGACCCGGGGCGCACATGGCCCGCGAACTCCAGGTTCACGCGACCCGTGTAGAATGCGCGAATGCGGTCAAGCTCCTGGTCCTTGGCCATGTCCGCCAGGACGGTGTCATTGCCTCCGTCCAGGAACTCATGGGCCAACAGGATCTCGTCCATGTTCACATGCAGCAGCGGCGTCGTGATGCGATCTCCGGTGCCCAGATCGATCAAGGTGGCGTCTCGCACCTTGAGGAAGAAGCGGCGATGCTCGTCCAGGATGCGCGAGAGGCGCGCGTACTTGTTTTCGATGTTGCCGCGGATCAGGAAGGTGTCCGTGAGCAGGAGGTCGGAGACGATGGTGAGCATGGTGCTGTGGCTTCGAGCTGGCGCAAGTGAGGTCGCAGGGCGCCGGCCAAGTAGAGTGATCCGATGACCAGCACCCACCCCCCGCGGGAGGCGGCCCGCTGTTGGGCCCGGGTTAGCGCCTCACGGGGGTTTGCGGCCGTTTCAGCCACGATGCCCGCCGCCCTGGCCCCGACGCAAAGCGCCTCGGACTCTCGGAAGGCAGGCGTGCCCAGCGAGGTACAGATGACACTATCGACACCCGCGGCGAGGGCCTTGAGAATCCCCTCCTGGTCCTTGTCCACGGCCAGGGCAAACACGGCCTGGGGCCGCCCTGACAGCTCTGGATGCTGGGCCAGCTCATGCAAGACCGCCGCCACGCTGCTAGGCACATGGGCGCCGTCCAGGACAACTGGTGGCCCATCCGTGCGGAATAGCTCAAGGCGGCCCGGCAGCCTTGAGCCCGCCGCCAACTCCTCGGCAGCCGGCCTGCGCCCCGCCGGAAAGGCCCCGGCTTCCTCCAAAACCACGAGGGCCAGTTCAGCCAGCAGCGTGTTGCGGCGGGCCAAACCGGCCTCCTCATAGGCCGCCGCCTGCGGCCGCCTGATTTCCACCCCCAACTCCTTTGCGTGCCGGGCCACGACTTCACCGGCCTCATCGTGGGCTGCAAGAGAGGTCACCAGGGGCACCCCCGCTTTCAGAATCCCAGCCTTTTCGGCGGCGATGGCCCCGCGTGTGTCACCGAGCACTTCAGTATGTTCGAGTTCAACTCCAGTGAGAATGCAGAGCTCCGGCACGAGCACATTCGTGGAATCCAATCGCCCGCCAAGCCCGCACTCGGCCACCACCCACTGACATTTCGCCTCCTGGAATCCCAGGAATGCCGCCGCCGTCAGCGTGTCAAACCAAGTCGCCCCTCGGCCGGCGCTGCCCCGGTTGCGGCAGGCTTCCAGGGCGTCTAGGGCCCTCCCCAACCACTTGGCCAAGTCATCATCTGCCGCTTCATGCCCCTCAATACGAACCCTCTCGTTGATGCGCTCCACATGGGGCGAAGCATAGACGCCGACCCGTAAATCAGCCCGGCCGAGGCCTGCGGCCAGCATGTCAGCAACCGAGCCCTTGCCCTTGGTCCCCGCCACATGAATGGAGCGAAACCCCCGTTGAGGGTTCCCCAGGGCTTCCAGAAGATCCAGGACCGGCGCCAGGTCTTGGCGCATGCGGCGTCGGGGCACCCCCTCCCAGTTGTGCAAGCGATCGAGGCGCTGGGTCTCCAGGGCCAGCCTGCGGGGCTGCCCCTGTGCGCCTCCGTTGGGCCTATTCCTCTGTTCTTTTTTTCCCATGGCGAATGATCCCAGCGCTTCCGGCTCAAGGCCCAGTCACCGGGTACGATAACAATGCTAGCCCAGTTAAGCGGCGCCCACCCAAGCCATGTCCACTCTCCTCCACCGCGTTAAGGTCTTCGTCTACTGCATGGGCTGTCCCCAGCCCAAGTACCTGCTGCTGAAGCGCGACCACGGGATTGAAGCCTGTTGGGGGCCACTCCAAGGCCCCATCGAGCACGGCGAGAAGCTCGAGTCCGCCATTCGGCGTGAGGTTATGGAATCCACGGGCATCGCACCGCCCCAGGAGCTAATCGACCTGCGCATGCCAGTCCGCTGGGTCGTCGGCGACGAGGAAGTCGTCGAATGGCACTTCGGCTTCCGCACCGACTCCGAACGCCGCATCTCCGACCTGGATCCTTGTTGGTCTGAGTTTCGCTGGGAGCAGTTCCCCGCGGCCTACCCATCCCTTGAGCTGGAGCCTGACCGCGCCGCCATCATGCGCCTGCACACCCTGCTGGGCGCCGCCTAGGTGTTGGGCGCCGCCTAACGGGCTCTCTCAGGCGCGCAGTAAATCCAACTGGGGGTAGCGCTCGCCCAAAACCATCTTGTCGTCGGCCCCGAACCAGCGCTTGATCAGCGTGGCGTAGACCGATCTGAAGTCGGTCGTGAACCTCAAATCGCCGTTGTCCAGGTCAGACAGTGACGGGTGCCGGCCGTAGAGGCCGCCGCGCACACGCTCGCCGAGGACAAACATGGGGCCAGCCTTGCCATGGTCGTGCCCCCGCGAACCATTTTCCTTCAGGCGGCGCCCAAACTCAGAGAAGACCAAGACGACTGTTTCGCGTCCCGCCTCGCTGCGCGCCAGGTCGCGGACGAATGCTCCGAGAGCTCCATCCAGGGTGGACATCAGGTTGTTGTGTGCCCCCAGTTGTCCGGCATGTGTGTCGAAGCCGCCGTAGGCGAGGGAGAAGACCCTCGTCTCCATGGACGATGCGATCAGTGCGGCCACATCCTTGAGGGTATGGCCCAGGGCAGAATCCGGGTATTCAACCGGCGTGCCATAGGCGAAGGCCGCTTCGCGAATGCGCCCCGAAGTGTCATCCGCATCGCGCATGATCTTGCGTAGGCGGTCCAGGGCCCTGGAGCCGCCGGAACCGCCAGGGCCACCAAGACCATTGGAACGCACAGGAGTTTGACCTGTTTCAATCCTAGCGCGCCCCCCGGATTCCGAGCCCAGGAACTGATAGGCGGAGGGCGACTCCAGATTGATGGCGGGCCGCCGCGTGGAGTAGACGGAATAGGGCACGCTCGAACCAAAGTGCACCACCCGCTCCGTGGACGGCGTGCTTGGCCAAGTGTTCTCCACCAGACGACTGATCCAGCCCTCGCCGGAAGAGCGCCCGGCGTGCCGCGCCGTGTGCCACACTTCCAGGCACTTGAAGTGGGAGAGGATTGGCTGTGGATAGCCAGCCCCCTCGACTATTGCCAAGCGTCCGTCGTCAAACAAACCACGCAGGGAACCGAGCCGCGGGTGAAAGCCGCGATAGCGGTCGATGGGAAGGACCTCCTTGGCAGCGATGTGCGTCGTCTTGCGAGAGGCATGATAGGCATCATCCCCAAAGGGGACGATTGTGCTGACACCATCGTTGCCGCCGCTCAACTGGAGCAAAACCAGTCGCTGCGGGCGAGCCTCTGTGGGCTGGGTCCCCGAACCCGCCAGTCGGAGTAGGCCGGTCGGAGCTCCCCATGCGGGTGTCACGCCAGCCAGAGACAGGCTGCCCGCCAAAAAGGCGCGCCGGTTTATTTTCGTATTGCTGTTCATGTCATTCACCCCAGTTGGGCCTCTGGAAGGCTGAGGACCAGGTGGGCCAGGCGCCTCAGGATGTGCTCTGCCTCGCTGCCGATGCTCAACAGAGCCCCATCTGCCGCACCCCACAACTGGCGTTCCTGTCGCAGGAAGGATTCCAGGGCGCGCAGAGTCTCCGGCGGAGGCGCGATCGCCAACAACTCCTCGGCCAACTCGCGGGCGATATCCGCATCCCTGCTGATGCCCCGCCGCCGCAGGCGCGATACCAGGTTCAACTGCGGTTCGTATTCCAACGCCTGGTACTTCTTCACCATGAAGTACTCGCGCATCAACCCCAGGCTCTTGAAGCGTTCAAAGAGGTTGCCCTTGCTGCCCGCTTCTCCCGCCCCCTCCATCCCCATGTCCATGCCACTGTCCATGCCGCCGTCCATGCCACTGGCAGATTCCTCGTCCATGGCCTCTGAAATGTCCGGCCTGGCCCCCCTCGGGGACCGTCCCCGGGGCCCCCGCGCGGCCAACATGGCTGCTTCATCGGGCTCGTCCATGACTGGCGAACCGACAAAGACCTCCTCCAGCGGAACGACCCCCAGGGCTACGCCCATCAGGTTGCCGCGCATCATCAGGCTTGAGGTTGTCACCCAACTCTCGCCCCCTTCCCAGCCCTTCACATTGGGCGGGTCGAGCAGGCGCTGCCCCAGCATGCCGCCGCCCTGGTAGACCAGAACCCCCGGGGGCTCGATCCCCAAACGCCGACTGGAGGAAACCAGGTAATCGACAGGCCCCTGGATGCGCGCGCCGCGGATTTCGAGCCGATAGAACTCCGGGTCGAGGAAGAGGCGGCGCAACAGGGGGCGCACCTGGTACTCGCTTTCGGCCAGCAGTGTCGCATAGGAGGCGAGGCGTTCTGCCGACGGCTCCACCCCTTCCAAGTACGTTATCAGGCGACCCGCTACCCATTCTGCACAGGCCCGCTGGGCAAGCAGAATCTCAGCCACATCCGTACCGTCGAAGCGTCCACTCTGGCCGAGGATCGTCTTCGAGCCCATATCGTGATCCCTGCTCTTGAACTCGAACTGACCCTCTTTTGTCTTCGTGTATCCAGTCAGGGCTCTGGCCACTTCCTTGACATCAGTCTCGGAGTAATTGCCCTCCCCTAGGCTGAAGAGTTCCATGATCTCCCGGGCCAGGTTCTCGTTGGGCTTGTCCTTGTGGTTCTCGTTGTTGTCGAGATAGGCGAGCATGGCCGGGTCGCGAATGATTCCGCGCAGCATGTCCGAGTAACTCCCAAGCGCATGCCTGCGCAGGAACTGATTCTGCTGAATCATCTCGAAGCCGTGCCTCACGGTTCCCATTGAGCTGGTGAACATCCCATGCCAGAACAACGTCATGCGCTCGCGCAGGGGAGTCTCGCCAGCCAGCATGCGCTCCACCCACCAAATGACGAAAGCGGTCAGTTGTCGGCGATCCTTGGCCCGCAGGCCGTTGATGTAATCACGGCGCTCATCGGCCCCCAGGAAGGCCATCTTGAGCCGGTTCGGGCGGTCGAGCAGTTCATAGAAGAAGGCATCTGGCTCGGCCCCCCCGCTGAGGAGCTCCTCCACTAGCGCCTCCGGACCGAGCTCCAAGCCACGGGCGATCTCTGCCCTGGTGGCCCCAAAGCCAGCTCGGTTGTAGAGGTGTTCAACCGCGCGCTTGTCCCAGACGAAGTCCGCGGCCAGTGAGGCCCCTGCGGCGCAGGCAGTCGCGGAGCCCGCCGCCGGGGCGGGGGGCTGGGCAACCGCAGGGGCGAGAGCGAGCCCGAGCAACAGCCCGGAGAATATGGTCAGGTTCAAGTGCATAATGGTCCCTCCTACGTCGTGCTGACGGCCATCCTCACCGAACAGGGTCTTTCCAGCAAGGTTCCGCGTGGGCCTCTTCCGTGCGCCTGGCCACCCAGCTCCATAGGATGTGCCCACCGCGCCCAAGCGGACATCGAACACGACCACCCAGACCCCTGACCGGAGCCCGCCACGCAAGCCCCCCTCGATCTCCACGCCTACCTCGACATCCTGCGCCGCGCTGGGGAACTCGTCGAGGTCGAGGCCCCCGTCGACCCGCTGCTAGAGGCGCCGGAAATCCACCGCCGCGTGATCGCCGCCGGCGGCCCGGCCCTGCTCTTCAAAAACCCCAGGGGAGCAGCCTTCCCCCTGGTGACAAACCTCTTCGGTACCGCCCGTCGCATCGAGCTGGCCTTTGGCCCGGAGCCCGAGCGCATTGTGGCCCAGGCGGCGGACCTGCCCGAGGAACTGATCCCCCCCAGCCTCGCCGGACTCTGGCGCAGGCGGGGCCTGTTGGGGAAGCTGACTCGCGTCGGAACTCGCACGGCCCGCCGCGCTCCTGTGCTGGAAGCGCGCTCCGCGCCCACCGACCTGAATAAACTACCGGTGCTCAAGTCCTGGCAACGGGACGGTGGCCGCTTCCTCACCTTGCCGCTGGTGCAAACGCGCCACCCAGACACGGGCGTACCGAACCTCGGCATGTATCGCATCCAGCTCTTCGAAGACGGCGAATGCGGTATGCACATGCAAATCCACCGCGGCGGCGGCTTCCATTACTCCATCGCCGAGGAAAGAGGAGAGGCCCTACCCGCAAACATCCTTCTGGGCGGTCCACCGGCCCTGATCCTCGGCGCCGTGGCCCCCTTGCCAGAGAACATTTCCGAGTTCCTCCTGGCCAGTCTGGCCCTGGGCCGTCGCCTGGACCTGACAAACAACCCCGCCGGCCCCTTGCCCTTGGCGGCTCGGGCGGATTTCGCCTTGGTTGGTGAAATCCCACCAGGGCTGCGACGCCCTGAGGGCCCCTTTGGCGATCACTACGGGTACTATTCGGAAACACACGACTACCCCGTCTTCCGCTGCAAGGCACTGCTGCACCGTCGCTCAGCGATCTTCCCGGCCACGGTCGTCGGCAAGCCACGCCAAGAGGACTTCTTCATTGGCGACTACCTGCAGAGCCTGTTGGCCCCCCTCTTCCCGCGCGTCATGCCCTCCGTGCGCTCTCTCTGGAGCTACGGAGAAACCGGCTACCACTCGCTCTCCGCCACGGTTGTCCATGATCGCTACCGACGGGAAGCCATGGTGAGCGCCTTCCGCATTCTTGGAGAAGGCCAACTATCCCTGACGAAGTTTCTGCTGGTCACCGACCAACCGGTTGATCTCAAGGACTTCCGCAGCACGTTGCAGTGTGTGCTCGAACGCACGCGGCCGGAAACAGACCTGTTCATCTTCTCCAATGTGGCCATGGACTCCCTGGACTACGCAGGGCCACGCGTGGGCGAAGGCAGCAAAGGGGTGCTCTTGGGCCTGGGCCAGCCCGTGCGCAAGCTGCCCGAGGAGTTCGCTGGGCCACTACCAGCTGGAGCCAAGGCAGCCGCCGTCTTCTGCCCCGGTTGCCTGGTATTGGAAGGAGCAGCCCACGCGTCTGACGCCGATCTGCCTCGCATCCTGGCCGCCTCCCCCGCCCTGGCCCCCTGGCCCCTGGTCATCCTCAGCGACGACGCAGCCGCCACGGCGCGCAGCCCCATGAACCTGCTCTGGCGCACCTTCACGCGCTTCGACCCGGCTACGGACATTCACGCCGCACAGACCGATCTGATTGCCAACCAGGCCACCTTCAAAGCGCCCCTGGTCATCGACGCTCGCATGAAGGCCAGCTATCCGGAGGAGCTCTTCTGCGACGAGCAAACCGCCGACCAGGTGGACCGGCGCTGGTCCGAGTACTTCTCCACGGAAGTGCCTATGGGCGACTCTGATCGCGCCCATCTGGACTGAACGCCAGCAGGAGCCAGGCGAGGATCAACGCAACGCCACCAAAAGGCGTCAGTGCCCCGAGCATGGGCACATCGAAGAGCACCAGGAGATAGAGCGAGCCGCTGAAGAGCGCGATGCCCAAGACGAACAGGCGCCCACACCATTGGTAGCCCGCCGTTGGGGTCGACAGGACACCCAAGAGCACCAATCCCAGGGCGTGCAAGAGGTGGTAGCGCACGGCGGTTTCCCAGGTAATCAGGCGCTCCGCGGACACCAGGTCTCGCAAACCATGTGCTCCAAAAGCCCCCAGGGCAACACCGGCCGCCGCCAAGATTGCGCCAAGTCGAATCCAGTTGCGTCCCGAGCACGACATCACTTCCCTCCCGTACCCCTTTTCAGCGTGATGACCTGATCAGCGGACTGCGGCCCAAAGATCTCCTCGGTGCCATCTAGCCAACGCACATGGATACTGACAACTCCGCTTGCTTCCCCCAGACCAAACACCAGCCGCGGATCGCTGGCACTGCAGTAGCTAGAGGCGCTCTTGACATCCCTGCGCAGCATCCTCTCGCCGACCAGCACCCGTGCATTCGCTCCGTGAGCATCAACCAGCTGTCCAGCGCGCTCTTCAACTAGGCGCACGCTCAGCCAACGCCCACGCTCCACCACCCTGTTCATGAGCATGTGCAGCGGCCCGTCCCGGTTGCCGACCAAGACATCGACGCCACCGTCACCATCCACATCTCCAAAAGCGGCCCCGCGACTAGTTGCCAAGAGCGCCTGTTCAACGCCACCGACGGGTTTAACCGTTTCCCAGCGCCCGGACGGCGTGCCGCGCATGAGCGTATTCGGTTCGGCATAGGGATCGGACTCCAGCAGGGGAGCCATCAGCAGATTGACCCGCCCGTTTGCCACGAAGACATCCAGCCACCCATCGGAATCAAAGTCCTGATAACCAACCCCGAAGCGGGTCATGCGAATGGTGCCCATGCCAATTCCCACGCGGTTGGTCTCCTCCACGAAGAACTCTCCGTTGTTGTTGCGGAAAAAACCGTCGCTCTCGCGCGCCATCTGTACGACCAACAAATCGAGGTCGTCATCGTCGTCTACATCGGCGGCGTCAACCCCCATGCCAGCCCGCGACATGCCATAGGGGCCCCGGGCACAACAGGCCTGCTCAGCCCGGTCAACAAATACGCCGGACTCCGTCAGCGTCCAGAGGCGATCCGGGTTCTGATCGTTGGCCACGAAAATATCCGGCCGCCCATCCCCGTTGAAGTCACCGGCCACCACACCCAGGCCATTGCCGCGGGCCTCGCCCAGACCCCTGGGGACCGTCACATCGGCGAAAGCACCTCCACCGAGGTTC
>NYXZ01000096.1 GCA_002686595.1 Planctomycetota bacterium | reverse complement strand
CCTAGCCGGACTCTCCTGTGCCGAAGCCCTTGTCCGGGCTGGCCAAGAGGTGACTGTACTGGAGAAGGAAAGCCAAGTGGGCGGCATGGCGCGCAGTTTTCAAGTCGGCCCCTACTGCCTGGATCTGGGCCCCCACCGCTTCCACACCAACAGCGCGACCGTTCAGGCCCAGCTCGAAACCTGGTTGGCCGGTGACATTCTGCTGCGCCAACGCCTCTCGCGCATCCTGCTGCGTGACCGTTTCTTCGACTATCCGCTGCGGCCACAGAATGTACTGAACGGACTCCCCCCCACACTGCTGCTGCGCGCCTTTGCCGATTGGGCGGTGGCCCGCACCAGCCAACGCCTGCGCCCGAGGAAGCACCCTGATTTCGAAAGCTGGGTTGTCGCGCACTTCGGGCGCACGCTCTACGACATTTTCTTCGGGCCCTACACCACCAAGGCCTGGGGCATGGTCGGCACCAGCATCAGCGCCGACTGGGCGCGTCAACGCATCGGTCACCGTGGTCTTTGGGATGTGCTCAAACAGGCCTTGCGCCCACCGGCTGAAGGCCAACCACGCAGCCTCACCACGGAGTTTCACTATCCGCGTCGCGGAGGCATCGGCGCCATCTCCCAGGCAGCTAGCGACGCTATTGTGACCAACGGCGGTGTTGTCATGACCGAGTGTCCGGTGCGGACCTTGGAACTTGAAACTCGCTCCTCCGGCCCGGGCCAGCGCGTCAGCGGCATTCGACTGGCAAACGGCCAAGCCATAGAGCTGGTCCCCGGTGATCAGGTGGTGAACACAATGGCTTTACCTTTCGTGGCCCGCGCCCTGCGCCCCCTGCCTCCGGCCCCAGTGCTCTCCGCTGCCGGCAAACTGCGCCATGTGGCCATCCTGTTTATCTACTTGGAAGTGGCCTGTCCCCGGGTATCCCCGGACCACTGGATCTACTTGCCCCAGGCTGACCTGCGCGTCCACCGCATCAGCGAGGTGAAGAACTTCTCCGATGCCTCGGCCCCCGGCCCCACAACTGCCCTGTGCTGCGAGATAACCTGCCGTCGGGGAGATGCCACCTGGCGTTTGGACCTGCAACGCGCCGCCCAATTGGCGGAAGCGGATTTGGTGCGCACCGGCCTGGTGGAGCCCGGCAGCACGCGTCCCCTGGCCCTGCGGCGCCTGGCAGAGGCCTATCCCATTTACGATTTGGAGTACCGGGAGCACCTGGACCATCTGCGCAGCAGCCTGCGGGCCGTGGACAACCTGCACACCACCGGCCGCCAGGGCCTCTTCCGCTACAACAACATGGACCATTCCATCGCCATGGGCCAACATATCGCCCAGGGCCTCTTGAATGGCGCGCCTCGCCAGGGCGCTGGGGAGTCCGCAGCCGTGGCGGCCCGGGAAACCTACTTCGGATGAGTCACACAAGCCAACAGGTCCTGGCCGAACTGGCCATCGACACCGACTTGCTCACTGAGACCAACTGCGCCCTTTGCGGCTGCCGCGAACGGCGCCTTGAGTTTCGTGAAGGCCCCTTCGCGATCTACACCTGCAGCGACTGCCATTTGACCTATACCAGCCCGCGCCTGTCCCAATCAGATTTGGTGCGCGAGATCTACGGGGAAAGCTACTGGCGCTCGCCCGCCGCGCGGGAACGCGGCTACACGGATTACCTCGGCGACCACCAACTCATCCTGCGCACCTGTCGCCGCCGGGCGGACTTGGTGGAGAACCACACATGCGCCCCCGGACGCGTACTCGATGTGGGCTGCGCAGCGGGCTTCTTCCTACAGGTCATGGCCGAGCGCGGTTGGGATGCCCACGGCCTGGAACCCTCCGCCGCCATCCGCCCACAAGCCGAGGAGCGCCTGGGTACAGAGCGCATCCACGGCGGCTTCCTCAAGGGCAGCCCCTTTGAGCCGGCCTCCTTCGATCTGATCACGCTTTGGGATGTACTCGAACACATTCCGGATCCCTTGGCGGCCCTGCGTCGCATACACACGCTGTTGGCCCCCGGCGGCGTCCTTATTCTGGAGACCCAGAATGTGCGCAGCCTGACAGCCTCGGTGCTCGGCCGCCGCTGGCACCATTACAAGCTCGCCGAACACCTGTTCCACTTTCACCCGGGCACGATCAGGCAGGCTTTGGAACAAACCGGCTTCAGCGTCCACCACAACCACGCTCGCCAAGCCGGCAAGTACGTTGACCTGGATTTCGCCCTGGAGCGCTCCAAGCGCGTCATGCCCGCCCTCGGCTGGCTGCTCTCCCCCCTGCGCGCCCTGGGCAATCCAGTCCTCTATGTGAACCTCTTCGACGAGATGATCGTCGTGGCCAGGCACCAGGAGGAACTGCCGGTGGACTTCATCCCCCAACCGGTCGGCGCCTGCTGACAGCGGTTAGCCCGCCGTCTCTTCTTCCTCCTCGGCAGCTTCATCTTCGTAGTCCCAACTGGCGATCCACACGCCATAGGTCTCCTGCATGAAACTGCGCGAGTTGAAGGTGCGCTCGTCGAAACCCTCCGCCGCCGTGCGTCCGGCGAGGCCGCGCAGACCGGCGACTTCCTTGGGCTCCATCTTGGAAAGAGCCGCGTCCCGGGCACCCTGGGAACGCACCAGGTAAACGTGCTCGCCGCTGCCGTCCACCATGGGAGCCACCAACTCCCCTTCTTCCAGCGTGTAGAGGTCCGGCTTGGTGCGGGCAAAGAGACCGAACTGATGGATACTGCCTTGGTCGGTTTCGGGTAGTTCGGATCGCTCCAGCCAAGTCATTTCCTGCACTCCCAAGCCCGCATCACCGGACGTTGAGAGCATGGCCTCAAAAGAAATCAGAGGACCCTGTTGGCCGCGAGCGCCTTCACCCGCTCCCTGGTCGAGCAGGTCGTACATGGTTTGCACAGCCTCCAGAGCCAGGTGCTGCATGTGCTTCTGTGTCCAGTTTTCCGCCACGCGGTCTCGGATTTGATCGAAGGGCGGCTCGCTGGCGGGGATGCGCTCGTCCACGCGGGCCACCACCAGGGCGCCCTCCTCGACAATCACGCCTGGCAGAAACGCACCGCTCTGGGTGACTGGGAGGCGGCCAGCCACATAGCGTCCGCCCCATTCATTACCCGTGCGCCAACCTGTTGAGGTGCGCGGCGCTGCTTCCGCCTGTACGGACAGACCCAGCTCCGCGGCAGCCGCGGCCAGATCAATGTCTCCCGGCACGACACCCGCGTCACTCTCGAGGCTGCGCCGCCAGTCGACCATGGAGAAGTAGACCGGGGCTTCCTTCCCGCACTGTTCCGCGACTTCGTCAAAGGGCAGGTACAGGCGCGTGCGCAGATCCATCTCACCATCGTCATCCAGGGGCGTGGCGCGCCGGAAGCGGGACGATGAAACCAAATTGTAGTAGGCCTGGGCCTGGGCGTCCGCATCCTCATCCTCTGGCCGTGGGTGAGCCGCCATGAGGGCCGTGGAATCGAACGCACCGTCCATGTTTACCCAAGCGACTGAGAGGCGGAAGCTCTCTTCGCTGTGGTAGGTCTGCTGTTCATTCAGCGGCAGCTCGTGGAACCAATCCTGCAGTTCCTCGGCCCCGGGCACCTGGGATTCAGCAGTGGTGCGGTACTGGGCAGTGGGCTTGGCGACAAAGTGGAAGGCGTACTCCTGGTGGCGTTCCTTCCAGAGCGTTTCGATATCATCCGGTGTGGCGACGGCCCCCACGCGGATCAGGTTCTGGAAGCGCGAGCTGCGCAGGTAACGCCGTAGGTGGCCCTGCAGTTCACGCCCACTGATGCGAAAACTGTTCGCCCGCTGCTTGAAGCGTTCGCCGCTGCCGAAGCTCGTCATGATGAACTCCGCCAGCTCAGTATCAGTGACGCGCACACCGGAGGAGAGCGCCAGGTCATCGAGGATGATGAACAGGGCCGCATCCGTATCATCGACCCGCGCGCCGCGTCCCTCGAACAAGTTCTTCACATAGGACAGGGCCCGCTTCTGGGTCAGGAAAGTGGGCCGATCCAACTCGACGCGCCCTCGTTCCGGATGATCCCAAACCATGAAGGGCCCGTCAGCTTCGCCGCTGCCCGTCAGGGTCGAAGCCAACTGGTCGCCCACGGTGAAGATGAGCAGGACGAACATGACCGCCGCGAGGGTCAGGAAAAACCGCAGCCTGCTCGACCCCTTGGGGGCGACGATCAGATCGTCGTCGTGGTTGTGGGATTGGGGGGGGTCCGGGTGCTGGGTGGTGGTCTTGGACATGGCCGTGGTTGGCGTCTCTAGCGGGATCCCTGTGGGTGCCGCTGGGGTCTGTAAAATGGGGCAGGAGTCTAAATGGCCCTCTCCCCGTGGGCAAGGTGGATGGCAAGAGTGGCTGGCTGGCCTCAGCCCTGGGCCAGTTCACCATCCCTGGGCAGGTCCTTCAGCCGTGACAGGCCGAATTGTTCGAGGAACTGGCGTGTGGTGCCGTACTGCAGGGGATTGCCGGGCACCGGAGCGCGTCCGGTGACACGAATCAGGCCGCGGTCCACCAGGGCGCGTAGCAGGGGCCCGGCCTGGACGCCACGGATGGCCTCCACCTCCGCCTTGGAAACGGGCTGGCGATAGGCCACCACCGAGAGGGTCTCAAGGGCAGCCGGGCTGAGGCGCTCTGCCTTGCGAACCCGGGAGAGCTGTCCGACGGTCTCAGCCTGGTCTTCGGTAGTGAGCAATTGATAGCCGCCAGCCAACTCCACCAGACGCAGGGGCAGTTCCGCCGCCCCTAGGGCCTCCTCCAGCTTGGCTAGCACCTGGCGTAAGCGGGCCGGTTGGGCTCCATCGGTCAGGGATGACAGGCGTGCCAGGCCCAGGGGCTCCGGCGAGGCGAAGAGCAGGGCCGCCAACATCCGCTGCAGCTCCCCGTCGGAGAGATCATCCGCCCCGGAAACTTCCAGCTCCATGTCATTCGACGCCGCCCCAGCTGAATCCGCATTGACGCACTCCGGGGAAGGATCGGTCTCGGCCCCACCTCCGGCAGAGGCTATTTCACTGGGCTCGCTGACAGCCCCAGTCTCCTCAGGCTGGCTCTCGGCGCCTGTGAGTTCCCGGTCCCCGGCCACAACGGCACTGGATTCCAGCTCTCCCTCCCTGGCCGCCTGGACCCCGCCTTCGACTTCGCTTTCCATAATGGAGAGGATCGGCGAGGAGAGGCGCCGGGTCAACCGCCAAGCCCCACTCCCGGGACATTCACCTGTTTTCCGTGGCCACCGGTTCCCCCACCAGATCCAGTATGGGGCTGAAATCCACCTCGTAACGCCGTCCGATGGCCTCCTTCCACTGCCAGTATTCCGGATCCTGCACGGGATTCGACGCCAGACTCGCTTCAACGGCGGGCCCCAAAACCGACCAGTCCGCATCCATTTCCAGGGGTGTGGGACGCTCCTCCACCCGGATCAGCATGAGGCTGCCCTGCTCCCCCACGGGCCCCCCGACCTCCCCCACCTCCGTCAGGAAGGCCAGGCGCGAGAGAACCGTCTGGGAATGCACAATCGGCGGCAGCAGGCCCCCGTCCGCCGCCGACTCCTCCTGGCTGTGTTTCCGGGCCAGCTCGGCGAAATCGCCACCGGCGGCCAGGGCCGTCCGCACGGCGTCCATGTCCTCCTCGGTCTTCGTGACTATCACGCGCACGCGGGAGCGTTCCTCGCAGAGCATCCAGGCCCGCACAACCCGCGAGGCCAACGCCTCCAGCAGGATCTCCTGGCGCAGCCCCTCGCGGAAGGTGCTCGGCTCGCGCCCCATGAACTCACGGATGTAATCCTCCGTGTCCGTTCCAGGAGCTTCCCGGGCGATGCGCCGGTCCAGCTCAGCGAGTGAGCTGCGCCAGGCGGCCTCCACCGGCTCCGGCGCCAGCACCATGCCCAGGCGCGACGCCTCCGCCATCACCAACCGGGATAGGGCAAGTTGTTCGAGCATCTCACGCACTCCCGCCGGATCACGCTGGAACCAAAAGGCAATCAGCTCTCCCGCGCCCACGGCCTGCCCGGCGACCAAAGCGATGGTGGCCTGGGCCCCGCCGTCTTCCACAAACCGATCCTTGGCATCTGCGCCAGCCGTGCTCCGGCCTGGGTTCTGCGACGCGCTCTGCGCCGCGCTCCCGGCCGCCACCGCATCCGCGTGACCTGAATCAGAACTCGTCTGGATTCCCTCTTCCAACGCACCCTCCGTCTCCTCAGCCAGCGGCCTTGTCGGTGCCAGCGACGGCGGCGTCGTCACAGGGTCCGGCGTCGTCGCAGGCGCCGGGCCCAGGCCCGTTATGTCCAGCGTCGGATTCGGAGTCGCCCCGCATGCGAGGCACATGAACAACAAGCCGAGCCTGGCAGCCGCGTTCATCAGCGGTACCGGATGCGGCGCACACGGCCGATGCCGTGACAGGTAGGACAATGCATCAGACGCTTGCCGGAAGTCGACTCACCGCTGCGCGCACCGCCAGTGTAGATGACCTCGCGCACACCGACCCCGCCACATTCGCGGCAGTTACTGAGGGAGGGCTTAGGATCTAGCTCCATCTCCCCGGAGAACTCAGCGTAGTAGGCGATGATCCACCAGGCACGAGAGGAAGATGACAACTGTACCCAGGCCGCCTCGATGTCATCTTCGTCGTCCTTTGAGCCGCGCGCCTTGCGCGCTTGCTCCTGATTGCGCAGGAAGCGTTGAATGCGCTCCTCCAGGGCCAACCGTTCTTCGTCCTTCTCTCCGCCCGTCGCCACCTTGGGCCCGTCCTCCAAACCCGCCAGGGCTTCATCTTCCCCCAAGAGCCAGGTTCCATAGCCATAGGAAGCGCGCTTCCAGCGCCCGCGCTTACGCTCTACCCAGAAGGCCGTCACATCATCCTCGCCAATTTCCGCAGTAATGCGCCGGGCGTCGTCAAGCACACGGTCGAGCACTTCCTTGCCCATGTTCTCGTCGAGGTAATCAATAGCCTGCTCGTAGCTGCCGACGGCGGCCACCTTGGCCAGGCGCGTGACCCAATAATGCCAACGGCGCGCAACCAACTCACGCAGCGCTTCATCGCGACCGCGCAGTACGCGGTCCCTTCCCTTGAGGGCGTCTTCCTGCAGAATGCTGTCTGGAAAGCGCTCGGCAAAAGATTCGCACATGGCCAGGGCCTCATCAAACTTGCCGCGCTTGCGCAGGTGATCTGCCTCGGCCAAATAATCAATCTGTTCCTGCAGCACGGCTTTCTGCTCGGCGCGTGCCATGCCATAGGCCACTTCGTCAGCGTGTAGCTCAGGGTCGAGTTCACTGGCTTTCTGGTAGTGCAGAACGGCGTGGGCATAATCCAGAATGCGCTCACAATCCCGGGCCAGGGCCAACTGCGCCTCCGGGTCATCGGGGGCAGTCGCCACCAACAGTTGCCCGTAGAGTTCGTCGCGAGTGTAAATGTCGAGGGCCGGCACACGCACCGTAGCACCCGAGGCCGCCACACGAATCTTTGGAATGAGCAGCAGATTGCCGTCCACCTTGACCGTCAGCGTATCTCCTTCGCGACTGATGACCTTGCCCACCACCTCCGAGCCGTCGCTGAGCAACAGTTGATCCACCTCGATCATGATCTCCTCCTGGGCCAGATCGACATAGCCGTAGCGCATGCGCAGCTCCTCCTCCTGGAGCGGGTCGAGGAAACCCCACGTCAAGCTCGCGCGGCCTCCATTCGAAAGACGCTCGACAAAAACCCCCTCGGGGGTGTGCTCCACTACCCGCGCCCAGAGGATATCGCCGGAACGCAGACGCAACATTTCCACGGGAGAGCTGGTCTGACTCGCTTGGCCGGCAGCCATGGGCGATAACGTCAAGGCCAGCAGGCACGCGGCGACAAAGGAATGTAGGCAGAGGTTCATGGTGGGACGCATCCTAGAATAACAAGAGGTCTTCATGGTGAGCGGTTGGGTTCGCGCTCTGTGAACTCGCGGCGCAGGCGCTCGCCAAAGGGGATCTGCCGCAGCAGCAACGTGGAGAACTCCGATGTGCGGCGCACTCCGGCGCTTTCCCATGACAGTTCAATATCCACCCGGTATTCCAGGGGATTGTCCGGATTGACGCTGGCCCGGGCGCTGTAGATCAGCCCGTCCAAGGCCATCAGGGGGCGTTCAATAATGTCCGTTGGTTCACCGGCGCTGCCGTCTTTCTCCAGCGGGAAGAAGCTCTCCTCCAGATCGAGCACGACCGCCTCCGCAGCCGCGGCCGCCGCCGAGCGCAGGGCCGCCGTGCGCGAGAGCGCGGCGCCGAAGGTCATCAGGCCAATGATCACGGTCATTCCCATCAACAGGATGCCCATGGCCGCCACGACCTCGACGATGGTGAAGCCCGTCCGCCCGGGCCTGGGGGTGGCGAGCAGCTTCACAGGTTCCAGTCCTCCCGGTAGAGGGCGATGGGCAGTTCCACCACCGTCGTCAGACCGTGGTGCACCAGGCTGCCCTCGCTGTGCTGGACCGGCATCGTGCCGCGCTGACCACGGCGCACGGTGACCCGTTTACCTCTGCGCGAGACGACCTTAAGCCACTCGGCATCAATCAGGATAAAGGACCCGGAGCGGGCCGGAACGCGCTCCCCATCCTCCACCACCAGCTGGGTATCGCCGGCCTCGATCAGATCTGCCAAACGCGTTCGCCGCCGACGATCCTTGGCTCGTTCAAACTCGAGCTCCACGCGTACGCGCCGGGGCAGCAGAACCACGCCGTCCACAGCAGGCATGCCGCTGCCGGCTTCGTTCCAGGGATGCACATCCGCCGCGGGCCGCTCGCGTTGCCAGCCGTCCCAGGACGTGGCCGCGTGCCACAGCTCAGGCCCAGTTTCCCAGCCTGCGCGCACGCTCGAGGTCTGTGTTGCAAAAAAGATTCCCATCCACAATAGGCCGCCGCTGACCTCCTCCAGGGCACCCCCGGCGGGCCGCCCATTGCGGCTGAAGAAGCCCGGCTCGAAGAAGCTCATTCCCAGTGGATCATCTGGCAATCGCTCGCCGCGCCACAGGACGCCTTCGGCCCGTTTGTCGGCTGGAGAGCTGTGCAGATCGCCGCCCACGCCAGCCTCCTGCGGCGTAGTCATGGGTAAGACCGCCCAGGCCACTTCCAGCAAACCCGGACCGTGCAAATCGTCCGGGGCTGCCCCGCGGCGCCGCAGCTCAGCCTCCGTGGCCTGCCGCACCAAGCGCAGACGCGGCCAGTATTTCTCCCGCAGACCATCGCCATCGGTGTCGAAGGGCACCCATTCTGCAAGCACATCACCGCTTGCGCCTGCGGCCAGGGCGCGCAGGTCCTGGGCCAGGAGTTCGCCAGCGGAGGTAGCCTGGTCGACGATATTGCGGCGCGTTTCGCCGCGGTTCCACAGGTCCAAGGACCCTTGGAGCAGTTGGAAGACCGCCACCATCAACATGGAGAACAGCCCCAGGGCCAGGACCACTTCCACCAGGGTAAAGCCCCGGCGTAACCCCCTGCCGCCGCCGGTAGGAAGGCGCCCGATCATCGGTCCAGACTCCGCAGGACGAGGGAAGGAGCGATGAAGAAAACACCCAGGCGCGAGAAACGCGGCGTGGCTTTCCAGCCATGGGAGAGGCCCGTGTCCGGATCATATGCACCGGGCAGGTAGTCGACGAAAACGCGCCACTCCACGCGGTCCGCCTGGGCCGCTACCTGTAGAGGCTTATCGTTCACCACGCCGTCCCACTGCAGATCGAGTCCAGAACTGAGATCCGGATCCGCATCCCAAGGTGTGTCCTCGTCGCTGCGCTGTAGGACGCCCAGACGACTGCCCCCGGCCGCCGGCTCTTCCCAGCTCCAAAACACCGAACGCCACCAGGCTGCCGTTTGCTCCGCCTGCAGACCCAGGTAGGCGAGCTCCGGCCCATCGGCGCGCTCCGTCCACCGGTCCCAATAGCGGAAGGGAAACAGAATCACCGGTGTCCCCACGCCGTGCTCCACCGGTTCCGTGCCGTAGCGTCCACGGAAGATGCCGGGGCCAGCGCGGTCCATGGCACCTGGTTCCTCCGATGCACGCGGCATCTCCAGGGCGTTCTCCCGGTGCCAGGTGTAGTGAATCAACTCGCGGCCGATGAGCACCGTACCCTCCACTGGAAATCCGGAGGTGTCAGTGACGGCCAGGGTTCCGCTATCCGCAGAGAGACTGCGACTCAGGACCGTCACCCTACGCCCCTCGATCCAGTGCACCGGTTCCCCCATTTCATGGCTCCCCGGGCGCGTACCCAACAGACCACGGCCACCGCTGGCGATGGTCACCTGGCCCGTCTCGGGGTTACGCCCCTCATAGCACAGAATTTCATCGCCGATGCGCAACAGTCCGGCATCCGCAGGAAGATCTTCGAGGAAGTTCTTCGTCGAACCATAGGGCCCCAGAGCGAGGCGCACTGTCTGAGGCAAGAGCAAGAGCTCGTCCGCGCCTTCGTCAATGGCAGCCGCCAACAAGAGCCGCGCGCCGCGCATGGATTCCCCGTCCACCAGGGGCGTGTCCATGGCGAGACGGTCATCTTGGAAGCAGACTTCGTCCACCACCGCCGAGGGTACAACTCCCGCGGCGCGCGAACTGTAGCCCTGTCCGAGGCCCAGGTAGTCAACGGCCCGCGGCCGTTCTCCAGAGGGGAAGAGCACCAAGCGCGAAAGCAGGCGCGTGTCAACCACGCTGAGGTCGACGCCATTCACCGTCCCGGCCAGCATGATCTCGTTGGCCGATTCCTGGAGCGCCACATACTGGTCCGTGACGCGGAAGTTGTCCTGGGCAATGGGAGGCAGGGCATCGCCGGTGATGACCTCGCCGGTCGTCTCTTCAATGGCCCAGGGATGCACCTCGTACTGCATGGCGGGCATATGGGCCCGGTGCACGCGCACAGGCCAGCCCGGGTGCTCGATGTCCGCGCCCACCAGGAAAGCGTTGTCCAAGCGACCGGCGCGGCCAGTGTCTGGTCCGGCGGCGGAGACGCGGAAGACCGGCAAGACGCTGGTGCCGGCGTCGTGGGCGTGGATCTGGGTTCCCATGACGCCCCTGAATCGGAAAGCCTCGGAGGCGGCGCGAGAAATGGGGAAGGGTTCGAGTTCGAACTCCCCTAGGTATGGATCCCACTGGCTGCCGGCGAGAGTTGTGGCAGCAGGAATGGATGGCGGGGCGCCGGCAGCCGGACCGGAAGCGAGGGAAGTGCTGGGCGGCGGCGGAGGAGGTGGTGCGGCGGGGGGCGGGGACTCTCCGCCTCCCGGGAGGCCTCCGCCAGTTCCACCAGTTCCGCCAGTTCCGCCCCCACCATCGCTTGGCAGGTCCTGGCCATCGGGCCGCAAATCATCCGCATCTAGCAGAATGGCGAAGTAGAGGGCCCGCAGTGCCTGTGGATCGTCGCGCACCAGTTGGCCGTAGGTCGCCTCGAACCAATCGTAGCGCACCCATTCAGTTAGTTCAGCCTGATCAAGATGGGTCAACTGGGCAAACTGGGAATCGCCGGCCTGAGCGGCCAGGTACCCGCGCAACTCCGTGGCCCTTGGCACCGCTAGGGAGATGGGAACCACATAGGTGCCGTAGTTTGGAATGGTTTGGACCAGGGTCCCGTCCTGCATGGTCACATTCTCCCAATCGAAGATGAAAGCCCGGCGCCCACCGATGGGAGGATTGCCCGTTGTCTGACCCTGGATGTTGGCGAGTTCTCCCACAGCATCACCTCGGGCAGCGATCTGCAGGGTCGTACCTGTCCAACCGCTATAGCGAATCACTTCAACGCCCCCGAGGGGGCTTCCCAAGACCGTGGTTGTGTCCGGAGGTGTGGTATTCGTGCTCCAGGACACTTGGATGATGGCTGCATAGCCGCCATCCGGATGGAAGGCGCGCATGGCCTCCTGGGGATCCTCGTCTTGGTAGTCCGCGGTGCTGAGCACCAACCCGGTCACGGTGCTGGCCACACCTTCAAGTCCCTGGCCAAATGACCAGATACCCACATTGATCGGGTCACCCTGGGAGGTCGCGCCGTTCTCGACACCAACCATCCGCGCCACGCGCCACAGACCGAGCTCCGCCTCCAAACTCGCGTTCCCCATGGGCACATCCGACACCAATGGCAAACTGTAGCCATAGAGCGAAACAGGCGTGCCCACGGCGTGGTCCACCTGGGTGTTGGCCAGGGCCAGCGGGAAGCCGGCCAGGTCAAAGCGTTCCCGTGACAGCCGCCCACCGAATCCGGCCAGGGGTCCTTCCTCGATGTGTTGGATCGACATGCTTTCGCCGTCCAATGTGTACTCGATCAACTCGTTGCCGATGCGCGCCACGCCCATTTCAGGGAAACCCTCGCCGGATTCCAATGATACGAAGCCCGTGTCCTGGGAAGCTGGCCCGGTGAGACGGGTCAACCCTGGCGTACGCACGCCGTGCGTCGTTCCATTGACCATCAACTGCATCTGGTCCGGGCGGTTTCCAGCCACGGTGAAGTCCAGGTGACTCCACACGTCCGCCGGCAAACCCGGATCCTGTCCCGCGGCCAGGGCAAAGCGCACCTCCCCGGCTTCCACCATGTTTGTCTGGGGGTGGTCGCCGACGGCATCCAACACGCGCAGGACCAGGTCCTCGCCCTCCACCAAAAGGCTCACGCGGTCAGACTCCAGGGAGGTTCCCCCCAGATCGAATACCAGTGACTCGCCGACGGTACGCGGGCGAATCCACAAACTGAGGCCCAGGGCACGCAACAGGGGCGATTGCTCTGCGGTGTACTGCACAAGCTCTTCAGCGGTGTAGTAGCGCAGCGGCTCGTCGGGCAAATAGCGGCCCTCCGGATCGCGGGTTTCGTGATCGAAGTGCAAAAGGCGCTTGGCCCGGGTGTCCAGTTCGTCCTCCCGAGCCGGCCAGAGTTGAGCCCAGCCATCCGGTTCCCTGGAAGCGAAGACATGTTCCGGCGTGGGTGGCGACTCCATGTCCGAGGGCACGACATCGTCATCGTTAATGCCTGGCACATAGATCTTGCCCTCCCAGGTCCCCATGTGTGACCACATGCGCGAGGGCGGCACGGTTGTCCCGTCGAACCGCGAGGTGGAGCGCGGGCCACTGGCCCAGTAGGGCGCCTCGCGGTCCAAGCGCAGAGACTCGTCGAAGTCCTCTTGGTGCGTCCACAGGCGCATCAACTCCTGTTGCGGGGTCACCACCTCAACACGTTCGCGCCTGGCGTTGGCGCGTTCCACGCCGCTCTTGGCATTCACCGTGGACCGCAGGTCCATGGCATAGGTGTCGCGCGTGACGAAGGAGTACGGCATGGTCGAGAACTCCAAGTACACATCGTTGGCGTTCAACCCGTTGCGATACAGGGCCACCGCATCCCAGGGATCGATGACGGCGGAGTCGTTGGCGAAGGCTTCCGGCACGTAGTCCGCGTCACTCGGCAACTCCTCGATACCTCCCGCCGGCAGCACCAAGCGCCGCAGGAAATCCTCGAAGCCCGTGAAAGGCCGTGAAGCCACCACCAGGCCCGCCAACTGCTCCGCCTCGGAGCCGGTGATGCGCGAGTTCTTGGAACGGATCTGCAGGTTGGAGAAAAGCGCCTTGAGGACCTCCGGTCTAGCCGTGTTCAAGTTGACCGGACGCCGGGCCAGAACCCGCACCTCCGCCTCAAAGGCGCGATAGTCGTTTTGCAGCAGATCATGCAAGCGCAGGGCACCCTTGCGTTTGTCGATGGCCAGCACCAGGCGCACCTCGCTGTTCACCCCATCGGTGATCTGCACCGTGGCTCCTTCGTTGAACCACTTCAGGTCGACCACGGGCAGAGTCGCTTCCAGGCCCCCTTCCACATCGCCGGTCAGGCGCGTCGCGCGCTGCCAGAGCCTTCCGCCGCCCTGGTCCCCGTGGACCGTGGTGCAGCGCTCAAGGGCGGCCCACGAGTACTCGCCCAGCCCGTCCGCCATGACGAAATCCTCGATGGAGCGCAGTTCACCGAAGGCCTCCAACTGGCGCACCTGTCCGCCCCCCACCGCCGCCCGCCAGAGGGGCAAGGCATGGGCCCGTTGATCCACCACATTGGTCCCCGCTCCATGGCGGCTGGCGGGCCAGGGGCCTTCGCCTATCCAATCGCCTTCCTCGTCTTCCAGGGCGGCCAAGCCGCGGTGCAGATCCACCAGAACTCCGTCCTCGATGCGCTCGTAGAAAATCAACTCGCCGCGCAGCCAAAGGAAACCGTTGGGGTCAAACCCAGCGACACTTGAGACCTCGATCTCCGTCGCATCATCCTCCACCACCTCAAGAGTTCGTGTCACCGTCCCCATGATGTTGGCCAGCACCTGGGGACCGGCGCTGTCCAAATCAACGCGGCCGGATACATCCTCCACCTCCAAGTCCCACATCAAACCTTTGGCATCGTTGGCGTCTAGGAACTCGCGCTCAAAGGTGTTGTCAACGGTCACCTCCTCGATGGAATCCCACCACGGCGTGCTGTCCAGGGACGGGTGAGAGGCACCGAGTTGTGCGCGAGCGTGGCGCGTGGCCGTGTCCAGGGAAACGCGAGCCGTGGCCCGCGTGGCGTAGTGGGCGCTGGCCCGGTCGGAGTTGCGGGCGCTGAGCAAGAAAGGCGTGGTCAAGACGAGCAACGCCAGCAGCACTAGCAGCACGATCAAGAGGGCGAACCCGCCGCTCGTGTCGGTCCTGCCCATTGAGCGCAACGGTCGCATTACTCCACCGTCCCGTAGAGGCTGACCAGAATCGGGGTGCGGCGACCGTCAAAGAACTCCACTTCGAGCTCCAACGGCCGCCCATGAACAGTGCGATCTAGGCCGCCGCCGGGGGCGAAGACAATCTCCACGGGCTTGTCCCCCACCAGGCGTGTCCCCTCGGGCAACTGCGCCTGCGTGCTCGCCGTGACAGCCGCCACGCGCAGGTTGTCGATGCTGCCGGGAAAGGCCTGGGTGCCGCCGCCCAATACCAGGGGGCCGTCCAAGTGCCAAACCGCGGCGCTCTCTTCCACGCGGTCCAGTTCCAGGCCGTCCAGGCCCATGGTGAACAGGCGCCGGTCGTAGTTCAGGTCCAACTCCACCCAGGTATCAACAGCCAAGGCACCGGGTTGGCTCTCCAGGAAGATGCGTCCCCCGGAAATGACATTCCCCGTTTCCGTGGCGACCTCCGGCACAAAGAAGACGCGCAGGGCCCCCATGGAGGTCACCTCCAGCCGCAGGGCACCGCCCAAGTCAAAAACACGGCCCCCGCCGGTTGCCTCCCGGCGCAGACAGAGTCGAACAGAGAAACCCCGATCGAACTGCCAGGCGGCGTCGGTTGTGATATCCATCTCAACCCGCGCGCCCCGCGGCTCGCCCTCAAAGGAAAGCGCCTGTCCCTGGTAGCCGTTGTCCACCAAGTAGCCACCATGGGAAATGCCATCGAGTTTGAGGCCGCCGCGCAGGGGCAGCCCCTCGAAGTGCCAGGTGCCGATGGTCTGCAGGCCTTCGGCCTCCAGGCTGCCGGTTTTTGGATCAAGCCGCACCCTGGCCGGCGCTCCGCGGGCGATGGCGGAGTTATTGGCGGCTCGCAGAGTGTTCTGAACGAGCCCCACCGCGGTACGCGCCCCGGGATCCAGGTCGGCGAACACGCCCAAACCCAAACCCAAGATGAAGGCCACGATGCCCATTACGAAGAGCAGCTCCAGCAGCGTCCAACCATCCCGCGCCTCCCAGCGAGCCGGGCCCCGGCGCGCAGCGCGCGCACTTGATCGGGGGCTCCCACTGACCATCGCGCCTACTCCTGGTCTCGCTCGAAGTTGCAGATGTCGTCGGGGGTGCCGAAGCGACCATCCAGCCCGGGGGAAATGAGCTGGAAGCTGCGGCGCTTATAGGGCCCACGCGTCAGCGGATTATCCAGCGAGCGCACGCTGGACTCGAGCAGCTCGCCGGTTTCGTTGTCATAGGACAGGTAGGTATCAGAGCGCCCGTAGTCCCGGCGATGGAAGTAGGCAATCGGATTGCCCCATTCATCGGAGAACTCAAACAGATCACGAGTGCCGAGACCGGTGATCGTCTTGCGAGCCGCATCACCATCCATGTTGATCAGCTTGTCCTCGGCCAGATTCGGCGGGTCCCATTGATCGCTGAAGAGGGCCGCCAAAAAGGTCTCGGCCCCCATGTTCGTCAGATTGGGGGCTTGGCCCCAGACAGCCTCAAACTGGCTGGGCGGGTAGTCACCGAACTCCAACTCGTACTCGCTGGCGGCGGCCTCAAGCTGCACCAAGTAGGCCCGCGTCAGCTTCTGCTTGGCCGCGTCACCGGCGCCGGCCAGGCGGGGCACCAGGAAGGCCATCAGGATCGAGAGGATTACGAGCACCGTCAAGAGCTCAATCAGCGTGAAGCCGGCCTGACCACCCCTGGTGCCCATGGGCCTGTCAGTTCCCATGGCGTCGCACGACCTCCACATTGTCCATGGTGACGGTGACATTGCGCCCCACCTCGCCTTCGATGAACAGGCCGAACTTCAGCTCCGTGGTGGCGCGTCCGAGGGTCGGCATGGGCGCGTCATCCACCACAGGAATGCCATCGACGAAAATACGCACACGGGTGTCGCTGGCCTCGCCATAGCGTTCGAGGCGCAGCAATGTCGGCTTGCCCGCTGCCCAGGGAATCGCCGGCACATCAATATGGGGCAGATCCCGTTCACCCTTCTTGACCTGCCGCACCTGCACCGCGCCCTGGGGATGGCGTGAAACCGTAGCCTCTGCCTGCACCTCGGTCTGACCGCGGCGATACATTTCGCGAGAGACAAACAGCCCCACGCGGGCGCGCGTGTCGCTGGATACCGTGACCTGCAGTTCCACCGAGACGAACTGGCTAGCCGGCAGCGCCTGGAACACGCGCGTGCGCCCCTTGTCTGTCAGGCGTCCGGAGACAACCACGGCGCCTTCCTTCAGGCTGCTCTCTGGACCGTGCCCTTCCTCGGTCTTCCAACCATTGCCAATGCGCCCCGGGCGGCGGTCGAAACCATCTGTCCAAACTTCCTTGTCCTCGTGGTCCGTGATGCGTTCGATCTGACGCCGCGCCCAGACCCGATGGGGATCGTCATCGGAGAAGCTCCGCCGGCTGTCGTCCAACTCCGCCAGAGCGGTCAGGGCCTCGCCGGATTCCCCTTCCAGGTAGATGCACCAAGCCAGGGCGTTTTGGGCCGTCGGGTTTCCGAAGTCCAGGGCCAGGGCGGCCTCCAACTGCAAGCGAGCTGGGGCGTGCTGCCCCGTTTCAAGCAGGTTCAAGCCACGCAACACATATATCGCCGCGCGCCCACCTTCGACGCCCAGAGCCCGTTCGTAGTAACGCTCGGCAGCCTCGTGGTCGCCCTTGTCCCGGGCCAGGCGGCCCATCAGAGCCAGGGCATCGCTGAAATCCAGTTCCAGGTTCAGGGCCGCGCGCAGGGCTGCCGTCGCACCCTCCACATCATCCCGTCCGGCCTGAATGCGCGCCGCCTGAAAGAGCGTCCAAGCATCCGTGGGATTGTTCTCGCGGGCCAATTCGATAAAGCGCAGAGCTTCGTCGGGATAGCCCGTCACCTCTGCCAGCCAAGCCAGGCCGCCCCAGGCGCGATAGGCATCAATGGGATTGGCCGCCGCGGCCGCCTCGAAACTACCCTTGGCCTGCTGCCAGTCGCCGGCGGCCAGGGACGCCAGCGCGCTGTTCAAGAGCAGCTCCGCCCCGGCCTGGGCGCCGGCCTCGGCCTCGCCGGCGCTGGCCGCATCCGCGGTACCGGCGCCGAGCACGGCGCAGGCCAACAGGCCACCGTGGGCGGCCGCCAGATCTGACTCCGCCTGCAATGCGCGCTCAAACCATTCCCTGGCCTCCTGCACCTCGCCCTGGCTGACCAGGGCTCGCGCCAGGCCCAGTCGCAGTTGCGCCCTTTCGCCCTTCAGCTCAGGCGCGGTGGGTTCAAACTTGTTCGCCAAACGCAGGTGCTCCACAGCCGCCGTCCCGGCGCCCTGGGCCAACAGGAAGTTGCCGTACTCTCCCTGCACGCGCCAATCCGTGCGCCCATAGCGCTCGGCCATTTCGAAGCGCGCCTCGGCGGCCGCCACCATGCGGAAGCGGTTCTCAAGCTTGGCCAAGCGCACATGCACCACAGCGTCCGTGGCGAAAGCCCCCTCTATGAGTCCGTGGTAGATGTCAAAGGCTTCCTCAAACTTGAAGCCAGCCTCCAGACAATTGGCCAATCCCAAGCGGGCCCGCGGGTCTTCGTGGGAAGCTTGCTCCGCCAGGAGGTAGAGCTCCCGGGCAATCTCCAGGGCACGGGGCGCCTCCAGGCGCAGGGAGACACACTCATCCGCAAAGACCAGGGCATCCTCCAGCCGCCCTTGTCCCAGGGGGTCGGGAAAAGTGCGTCGGCGCAGTTCGATACGGTTGGCGGTGGTGTCCGCGAAACCGAACTCAGCCACACGCTCCCGTTCAATGGGAATGGCCTGCTGCCCCGGGAAGCGCTCCTCTCCCGTTTCCGGGACGAATTCCACAAACTCCAGGGGCTCAGCCTGCCGTTGCGCCAAATCATAGCGATCGGCATTCATGATGCGCCCAAAACGCAAGTCACCGGAACGCACCCAATCATAGGTGCGCCGATACTCCGCTAGCTGCTGTTCGCGCTCCTCCGGACTCATGGGCTCATCTCCATCCGATCCGACGGCCAGCAGGATCTCTGTCAGAGAGAGCTCTTCCGCAGCACCATCTTCGTCCACGGCAAAAATGCCATCAACGGGCACCACAACAATGGGGCGGCGCAACAGTTGCGCCATGTGGCGCGCTGCCGGAGCCGGCGACGGCAAGGGGAAGATACCCGGCAAGTCAGCCACCGGCGGCAGCGCCAACTCCAGTGGCGGCAGGGGCCGTGTGTCACGCGGCGGCGAGAAGAGGTCGCGTTGCCTCCCCATATCCGCGCGCTCATGCGTCCGGGCCGTCTCCAGGTCAGGAGCCGGATAGCTGACGAACTCCGGTGCGGCGCCGCGTCCACCGCCACCGCGCTTGGCAACCGCACCGCTGCGCAAGCCCATGAACATCCAAACCAAGAGGGCCAGGGTCAGGCCAAAGACAATCTGTTCCTTACGCAAACTCATGAGCCGGCCTCCTCGAGGTCAACGCCGTGCATGCGCACTGCCACAAACTCGACATCGAGCCGAGCCTCGTCTCGCTTTGAGCGCGAGGCACTCATTTCCACTGAGCGCACACGCAGGGGCCCGAGCTCCAGGGGGTCCTGGGTCAGGGATAGGAAGCGCACCAAGGAGGATGACTGTGAACTCATGGTCAACTTGATACTTGTTTGCTCCACATGCCCCACATCGCTGCGCGAAAAGAGCGCCGGATCGAGACGGATTTCGATTTTGTCCACGCGCTCCACACCGGCTTCCACCGCCAGTCGTGCCGCCCGGTCAACCACATCGAGGGCATCGAGGTAACGCACGATCTCCTCGTCCCGGGTGGGAGACAGGGCAGGCAGCCCGAGGTCTTCCGGCAGACGCAGGTTGTTCCTGCTGGCGATTGTCAGCAGTTCGCCGCGCACGGCAGAGACGGCGCTGAAATAACGGTTGCTGGCGGATTCCAACTCCGGGTGAAACACAAAACGTGTCCGCGGCTGGAACGCCACGGCCTCCGTCAACTCAGTCAGGCTCACCGTGAGCATTTCGTTCTCTTCCCGGGCGCGCGTCAAGTCGGCCGCGGTGAACTTGCTGCGGGCCAGTTCCCGCTGGGCGCTCGTCACCGAACGCTGCTGGGCGCGTAGGTCCTCGCCCCAGACCGAATCCAAGATCATCTCGCCGATCATGAACACCAAGAGGCCGATGCCCACGGTGATCAAGAAGCGCTTGTTCTCCTGCCAATAATCGTTGAAATCCATCAGCCTTCACCTCCTTCCTGCAACGCCACAGCTGGCGGGGCAAAGGCCGTCAGATCGAGGGTGAAGACCGCGCCCGTTGGGCTCAGGGTCTCCTTGATTTCCATTTCAGGGAGCCGCGAGCGCAGAGCCCTGACAAATCCCTCGTACTGCACCGCCGGCGCATCCGCCCCCTCACGGGAGCGCCCCTCAATGCGCAGGATCGGCCGCTCGGCACCGCGCTCCACGCCCAGGTCGCCGTCGAAGGCAAATTCCGAGGTTATCTGTGAGACCCAAAAGTCCCTGGGTAGGCTGCCTTCCAAGGCCTCCATGACGCGCGCCAGCTGCTCACCGCTGCCGGCGATACTGTGCAGGTCGTCAGCTATCTCCTTCAGCCGGTCGTTTTCGCCGCCCTTGGCCACCAGTTCATCCGTGCGCATGTGCGCCGAAGAGGCACTGCGAACCTGCCGGTTCAAGCGACTGGCGGTGTCCCGTACAGCACCCAAGCGGGCCACATAGTCCGTACCGTGATAGGCGAGGAAGCAGAGAGCCAAGAGCGCCGAGGCCACGAGATAGATAGTCCCTCCGAAGAACTCCCGCTTGCGCCGCAGGTCCGCGGGCAAGACCTCAATCGAGTAGGCCTCCGGGGCTGAGCCCATGGTGGCCAAGCCCAGGGCGACCACGGATTCGAGCTTGTACTCATCCAAGAGATCGGCCTCCTCCGGCGTCAAGGCCGACACATCGACCACTCTAAAGGGATCAAAGAGCTCCACGGCCATCCCCATGCCCTTGGCCAGGTACTCAGGCAATCCCTCCAAGCCAGCGCCACCCCCACAGAGCAGGACCCGGTCGACCTTGAGGCTGGTGACTTTGATCTGGCTGCGGCAGAAGAGCACCGCGGACTGCAGCAAACTCGTCAACTGACCAGCCGCCCCTAGGATGCAGCGGCTGGCCTTCTCCGCGTTGGCGTTTTCATAGCGCGCCCCGGGCTGCAAGGTGGCGTGTTGAATCTTGATCTGCTCGGCCTGCTCCAGCCCCACTCCGAAGCGCTGGCCAATGGCCTCATCAAAGAGCCCTGATCCCCCCGTCAGGTTGCGGGCGAAGAGCAGGTCCGGGCCGCGCACGATGACCACATCCGTGTTCTCATGGCCGATGTTCACCAGCATCACGGTTTCATCCTCGACCACACCGTAGTGAGTCCAGGCGTTGTACAGGCCCAGGGAAGCCGGCGCGAAGCTATCAATAGCTCCGTTCACTGCCGCCAGTCCCGCCAAGTGGGTGTCCATGACCGGGTCGCGGGCCAGGGCCAACAACACGATGTCCTCACCCTCGATCTCCGGCACATCCGGCAGCAGGTTGAAGTCAGAGGCCACGCTCGCGCCGGAGGCATCCCCCACTTCCTCCACCTCGAATCGCATCAGTTTGCGCAACTGCCAATCGGGCACCTGAGGAACCCGTGTATAGCGGATGTTCACATCGCGCCCGGTCAGGGCCACGCGTGCCGCCTGAGGTTTGAAGCTCACCTCCATTGAATCCCAGGCCTGCTCCAAACTGTCGGCTCCATGGGTGCCGATGCAGAAGTTCTTCACCTGGAAGGTGTTGCCCTTGTACTGCCCGCGCAGGAAGCACGCCGAACGCAGGCCCACATCGACTCCGGTAACTTGGCGGCCCATCTACTCGGCCTCCCCGTATTGTTCTTCCATATAATTTCGCAGGGCCGAGGCCAACTCGTCCGCTTCTCGTCCTTCCAAAACAGTCAAGATGGCGCGCAGGCGCTCCCGTTCTCCGGCATCTCGACCGGAATCCAACAACAACAGATCGCCGTTGATCGCATCCGTCAAACGCTCCGCGGCCAACTCCACTTCGCTCCCTGTGTAAGTCCTTGAGATCTCCTCCGCGGCTCCTCGACAGCGCCTGAACAAATCCGCCAGGGCAAAGAAACGGGCCCGTTCAACCCGTCGTTCCAGGTCCGTCAACTCCGCCATGCCGGCGCTCACCAAACGCCCCCGAGACTCCTCAGCCTCTGCCACCAACCCCTCCTCAAAGGGGTATTCGTCCAACAGTCGCTGCCAGGCAGTCAGACACGCTCCGATCGCCCCGGCCCGTTCCGAGTTGCGCGCTTCGTGGGCCAAGTTGCCAGCCTCCAAGCGCTCGTCCCTAAAGCTGAGTTGCAGGAAGACTCTGGCGCCTGCGGGCAGGCGCGCACTGATCTCCAGGCCCTGCCCCACCACGGCTCCACGCAGGTCCACCGGCTCGCTGAACTTCCAGCGCAATAGATCCAAGCCCTTCCCGGTCAACAGGCTCGTCACACCCGGGCGCTCGAAATCGAGGGCATGGGTGCGATATCCTCCGCCAGTTCCGGTCTGGGATCCGCCCCCGACGGTGGCCACCGACGCCCCCATGGCACCCGGTTCCAAACGCGCCATGAGCACTGCATCCCCCGCGCCATGACCCGCCGAGTCCAGGCCAATTTCCAACCCACTGGACTGGGCCGACACAGCCAGAGCCAGGGGCCGACCGCCGCCTGAGCCCGCACCAGCGTCCTCCAACCGCAGGTCTGTTACGAATGTCCTCCCGGCCTTGTGCAGCAACGCCGAAGAAGTGGGAGCGCCGAGGAGATGCAGCTTGTACTCGGCAACGGTCAGAGGGCTCGCCGCCCCAGCTCCCTCACCTGCTCCTGGCACGAGGACAACATCATCCACGACCAGGCTCCCGCCCACCCCCTTGGCCTCGGCCATCGCAAAGGCGCGCACGCTGTCGACGCCCGGTGGCACGGCGCAGGTCAAGACGCCCTGTTCGAATGATCCGGCCAAGGCCAGGGCCGTCCAGGCCGTGACGACCTCCACGCCACTCCCCTGGAACTCAAGCCCCAGGGCCCCTTCCAACTCACCTTCCCCTCGGGTCCAAGCCCGCAGGGTCAGCTGTTTCTGGCCACGCACGGAAACCACTTCAGAGTAGTGCCGCGCCCACTCCCCTTCCCCCAACTCCACCGAAAGGGCGGCGGCCCCCGAATAGGACTCACCGGAGCCGACAAAGAAAGCCGCCGGGCCAGCTTCGTCCGCCTCCCAGGCCGCCCCTTCACCTTCAAAGGAGTAGCTTCCCTCCAGCAGGTTGCCAGCCACGGCCACCACGGGCCGCGTGCCAGCCGAAGCGGCGCCACCCTCTTGGCCGAAGTAATACCAAGCACCCCCGGCGGACAGGGCCACGGCACCCAGCAAGAGGTAGAGGCGCGAGCCCTTGCCCGCGCGCTCCAGAGCCTGGCTACTGATCCGTCCGAGATCATCCCCCTCGCCACCAACACCGGCCTCGGCGCCCACTCCCCCAACTACCGCCGCGGCGGCCGCGCTCCCAGATGAAAAGCTGCCATCCTCGAAGACCAGACCCACTTGGCCGAAGCGCACCTCGTCGCCGTGGGCCAAGGCCTGCGCCTGTTGGACCACTCGGCCCGCCACCCGCGTACCGTTGGTGCTCCCGAGGTCGCGCACATTCACTTCCTCTCCAGACACCGTCAACTCCGCATGGCCGCCGGAGACCGAACTATCTGTGAGCTGAATATGGACCCCTGGCTTGCGCCCCACGCTCATGGGGCTCTGCGTCAGGGGAATGGTCTCCCCCGCGCGCTCGCCGTCTAGGAAGCGCAACTGAAAACGGGAAGTCATGGTGCTTGGGTGGGGATCCGCGGAAAGGCCGGAGGCTGGCCTGCTTCGGGCCTGAAGGGCCGCAATAGCTCGATTAGTGGAGAGGCTTGGATGCTAGATCCGCCCGGGCCGCCCTCGCGCGGCCCCACTTTGAGACTCGAAAGCTAAGGCGCCAGCGCATTGACCCGGAGGCCGTTTGGTACCCCTGGATCTCCGCCAAGTAACGGGCCCTGGGGCCCCCGGTTGAATCGCTACCAATCCTAGAAACAAGCACCCCAATAGCCAACCGTCTGGCCGTCCGAGGTCAGACGGCAGCGCCCCGCGGATCCCCCACGCATGCTTGTCCGCGGCCGCCCTCCACTCCAGAATCTGCCCGTGACGCGCACCTCCCAGCCGCCCCGCTTCTTCCTGGAACCTGGCTCCGCCCCAGACGCGCCAGTCCTGCTCCCGGCCGATGCCGCCCACGCCATCACCGTCCTGCGCCTCGGCCCCGGCGACCGTATCCAGGGCCTGGATGGCCGGGGCAGCGCGTGGCCCCTGGTGATCAGCTCCCTGGGCCGCCGCAACCTGGAACTGGAGATCCTAGGACCGCCCACCACCGCCCCCGCCCCCGGCACCCCCGGCGCAGCCCTACCAGAACTGGAGTTGGCCCTCTCCTGGCCGCGCCCCCAGCGCGCCGAAGCCCTTATCGACCGCCTTACCCAACTAGGCGTGGCCCGCATTCAGCCCCTGCTCACCGCCCGCTCAGGCCCCCATGGATCGCCGGGCCAGGGCCGCCTGGAACGCCTCCTGCGCGTGGCCCAGTCCGCTTGCAAGCAGTCCGGCCGCCTCTGGCTCCCGGAAATAGCTCCCCCGGCGGCCCTGGCCGATCTCCTGGCCACCACAAGGCCATCTGGCACCGCTCCACACCCCGGAGCCGTGCTCACCCCCGGCGCCCCCCGTAGCCTGGGGGATTGGGCCCGCTCCCTACCCCGCCCGCCCGGTCTCCGCATTCTGCTGGGCCCGGAGGGTGGCCTCGAATCGGCTGAGGAAGAACAAGCCGCCGCCGCTGGCCTGACGCCGGTTGCTCTTGCGCCTCATGTGTTAAGGGTAGAAGCGGCCGCGGAATCCGCAGCGGCAGTCCTGGCAGATGCCTTCCTGCGACATTCTGACTGATATCAGGCAGCTTTCCATCGTTTGCGGGCATTAGTGACCCAGTTCCCGGCAGTTTTCCGACTGTTTCACCAGATTCTCGCCTTTTCGTACCGATCTGCTCCCTTTTCAGCACGATCACTCCTATTGTGGCCAGATTCGGCCAGTTACTACCAGTTTTCGGCCAGACTCAGCCATTTTCCTGCGCGATTCAGGCGCCTTCCGCACACTTCCGGCACTTTCACGTCCGATTATATCCCTGGCTTCCTCGCTATCCGTCGCTTTCCAGCAGCCAGGGCAGTGGAGATCACAGGCCCCGGCAACCGACCAGGTGGATGCGACTCGCCACGGCCCTTTTTCAACGGACTCCGAGGCCAAGCGAGGCATCTCCACGGCTTGGACCTTGGCCACGGCCACGGCGCAAACAGAGTCATGTTGGCCGCTTCGTGCCAGTTTTGCGCAGATATGGCACCCGACATGCCGTGTTCTTCACACTTTTGGCGATATCAGACATCATCCCAGCCATTTAGGGCCCATTTGTATCGCATTCAGCACCTTGTGCGCTGTTTTCAGTCAGTTGCCGGCACAAAGTCCATCGTTTCGCGCAAACTCGCCCAACTTGAGTTGCCCACCACGAGATGATCCAGGAGTGGAATCCCCAGTAGTTGCCCGGCCCGCAAGAGGCGCCGGGTCACTTCCTGATCTTCCGGGCTTGGTTTGGGATCACCGGACGGATGGTTGTGCACCACGATGATCGCCGCCGCTCCTCCCCGCACGGCCGGGCCGAAGACCTCTCGGGGATGGACCAGGGAAGTGGAAAGGGTGCCTGCGCTCACCCTGATGCGCTCCCGCAGGCGGTGCTTCGTGTCCAGAAGCAGTGTGTGGAAGGTCTCCTGGCGCAGGCCCCGCAGTTCCGGCGCCATCAGGCGATAAACCGCCTCAGCACTCCTTAGAGGCACACGATGGGGCCCGCAGTCCCGTTCCACGGCCCGGCCCAGGGCAAAGGCCGCCGCCAGTCGCCTGGAGGCCGCTGGAGCCAGCCCCCCTGCCCGGCGCAGTTCCGCCGCGCTCCACCGGGATAGCTCCACCAGGCCCCAACGCCCGGCCAACTCCTCCGCCAACTCCCCAGCCGGCCCGAGCAACTCCCCCCACGGTGGGTCGCCCCCCGCGCACCCCTTCTCGGTGCCATTACACCCCCGGGCCAGGACCGCTTTGCCAGTCCTCCCCCGCACTTGGTCGCAGACGGGGGTCAAAACCTCACTTTTACCAGGATCTTCCATGGCCGATTTCAGACTGGACAAGATCCTTCGGGTCGCCGCCCTTTTCGGCTTTATCCGCATGATCTCGCCCATTCCTTACAAACCTCAAGGGCTGCTCCGCGTTTCAAATCCTGCCTCGATTAGCGAAGCAACCCAAACGGAAGGAAACCTCAGGAAAGGGACCGAGTATTCCTACCGATCCAATCACCGAAGGGCGGGTTCGCCTGTCCTGCTGTAAGTGGTACTTGATGAGCAATCCAATCTCAGTCGTTATGGTTCTTCTCCTGGGGGTCTGGACTCTTGAGTCGGTCCTTTTCCTCGCGAGCTATCACGTCTGCAAACGCTCAGGGGAGCCTCACACAGCGAAGCATTCTCTCTAGAACCTCGATGACGGCGCCCGCGGCCGTCGGTCGGCACCCTGCGAACTCCTGACGCAGCTCCGACACAGTTCAAGCGGTCGTGTCCTAGACACGGCCGCTTGGCAGTTTATTGCAGCTCACAGCCCCAGAACGGCCACGGTTTCCCACAAGTCCAGCTGTAGGCGCTCGCGAAATGTCTCCTCCGGTGTGCGCCCAGCGCCGCAGCCCTCCACCAGGCCCAGTATTAGGCGCTCGCCGTATTGCCGCACCAGGAGGTCCACCAGTAGCAGCGATTGGGCATAGGCCCTGGCCACCTGCTCGCCATCAGTCCAGGTGGCCAGACTGCCGGCCAGAAGCTCCCAGGGATGGGGTTGCCCACCCGCAAGGGTTTGTCTGGCCCGGGCCAGGGCCGCCGGACGCCGCCCGCCGTTCGCCTCCAGCCACTGGGCCAGGCCCTCGTCGAGCCAACCCGGCAAGCGCCCCCCCCCCACCCGGTGGGTGAAGGCGTGCACCAGTTCATGGCGCAGGGTCTCACCCAGGCGCCGCCGCTCACCCGCCAAGTCCTCCACCGCCAGACGCACGGTACCATCGAAGAGGCCCGCCACCCAATCTCCCAGGCCCGCCACGGCACCGAACTCCCCGCGCCGGTACAGGACAACGCGAATCTTGCCCCCACCCTCTTCCACCGGAAACAGGCCGAAGAACACGCCCAGTTCCTGATAGGCGGCCTCCAACTGCTGCGAGAGGTCGTGGACCCCGCCAGCCAAAAGGGCCCGCCGTTCCCCGTCGTAGCGGAACTCAAAGTGATCCGTCTCATCCAGCCTGAAACCGTCCTCCAGCTCCGCCTCCGCCCTCCAACGGGCCAGCAGCTGGGCCAGGTCATCCCGCCTGGAATCCAAGCCAACGGCCCGCTCCAGGTATCCCAAAACCTCCGCCGTTGCCCCATCTTCCCGGTGTAGCTGCCGGGCCAGACGGGCCAGGGCCTCCGCCAGGTTTGCCTCCAGCACGCCATCCCCTGGCAAGGCCGCCAGGGCCTGCTCCAAGTAATCCACGGCCCGGCCGTTCTCCCCACGCTCCAGAGCCAAGAGAGCCTGATTGTTCCACTCGAGCCAGGGCCCCGGCGGGAGCTCGGGCAGGGCCGGCGTCCGCTGGGACACCTCTGACTCCAAGACCGGCGGGGCAACGGGCAACGCCTCACGCTCAGGGCTTCCGCCGGGCGCCAGGCGCCAAATAACCAGGGCCAGGACCAGGGCCAGGACTGACAGCCCGGCCCTTCTCACGACGCTTCCCCCTGGCCGGTGGCCGGCCGTCCCCGGCGCTGGTCCAAACGCGCCTCTAGCATGGCGGGGAAGCGCCCGTAGGCCTGGGGATAGGAGAGCTCCTCCGCCAGGGCCCTGATGCGCGCCAGGAAGTCCTCGTGGACGGTGGCCAGGGCTGCCTCCGTCGCCCCATCACAGAAGTAGGTGCGGCAACCCAAGGGGCGTCCACCACGAGCTGTACAGCGGCCAGCCACATGGTAGGGGCAACGGCCGGGGGCCTCCGGCGGTCCCGGCGTTGGGTGCAGGTTGAGGGCATAGTCCGCCTCAAGCCCCGTGGCGAACAACTCATGGCCGACCTCTTCAAAGCGGCAACAGAGGCCCCGCATTTCGCAGCTAGGCGCGTGCTCAGCCACCTGGCGATCCAAATCCAAGTAGAGCTGGGCCAGGGCATCGCCGGCCCGCTCCAGGATCGCGGGAGCCGGCACGAGGGCGATCCCCGGGCAGCTCGCCCGGGCCCGGGCCAGGGCCGCGCTGTCCGTCATGATGGACTCCCAATAGGGAAAGGAACGGCAGTGCGCGGGGCGTGCCCCGTAAACGCGACACTCGTTGCGCCCCGCGAGCAAGGCGCAGCGCCCGTCGGCGTCCTCCACCAAGGACAAACGCAGCTCCCCATTGCGCGGGTCGGCCACCGTGCGCAAAAACATCCGGGCAAAGGCCTGCTCGCCCATCTCCATGGCATCCGCCAAGGCCCGCGCCTCGCCATCCGCCAGCCACACATAGCCGCGCGCGCCACTGCAACAGGCCCCCGACCGCTGGCAGGTAAAGCCGAAGGGATAACCGCCCTGCGCCTCCGTCATCTCCGGAAGCCACGCCCGCCGCGCTTGCCCCGCTCATCACGCACCTGGCCTTCGTAATCCAGACTCTCCCGCCCGGCCAACTGCTGGCGGATGTCCTCGATCAGCTGTTTCCAGCTCTGATGCCGCACTTCCGCGTCCTTGGCCATCATCTTCTCGATGAAATAATGCAGGTGGGGTGAAAGACCGCGCCCCTTGAGCTCCGGCGATGAAAGGGAGTCCATCACCTGCTTGCGCAACACCTCCTCGTTGTCCGACCCCTCAAAAGGCAAACGCCCGATGACGAGCTGGAAGAGGGTGACACCCAAGCTGTAGATATCGCTGCGCAAGTCAGCAGCCGCCCCGCCCCGCGCCTGTTCCGGGGATAGGTATTCCGCCGTGCCCACGGCACTGTCCGCAGCCGATGCTTCCCCAGCCCCGGCGGCGAATCCCAAGTCGATCAACTTCACCTCGCCTTCCTCGGTCCACATGATGTTTCCGGGCTTCACATCCCGGTGCACCAACCCCAGGCCAGCCATGTAGGCCAGGGCCTCGGCCACGGTCAAGATAATCGTCAGCGCCGCGCCCTCATCAAGTGGCTCCCCATCATCCAACACCTCCAGCAATGTGCGCCCGGGAATGACCTCCATCTTGGAGAAGTACACCTCACCGGCCCTGGCCACGCCAAAGCCCTTGACTATGCCCGGATGCTCCAAGCGCGCCAGCAGCTTCGCCTCGCGCACAAAGGCCGCCTTCGTCAGCGCGTGCCCCGCCGGTCCCTGTTGCAACACCTTGAGCGCCATGACCTCGCCGGTCTTCTTCTCACGGCAGCGAAAGACCTCCGCCGTTCCGCCGGAACCGAGCTCCCCCAACATCTCAAATCCCGGCACCTCGAATATGCGCCCGGCTTCGGTGCGCCGCAAGCGCGCCACCTTGACAGCCTCCCAACCAAGAACGCCTGCTAGTAACTCATCAAGCGCCTCCCCGGCCTTGAGTTCCGGCAGGATTGAAGCCACCTGCTCGTGGTTCAACCAGCCGCGATGTACGAGCAGTGCCAGGTAATCCGATTCGCTGAGAGCCATGGCTGGGATTCTAGCCCCCATCCATCACAAAGGAAGGCGCCCAACTCAGCAACTCCGCTCCCGCGGCGCCTTGCAGATTCAAGTGTCACCCCGTGCCCTGCTCGCCGACTGGCCCGCCCGGAGCCCACATTCCCCGGCCTCCAGGGGGCGTCCGGGTTTGCCGCGGCGGGGAGCTGGCGGGTATCCTGCCCGGCCGTGTCACGCCCCCACCACTCATCTGAAACCCATGGCGCCCGCCTGAGGGGCCTACTGGCGACCACGGCCATGGCGGCCCTCATCGCCCCATCCCCGTCGGCCCGCGCCAACTGCCTCCAAGCGCCTGCAGCGGAAACCAGCCCTGACGAGGCGGGCGCGGTCCCCGCGGCGCGCGGCGGAGGTGTAGTGCTCTCCGTCGCCGAACTGGAACGGGCCCTCTTGGCGCGCCACGGCCGTTCGGAGCGAGGTGCGTCAATCCTCCAACACCTGCTTGAAAGTCGGCTGGTTGAGCAGTTGGCCCGGCAAGCGCAACTCGCCATCTCAGAGCAGGCGATCAACGCCCGTTGGAACGAGCTGGACATGGCCATGGTGCAATCCGGTGAGAGCGGTGGACTGGCCACCTATTTGGAGTCCTCAGGCGTCGCGCCCGCCGTCTTCCGCCGCTACTTGGGTGTGGCCCTGGCCCAGGAGGAACTGGCCCGGCGCGCCCTGGGCATCCCCCCGGAAAGCAAGATCACCGGCGAACAGCAACGCCTGTGGCTCGATGAGATCATCGCCGCCCGGGGCCTCAAACAGGAAGCCTGGCCCTTCGCTGACGGAGTGGTCAGCCGTTGCGGCGACCTGGTTCTGACACGCGACGAGTTCACCCAGCACCTGCGCGAGCAACTCGGCCCCTCTGACCTGCTGACCATTTGCCATCAGGCCCTGCTCCTGAAACGCGCCCGGGAGCGCATGCCGGATTTGACCGACGCGGCAGTCGAGCGAGCTGTCAGCGCGGAGATCGAGCGCCGCCGAGCTGCCTCAAATGCCGATCCCAAGAACCAGGGCGTGCCCTTTGAGAGCCTGTTGGCGGCCCGCGGCCTGGATCTCGTCGCCTTGCGCATGGATCCCGCCATTCCCGTGGCGGCCCTGGCGCACCTGTGGGTCGACCGCACCCAGGACGCCCAGGGGCTGCTGGCCTTCTACCGCGCCGAACGGGAGCTCTTCGACGGCCACTTCGGCACCGCCGTGGAGACCAGCATCATCCTCCTCAAGTGCTCGGCCCTGCCCAATGAGTTCGTGCCGCGCACCCTTGAAGCCGGTTTCGCCGAGGCCGGTGCCCTGCGCGATCGAGTCCTGGCCGGTGAGGATTTCGCCGCCCTGGCCCGGGCCCACAGCGAAGATCAAGCCAGCCGCGAGGCCCAGGGCAAGCTGGGTTGGGTGACCCGCGCCAATGTCCAGGTGCCCGAGCAGCTGCGCCAGGCGCTCTTCGATTTCGTGGATCGGCGGAGCCCGCAGACCTGGTCCGAGCTGACTCCGGCCCAGAGGATTCTAGGTCCCGTGCCAGTTCCATCCGGCGTCGTGCTAATCTGGCCCGGTGCCCGCCGTCCCCCAGCGCCCTGGGAGGAAATGAGCGGGCATGTCCATCGGGAACTCAGAAGGCGTTTTCTGGAAGAGTGCCTGAGGAAAGACCAAGTCCGCCTGACGGCGGATTCAGCCCAGCGATGAAACGCCAGTACAAGGAACACCAAACATGTTGATCGGCAAGGTTGTGGGCAGCGTGGTTGCCACTCAGAAGGACGAGAAACTGCTCGACCGCAAGTTCCTCGTGGTACAGATCCACGGGCACGAAGGCCAGCCGCGGGACCAGTATGTGGTGGCCGTGGATTCCGTGGGCGCCGGCCCCGAGGACATGGTGCTCTACGCCACCGGTTCGAGCGCGCGCCAAACCACCATCACCGACGGGCGACCCTGTGACGCGGCCATCATGGCCATCGTCGATTCGTGGGATCTCGGCGGAGAAAACGTCTACGAGAAGTGGGCCTAGGCTGCTGACATGTACCTCGCCCGCGTGACAGGACGCCTGGTGGCCAGCCACCGCTATCCGGGCCTGGAGGGCGTCGCCCTGCAGTGGATCCAACCCCTGGATGAAGACGGCGCCCACCTGGGCGAGGCCCTGGTGGCCTGCGCTGCGGTCAACAGCGGCCCCGGCGATCTGGTGCACTATGTCGACGGCCGCGAGGCGGCCCTGGCTTGCCCGGAGACATTTGTGCCGGTGGACGCGGCCATCACTGGAGTTGTGGAACAGGCCACGGTGCTCGGGGCCGAACTGGCCGGCAACTCAGCCGGCAACTCAAAGGTAAGGACCTGATGTTCCTGGCGGATGTGATCGGCTCGGTGGTTTCCCCGGTTCAGATTCCCCACTTGGATGGGCGCACCCTGCTCCTGTTGCGGCCGGTACAGCCCGCTGGCGCCCCCACGGCCAAGACACGCATCGGCGTTGACATCGTCGGCGCCGGACCCGGCGATCGGGTCCTGGTAATCGACGAGGGCAACTCCGGCAGACAACTGCTGGCCGCCCCCGGCGCCCCAATCAAAACCATCGTCAGCGCCATCGTGGACGAGATCGAGGTGGGCGGCGAACGCATCTACGACCACCGACGACGACCCGAACTCCTGCCTCGGAGCGAGGCATGAGCGTCCCGCATGTGACCGGCGCCCAGCCCCGGAGTCAGGCATGAGTGCCGCGGATGTGACCGGTCCCCGGTCCTGGAACGACGAAGAGGCGCGCTTGCGGCGGGGCATCTGCGAGGTTGGTCGCATGTGCTACGACAAGGGCCTGATCGACGCCGCTGCCGGCAACATCTCCGCGCGCCAGGCAGACGGAACGATCCTGATCACCCCCGCCGGCGCCATGAAGGGCTGCATGGCCCCCGAGCACATCTCCCACATGGATGCCGACGGCCGCCTCCTGGGCAACAGCCAGCGAGCTTCCACGGAAACCGGCATGCACCTTACGGTCTACCGGGAACGGCCAGATGTGCGCGCCGTCTTGCACTGCCACCCGCCCCACGCCGTGGCCCTGACCATCGCCGGCGTCGATCTACAAACGCCGGTCATTCCCGAGATCGTGGTCACCATCGGCGGCATCCCCACCGCCAACTATGCCACCCCAGGCACGGAGGAGCTGCCGGATTCAATCCGCGACCTGGTGCGCTGCTCAGATTCGCTGATGCTGAAGATGCACGGCTCCCTGACCCTCGGCTCCAACCTCCTGGACGCCTTCAAGAAGCTCGATATGCTCGAACACATGGCCAAGATCCTCTGGATGGCCCACGCCATCGGCCATGTCCAGCCCCTCTCCCCGGACGCGGTAAAGAAGCTGTTGGACTCGCGGAGTGAACTGGGCTTCACAGGCACGAATACGCTCGAAAACCGCTGCGGACTGTAAGGGCGTACGCGCGTTCAACCCCGGACCCAGCCCACGGACCGCAAGCCTTCCCAGGCCCCTCTAGGGTCTACAGCGCACAAGCCAAGGCCAGCACCAGCCGCTACTGGAAGGCTCCCAGAAACGAGTCCGGGGCTTATGAGGGTTGGGGTACATGAGGAATGGCGACACCGAAGGGCGCCCGGCCATAATAGACGTACAGCTCGCACCGGAGTCCTGCGGCGCAGGAGCTGGTTGGTGGCGCCGGAGTTGGTTAGCGGGTGCGCCGTTCCGTGGGCCTGACGGCTTCGGTGCGCGCCTTTGTCTCGGCGAAACCATCGCGCCCCATCAGTGCATAGGCAGCCACCTTGCCGGCCTCCACACCCGGTTGATAGAAGGCATCAACGCCGTTGTGGAGCGTCTATCAATCACGGCACTTGGCCGATAAGTGCAAACATCCGAGGCGAAGGCTCCACCCCCTAGAAGAAGGAGGGCGGCCATTCCAAATGTTGGCTTCCCTCTAGTCTGGAATGTATTCGCCGCTCACTACTATCCCATCTTCAATCTTGAAGATGAGGGTCGTACAGTTCCCTGCTTCCTGAGATAGCAGTGACACATATACCCGAGCATCTTCCTTGGTGATTCTTGGAAGTGCATAGCCACTGCCACCATACTCCTCTTCCACAATTCTCTCAATGGCATCAGAGTCTGTACCTGGGGGGACTCTCAACAAGGCAGACATCAGAATACGCTCAGAAGGAGGAGGCAGCAGAAGGACTGCAGCCAAAACTGCAAACGCAGCCGAACCAACAAGGGTGGCGTACTTCTTCAGGGTCATGAACCATACTGACCAGTAAAGCAGTGCCACCATTGCACAGAACAGTAAATACCAATAGGTAAACGCGATGACCCCCAACCACTGGTCCAACCCATAGACGAAGTCTGCCAAGATGGCCAGCGGAACAGCCAATAGAGTTGCAGTGAGTACTCTCATATCATTCGTCCACGGTCATGCCGAGCAGCGGCGGGCACAGCCCGGTCCGGCTTGATGGGCGGGTTCGGCGGCGGCATTACTTCTCCTTCGCAGCCATGGCGAGGGCCACGCCGATCGCCGGACCCAGTGCAACACCGAAAGCCACTCCGATGGCAACGTCACCGAACGCCGCACCGAAGCCTGCTCCCAAGGCGACCCCTAGGCCCGCTCCCAGTGACATGCCTCGGGCGACTGCGTTCGAGTTTGCCTCGTCGCGCTCTTCGGGTTTCGTATCTTCAGCCATTGCCTGCTTTTTTTGGGTTCGCCGAACGGTCGTGCCAATCAACGATGGGGCACAACCCAATCCGGCGTCTTGGTTTGTTGGAGAGCCGCATTGTACTCGGCCTGGAGCATGTCTGCCATCGGGCCAAGAGCAGGACATCTTCACCTTCGAGCTGGTGAGTCATCAGAGAAGAGGCTCCTGGGATTGCTGGATCTCGGGCTGACAACCGACGAACTCCGGTCTGTACTCAGCAAGGCGCATCGCCATCACATCCATTGCCTCGGGGTTGTTGTCGATGAGGATGAAATCGCGTCCGTGACGAGCTGCGGATTCCCCGGTGGTTCCACTACCGGCAAAGAAGTCCATGATTAGCTCGCCAGGATTCGAGTGCACCTTGACGATGCGGTCCAGGACGCCGAGGGGCTTCTGCGTCGCGTAACCGGTCTTCTCCTTTCCGTTGGGGCTCACGATCGTGTGCCACCACACGTCGGTCGGTGTCTTGCCGCGGGCTGCCTTCTCTTTGCCAACGAGCCCCGGGGCCATGTAGGGAATGCGGTCCATCTCATCGAAGTTGAAGGTGTAGTTCTTGGGGTCGCGCGTGTACCAGAGGATGTTGTCGTGCTTGGCAGACCATTTCCTCTTCGAGCGCGCGCCGTAGTCGTAGGCCCAGATGATCTCGTTCTGGAAGCAGTCCCTGCCGAATACCTGGTCCAGGGCCACCCGGCAGTAGTGCACCTCGCGATAGTCGATATGCAGGAAGAAGCTGCCGTGTGCCTTGAGGATGCGACGGGCCTCCTGAAGACGGGGCACCAAGAACGCGATGAAGTCGTCGAACACATCGTCCCAGCCAGACATCCCCAGTTCGACAGTGCGGTACCGCTTGCCCTGATAGCCAACGCGATCCCCTCCTTCCTCATCATGGACGACCTTCATTCGCCGCCTCTCCTGCCGCTTCCCAGTGTTGAAGGGCGGATCAATGTAGATCAGATCCACGGACCCGTCGGGCAGGGTGCGCAGGACGTCTAGGTTGTCGCCAAGGTGGATGCGGTTGGTCACAGACATACCGTATCAATCAGAGCGTGCGCCGTTCCGTGGGCATGCCAGCTTCGATGCGCGTTTTTTCCTCGGCGAAGCCCTCGCGCCCCATCAGGGCATAGGCGGCCACCTTGCCGGCTTCCACGCCCGGTTGATCGAAGGCATCGACGCCGTAGTGCTCGCCCATGACCGCCACGGCCAGCTCCATCATGTACAGGTACTGGCCGATGGTGTGTGCGTCGACACGGGGGAAAGAAACGGTCATGTTCGGGCGGCCGGCATCGGTCAGGGCCACGCGCGTGCCGTCGCGTTCGGCGGCAAAGAGTTCGTTCAGCGTGCGGCCGCCGAGGTAGCCCACGCCGGGGATGTCCCCGTAGGCCTCGGGGATCGTCACCGTGTGGTCTGACTGCTCAACTGCTAGGAAGGTAAACCACTTGTCAAAGGGGCCTTCCATGTAGAGCTGCACCTGGCTGTGTTGATCCGTAACGCCCACGGCGCGCACCGGGGTTGGCCCGGCGTGGACGGTGGATCCGTCGCGCCCCTGGCGCTTGCCAATTGATTCAGCCAGCAACTGGGCATACCAGTCGGCCAAATCACGCAGGCGGTGGCTGTAGGAAAAGGTGACCGCGATCGGCAGGTCGTGGTTGGTCTGCAACAGGTATTGGACCGCGGCGCAAACCAGGGCCGGGTTGTCCATGAACTCCGCCCCGCGACAGCGCTCATCCATGTGATCGGCGCCCTTCAGCAGGCCTTCGATGTCAATCCCCACCAGGGCCGCCGGCAGTAGTCCGACCGGGGAGAGCACGCTGAAACGCCCGCCAACACCGTCGGGCACGGTGAAGGCGCAGTAGCCCTCGCGGTCAGCGATTTCGCGCAGGAACCCTCGCTCCGCGTCCGTTGTCACGACCACATGGCGAGCGTGTTCTTCCGCGCCGACGGCCTCGATCAGCTGCTGGCGGAAGATCAGGAACTGGCTCATGGTCTCCGCCGTGCCACCTGACTTGCTGATCACATTGAACAGCGTGCGCGCCGGGTCATTTGTTTCGAGGAACTCCCCGATCAGGTCCGGGTCCACATTGTCCAGCACGAACAGGCGCGGCAATCCGGCCTGGGGTTCCAGGTCGTGATAGGGTCCATTGAGGGCCGTCTGCAGGGCGCGCATACCAAGCCCCGAGCCCCCGATCCCCAGGATGACCACATTGTCGAACTGGCCCTTGACGGAATCCGCATAGGTCAGGATTTCATCGCGCACACCTTCGGCCTGGGGCAAGGCCAGCCAACGCAAGTCCCGCTCGCGCCGTTCCTGAACCGCCGCCAGGGCCTGGCGCGAAGGCTCGGCCATGGCTTTGAACTCCTCCTCGTTCAACCCCGCGCGCGGGCCCACGATAGGGGCGAAGAGGTTCGTGATGTCTAGGCTAATCTGGTCCATGGCAAGTGGAGTTGATGGTTTGGGGGGGTTGGCACCTGAGTGTAGTCGCGACGGCTTCAGTCCCGACTGGACCGCATCACGAGGTAGAGGAGTTGCAGGATCGAAGCGGCCACGGCGGCCACATAGGTCATGGCTGCCGCGCCCAGGACCTGTTCAACGCCCCGCGCCTCATCGGCCGTGGACACGATTCCGCTGGAGGTCAAGACGGCCTTGGCGCGCTTGCTGGCATCGAACTCCACCGGCAGGGTGACCAGTTGAAACAGGACGACTCCCGAGAACAGCAACACGGCCAACTGAATCAGGGGCTGCATGTTCAGCACGATCCCCAGGAAGAACGGTAAGTACCAGAGGCGCGAGCCGATGCCCGCCATGGGCACCAGGCTCGAACGCAAACCCAGGGGCCCGTAGTTGGACGCATGCTGGATGGCGTGGCCCGCCTCGTGGGCGGCCACGGCGATGGAGGACACCGAACGCCCGTCATGCACATCCGGCGAAAGGGCCAGGGTTCTCGTCTTGGGGTTGTAGTGATCGCTCAGGAAACCGCCGTGGCGTTCGATGGCGACTTCCTCCACGCCACCCGCCCGGCACACGGCCCGTGCCGCTTGGGCCCCGGTCATGCCCGAGCGCACACCCACCTGGGAGTACTTGCCGAAGGTGGACTTGACGCGCATTTGAGCCCACAGGGTCAGGCCGCCACCGATGAGGGTGACGAGCATCCAAAAGGGATCGAAGAAGAAGCCAAACATGGTGATTTCCTTGGTTTATCGGACTGGCTGTACCAGCTCGGAAGGTCAAGCCCACCGCTCCTGGTCGGACCGGACTCCGGGCTGGGCCGGTCATGATGTCACTGGAATGGGTCATGCGGAAGCCCGCTACCAGCCCTCGCACCGCCCCTGGACCACATTCTCGGACTGGAAGTCCCAGCCTCCCTTGTGTATTCTCACGCTAGGGTTAGATTTGTGTCTCCGGCGGAGCCGGACCTGCCCCGCTATGAGCAAACAGGATCTGATCAAGATCGGCGAGTTCGCCACCCTGGCCGGGACCAATCTGCGCACCCTGCGCTACTACGAGGAACTGGGCCTGCTCAAGCCGACCCTGCGCAGCGATGGCGGCTTCCGCTACTACCGCCGCGCCAGCGCCCAGCGGGTGGCCATGATCCGCGACCTCCAGGAGCTTGGCCTGCCCCTGGAACGCATCCGCGAAATCGTCGGCATCCAGCCCAAGGATGGTGATCGAACGGCCCTCCTCCAGCGCGTCCGCCGCGCCCTGGAGGAGCACCAACTGCTGCTGGCGGCCCACCTCGATGCCCTCAAGGCCCAACAGGGGCGGCTGGAGACAGCCCTTGCCAAACTCAAGGACTGTTCCTGTTGCGACGAGTTGCCCGCGGCCGACAACAACTTCTGCGACCCCTGTGGCAGCACCGGCGAATGCTTGCCGGAGGGCCTGCGGGCCCTTTTTTAGGCCGAGGCTGGGGGATGAAGGGGCCTCAATACACCCGGGCCCCCGAGGCTTGGCCCCGGCCAGCCGCTGGACAAGCGGCAGCCGGGCAGGGGTGGGCTGATGGCGCAGGACCGAAAAACATCGATTCCAGGCCATGAAGTGGGTCAGCGCCCTCAGGAAACGAACTCCAGGCGTCGAAACAGGGACTGGCACTCCCCCGCTAGCCCCCCCGTCTGTAACCTCCCCCGCAGCGGTTCCCCATGAGTCAATCCGACAAGAACCTCCAAGTCCGGGTCTCCGGGCTGTGGAACACGACCCACCGCATATCCGGCGACGACGGGCCCGTGGGCACCGTGCGCGTGCGCCGCAACATGTGGGGCATGGTGGTCGCCGGCGAATACCAGCCGGAAAAGGGCGAGCAGCTCTCGATTCGCCGCGATCCAGGCCTCCTGCGCAGCCAGTTCTCCCTCTGGACCGAGGCCCGCGAATGGCTCGGGTCCAGCCTGCGCTGGAGCGTCCGCCGCCGCGAGGTATCCCTGTCCACGGGGCAGAAGGCCCTGCGCCTCCTGCCCCTGCCCGGCTGGGGCCGCGGCTGGCTGTTGGTGGCCCCGCGCACCGGGGAAATGGCCCGCATCCGCCTGGGCCTCCTGGGACGCGCGGGAACCATCGAGATCAAACGCCGGGCTGACCTGGAATTGGTCGTTTTTGCCTGGTTCCTGGGCTTCCAGATCTCCTGGGAGTCCCTGCCCCCGGCCTCGGCCCGGGAACGCTTGCCCAGCTCCAGCGACCGCGCTCCTTCCAAGGCGGCCGGTGCCTGAATCCAACTCCCGGCGCCTTTCCATATAATTACGAGCCGATAACTTGGAAGGAATCCGACCTCGACTCGTCCACCGCACACCCCCGTCCCTATCCATCCCCATCGAGAAATCTAACCGATGCGCCCCATCCTCGCCCTGATCATGGTCGTCGTGGCCGTAGCCACGCTCTTCTTCGCTTTCCAGGTCGGCTCCTCCGACGACGACAATCCCTCGGGCCTAGAGGTCGAGCAGGCCGCCACCCAAGTGCAAGAGAACGACGGCGGCTCGGCAACCCTCACCGATGCACCGGACTCCGAGCGCGGCACGGTCGATATAGCCAGCGCGCCGCTCCAGGACGAGGAGCGCGCCACGGCCAGTGACTTCGAGAACCAGCTCACGGGCCTGGTCCAAAACATGAACCGCGAGCCGGTCGCCGACGCCACGGTGATCCTGTCCACCTTCAGCTTCCAGGGCTTCTTCTTCGCCGATGACGATGGCCAAACCGGCGAGCAGTGGGAGACAACCAGTGACGCCAACGGGCGCTATGTGTTCAAGGATGTGGAACCGCGCAACGGCTACAGCTTGACCGCCCGCCACGCGGACTACAGCCCGGCGGAGATTTCAGATGTGAACGTGGGGACCACCGGCATCTACGAAGAGCCGCCCATCGTGCTGCACGAGGGAGCCCGACTCACGGGCACCGTGCGGGACACGGCTGGCAATGTGGTCTCCGGGGCCATCATGAACCTGGATTCGGCAATCATGTTCAGCGCCGACAAGCCGAGCCCTGATCGCCTGACCGTCGAAACAGATTCAGCGGGTCAGTATGTCTTCAGCAATGTCCCCAAGCGCGGCATGCGCAACCTGGAGGTCACCGCCTCGGGTTACGGCACGCTGATCTTGAGCGGCCTCAACTTCGACGAAACTGACAACCTGACCAAGGATGTGGTCTTGCAGGTGGCAGAGATGATCGCCGGTCAGGTAGTGGGTCCGAGCCAGGAAAATGTGGTGGGCGCCACCGTCATGGCCCTGACCTACCGCAGCAGCAACAAGACCACCCGCACGCAGGTGCGAACGGATGAAAACGGCCAGTTCCTGTTGGAGGACCTGCCGCCGGGCAGCTACACGATCCTGGTCAACGGCCCGGGCTATCGCCCCGAGCGCGTGCAACGCGTGGAAACCGGCAAACTCGATCTTGTGATCCGCGTCAGCACCCTGCCCACGGTCCAGGGACGCGTGGTGGACAGTATGACCGGACGCGCCGTGACGGCCTTCACCTGCCGCCTGCGCGAAGTCATCCCCAACGCCAAGGCCACCTCCCCCACCACCGAACCCAAGGGCGTGGAAGATGAGAAAGGCCAGTTCACGATTGGTTGCCCCAAGGCCGGCTCCTTTGTGGTGGAAGCCATGGCTCCCGGATTCGCCGCCAGTTTCTCCGAATCATTCACCGTCATCGATGGCCAGACGCTGCCCGGCATCACCGTCCGCATGACCCAGGGCGGCACCATCCGCGGCCGCGTGATCAATGCGGACAAGGTACCCGTGGCCCGCGCCATGATTCAGACCCACGCCAGCGATTGGACCGACGACGCCTTCACGCGCATGTTGGGCGATGCCTATCCGACCAACGCCACCTCCGCCAAGGTGCGCACCAAGCGCGACGGAACCTTCGTCATCAGCGGCCTGACGCCTGCCCAATACATGTTGGACATCCAGCTGCGCGGCTACACCAACTTCAGCCTGCGCGATGTGAATGTAACGGAGGGTGGCGATCTTGATGTGGGAGACCTCCTGCTCTCGCGCGGTGGAAGCGTGGTGGGCACGGTCTACGACCAGGCCGGCAACGCCATGATGGGCGCCCGCGTACAACTCAGGCCCCTACCGGAGCCCGGCACCTTCCCCCAGACCTACTCCGCCAAGAGCGGCAAGGATGGACGCTATGAGGTCGCCAACGTGCGCCCCGGCTCCTATCGCATCTCCGTCTCACGCACCTCTTCCATGGACGCCAACATCTTTGAACAGATGGCTGATGTGAAATCCACGGAAGGCAAAGTGCGCGTGGTCGAAAACGAAGAATACGTCTACGACCTGACCCTCGGAGCCCGCCGCTGACCGCCGCGGGCCGAGGTCCCCAGGAAGCGTTGGAGCAATCCAATGCCGCACGGAAAAGCACTCTGCTCATCTCCCGTGCCCTCGGCGCACCTGTAGAGCTCAGCTACAGCCGCGCGCGCAGTGCTCCGGTGCGCGCCACACGAAACCATGATGGGTCATGGCGTCTACGGCTGCATGCGTTTTTCGCCGGGGCCTCTCCGGAGGTCCTGGAAGACCTGGCCGCCTGGCTGCGATCCGGCCGCCGAGCCCGCTCGGCCTGCAAACGCCTCGATGCCTTCATCGACTCCTCGCTGGCCGAGTTGCCCCCGCCCACCCCGCGCAAACTAAGCCTGTCCACCAAGGGAACCGTCCACGACCTGGCCGAGCTAGCCCGCCCCCTGCTAGCCACCACCTTCGCCGCCGACTTCCAAGCCGCGCCACCACCCCGGATAACCTGGGGGCGACGCGGCCGCAGTCGTGCGCGCCATACCCTGCGCCTGGGCACCTACAGCCACGCCGATCACTTGGTTCGCATCCATCCGGTTCTCGATCGCGACCATGTCCCCGCCTGGTTTGTCAGCTTCGTGCTGCACCACGAGTTGCTTCACGCGGCCCTGGACCAAGGTCATTCCAGCGCCGACCAGCGCATCCACCACGGCCCCGCGTTCAAGGCGCGGGAACGGAGCCAGTTGGACTACAAGCGGGCCCTTGCCTGGGAAAAGAAAAACCTCGGGCGCCTGATTCGAGCGGCCCGGGCGGGCACTGAAGCAGTCGTCTCTGACATCAATCCAGCCAGGACAGCGAAGCCCCAAGAGCCCTTGGATAAGGCCGGCGGTCTAGCGACCCGCATCCGCACAGCTCTCTTCTCCTGGAGCTAGCAGCTCCGCTCTGCGGCGACCACCAGTCCCTCGGCACGAACAACTCAAATGAGTTGTCGATGGATTCGCGAGTCGCCCCTCAGGCTCCGGTCAAACAGGTCCCGAGGATATTGCCACCCAATGCCTCGAGGTTGTTGTATGTCTGCTCAACTTCGTGGCGAGGCGTCTTGCCGAGGCGCACGACAAGCACGATGCCGTCGACCTTGGAACCGAGCAAGCTGGCATCGGACACCTGCGTAACGGCTGGCGTGTCGATCAGGACATAGGTGAAGCGCTGCTTCAGTTCGTTTAGCAGGGCCCGCATGCGGTCGGAGCCGAGTAACTCTGAAGGGTTCAGGGGCAATGTGCCCGGCCCCATCACGCTGACCCGTTCCACCGCCGTGCGGCGCACACCCCGTTCCATGGGCAGGTCGCCGGATAGAATTTCTGTCAGGCCCTGGCGGCGGGGCAGTTCCAAATAGGACTCCACGGCCGGTCCGTGCAGATCACCATCGATCACCAGCACTTGGGTGCCCGGCATTTCCGCTAGGGCAAAGGCCAAGTTCAGAGTCGCGACGGTCTTGCCCTCTCCGGCCACGGCGCTTGTCATGACGATCGTGTGGGAGCCTCCGTCGCGGTTGAGGGCCGTGATGGAGTTGCGCAGGGAACGAAACTGCTCAGCAATCGGGCCCCGCGGATCCGAGACCACGGCCAACTCCTCGCGCTCGATGGAGACGGCCGTGGCCTCGTCGTGCTCGGCGGGCTTGAGACCTGAGGGGCGCAGATCAGCCTCGGAGGGTGTCGGTGGGTTTGATTTGGCGGAAGACATGGGGGGCGGCGAGGTGTGGCGAGACCCTTGTGTATCGGCCCGAGGGCCGTTTGTCCCAAGGAAAAGGCCCTAGGATGGTGAGTAATTAGGAGAACTGGTGGCCGCCGGGACGGGGCGCGCCGTGGCTCGGAGGCGGGAAGGGGGGAGACGGGCGGGTGAACGGGCTCCTGTGGCCTACCATAGCCAACGGGACATCAGGTCCACGCGCACAACTCCTCCGGCGGGGGGAGCAGGCCACTCACCGTCGATAATGCGGCTCCGGAGAGCCCCATCCCCCTCTCCCAGAGCCAGGAGAAGCTCCCCCAGCAGGCGTCGCACCGCCGCATCCTGGAGCCTGGCCCGCAGGCCCTCGACTCCCACAGCCACGGCCTCCAGCCAAGCCTCGCGCTCGGCTCCGGCAGAGGCTTTGAGGGCCGCAATAACAACGGCGCGGGCCTCTCCGTGGGCCTGGCCACAGATCAAACGGCCCATTTCCCCAGCTGGCAGCCCCTTCTCCAGCAGCATCAGATCCTCTTCCCGGCTGGAACACCCGGCCCGCAGGGCGCAGCGGGCGAACACCACGGGCCAGCGCTGGCGCCCGGCCTCGCCGAAGGCCGCGCTCAGCATTTTGCGCACGGCTCCCCGTTCCAGGGCGATGGAACGCTGCTCAAGGACATCAAACAGGGGCTCCCAAGCCGCCGGCAGCCTCTCCGTCCCCACTGCCGCCAATCCCGCGGCCAGGTCCTCTTCCAGGATCTCGTGGGCGGCGGCCGAATCTCCCCGGCCCAGGGCCCAGGCCAGAAGGCAGGCCCGGGCGGCCGGATCGGCCATGTCNCCCTCCCTCGCCTGCCAAACTGCCCCGGAANCTACGAGCACGGGCACGCAGGCCTGTGCCCCCGCCAGGTCNANCAGGGGAGTGATCCGCCCCAGNGGAAAGGGCCTGGGCGCCGGGCCCGGGAGTACNGCCANNGTGCGCAGGGCCTGGAGGCGCAGCCGGGGCTGGCCAGGGGNTGCGGCCAGCTGCCTGGANNCGCTGGATCAGGCCNGGGATCGCNGGCCGNATGCCCTCCAGAATCGNCANCCGCAGNCACAGGGAGCGGGGCGTGAGGGACTCCCAGTCCGCCAGGATGGGCTCCAACAGGGGAGCGGGTCCGGCCAGCTCGTCAGGCTCCGGGGGATAGGGCGCGGGCAAACGAGCCAGGGCCGCCGCCAACTCCTCTACTCGGCTCAGGACAGCCTCGGCGGCTCCGCCGTTGGCAGGGAGGGCGGCGAGGTCACCGTCGGCCTCGGCCAGCAGCGCCGCCAGACGCCGGGGCACGCGGAACCAGGGGGTCAAGCGGCCCCGGGAGGCAGCCAGAACCAGACCCGAGCGAGCAGCCGAATCCCCATCCCCCCGGGCCTCAAGCCAGTGCAAGGCCGCCGGCCAACCACTGGCCGCCAGGGCCCGGGCGGCGGCCCGACGCACCTGGTCGGATTCCCCGAAAGCGTACTTGGAACACCACTCCAGCAGGCGGTCCACGCCCGCCTGGCCGCCCTCGCCGCCGGAGATGCAGACGCGGACAAAGGGCCTCTGGCGCGCAATGGGGACGCCCGCGGCCCCGGCCGGCCCCTGGCCCTCGCCGGGCATGAAGCCGAATCCCTCCCAGGTGGCACCGGCAGCCAGGGTGAGCTGATCCAGGACCTGATCCCAGGTCCCGCGCACGACGCCTCGGGCCTGTTCCCGACCGCCCCGGCGCACGCCATCGGCCAAGGCCGGGTCCAGCACCAGGGGCACTCCCAGGGTGGCGGAGCGCCCCAGGGCGGCGATGCTGGCGGCTAGGGATGGCAAACGGGTGACCTGGAGCTCCCGGGCCCGCTGGGCGCCGAGGAGGGAGACCATTTGGGCGCGGGATAGGGGCCCGCGGCCGTATTCCGGGTTCCAGCGCAGGATCAGCCCCGTCAGGATGTCCAGGCCCAGGGGCGCTGGCAGGTCCTCCTCGGATTCGAGCAACTCCGCCGCGATCAAGATGTGGCGATCCTCACCGGCCAGGGCGTCCACCAGGCGCAAGCGTGTCTCCGGACCGCCGCGCCGAACCGCCGCCAACAGCAGTTGTCCGTCCCCGGCCTCTACCAGGCGCGCCAACTGACGGGCCGCCAGGAAGCGTTTCTCGGCGGAGCCCCCTTCAAGAGAATCGAGGGCCAATAGCAGCGCCTGCTGACGCTCAGCGGGGAACTGGGCGGCCTCCTCCTGGGCAGCCGGCCCCTGAGCCCCCACCGCCAATCCCCCGTTGCGAACGCCTTCCAACGGATCGCAAAAGAGGCGCTCGACGACCGGCGGCGGCGGCACATGGGCAATCAGGGACAGGCAAAGGGCGATCACGCCAAGACCATACTCTTATCCCAGGGGCGATAGGCGCCGATAGATGGAGCCTCGCCGGAATCCTCTCGGCCCCCATCTCCGAGCGAATCGAAAGCCCCTGGCAAGGTGCCAGAGCGGCGAAGGGTGTCCAGCATATGGACGGGAAGCCCGCCGCGGCGCACACTCCACCGACAGCCGGTGCCACCACCGCCGACATTCATGTTCAGAAGAATCCTCATCGCCAATCGCGGAGAAGTGGCCCTGCGCATCGCCCGTACGGCGCGCGAAATGGGCATCTCACCGGTGGGCGTCGTCTCCACCGCCGATCGCGGCAGCGCCTGGGCCCGCCAGCTCGACCAAACCGTCTGCATCGGGGAAGCCGCACCGGCCAAGAGCTACCTGCGCGGGGAGGCCATCGTGCAGGCGGCCCTGCAAACAGGTTGCTCCGCCATCCATCCAGGCTGGGGCTTTCTCGCCGAGAGCCCCTCATTTGCCGCCCTCTGCAACCAGCACGGAGTCACATTCATCGGGCCATCACCCGGCCTGATTCAGAGCCTGGGGCTGAAGTCACCCGCCAAGGCCGCCATGGCCGCAGCGGGCCTGGAGGTAATCCCGGGCTCGCCGGGTCGGCTCGCTACAGTCCAAGCCGCCAGCGCTTGGGCACAGGATGTGGGTTATCCGGTTCTGCTCAAGGCCGACGCCGGCGGCGGTGGCCGCGGCATGCGCCGCTGCGGCAACGAACGGGAACTAGAGGCGGGCTTTGCCGCCGCCGCGGCCGAATCCGCCGCCGCCTTCGGTGATGGCGGCCTCTACCTGGAAAAGTGCATCGAGGACGGACGCCACATCGAAGTGCAGTTGCTAGCCGATCGCTATGGAAACGCACTGCACCTTGGTGAACGGGAATGCTCGATCCAACGCAGCCACCAAAAGCTCCTGGAGGAATCACCGAGCCCCGCGCTTTCCGAAACTGATCGCAGCGAACTTGGCCGGCGGGCGGCCCAAGCGGCCAGGACCATTGGTTACATCGGCGCCGGCACCATTGAATTCCTGCGCGACACCAACGGGCGGCTGTACTTCATGGAGATGAATGCCCGCCTCCAGGTGGAACACCCCGTTTCGGAGATGCGTTGCGGCGTGGACATCGTCGCGGAACAGTTGCGCATCGCCGCCAACGAAGCTCTTTCCCTGCGCCAGGATGATTTGGCGCTCACCGGCCACACCATCGAGTGCCGCATCAACGCCGAGGACCCGGACCAGGGCTTTCGTCCTACTCCCGGGCACTTGACCGCTTTCTCAATCCCCACCGACTGCGGACCGGGTCAGGTGCGCATCGAAACACACTTGGCCGAGGGCGAAGAGGTGACTCCCCACTACGATTCACTGATGGCCAAGGTGATCACCCACGGGCTGACCCGTGACGCAGCCATCGAAACCATGCGCGCGACTCTGAACGGCGCGACCATAACAGGCGTCTCCACCACCATCCCCTTGCACCTGGCCGTCCTCGACAGCGCCGCCTTCCGAGCGGGTAACTACAACACGAGTTCCATTCCCGGCTGGCAAAGCCCCGCAACCAGGACAACCTAGGAACAACCCCATGGCCCACGTCCCCTTGATTCCATTCGGTGCCTCGACCACCACCAGCTCGCCGCGGGCCGCGGACGAGGCCATGGCCGAGCGCAACGCCCTGTTGGAGACGCGCCGAGCAGAAATTGCCGCCGGCTGGGGCGACAAGTATGTGGAGCGCGTTCACAAGAAGGGCAAGCTAACTGCCCGCGAACGGCTGGAGTT
>NYXZ01000008.1 GCA_002686595.1 Planctomycetota bacterium | reverse complement strand
AACCTGGACATCGACTGGCTCTGGCGGCGGGCCCTACCCGCGATCCTGCGTTCTCCCCTGCGCTTTTGCTGGTCATGCTGGCAAGGTCTGCTCGGCGGCAGCCGGCGCCTGGTGGGCAGCGCCGTGGCCGGCGTCCATCACCTGCAACGCCCCGCCGCAACCGGCCGGAGCCATTGCCGCGGGGTCCACCTGGCGCTTTCAGTTTTGGTACCGGGACGCGGCCAGCGGAACGGCCGAGCCCTTCAACTTCTCCGACGCCCTGGAGATCACCTTTTGCCAGTGAGGCGGCGCGAGGAATCGATTGCCGCCCGAGTGACCCCGCCAAACCTCCCGGCCACGAAAAGAGAGGGCCCGGCTGGGAAGGGCCGAGTTCTCCCTTGGAAATGGTAGCGGGGGGCAGGATTCGAACCTGCGACCTCCGGTTATGAGCCCAACGAGCTGCGCCTGCTGCTCACCGCCGGAGCTGGCGAGGTCCAGGGCTTGCCCACATGGATTGGTGGCCAGCGGTGTGGCAGCGGAGGCGCGGGGAGGCTTAGGCCGTGGCCGCTTCGCCCTCGGCCAGGGCGCGCCAGGCTTCTTCCGAGGTGCCGGCGGCGGTCAGCGCCGTGCGCACGGACTCGCGGCCCAGGAGGCGCGCCACATCCGCCAGGGTGCGGATGTGGAGCAGCTTCTGGCGGCGCGGGATGGCCAGCAGGACAACCAGACGCGCCGGGCGGCCGTCGATGCTCTCGAAGGCCAAGCCCTCAGTGCTGCGCACGATGCCCATGGCGGCGGCCACCACGTCGATGTCGTCCACCGCCGCGTGGGGAATGGCGATGCCCTCTTCCATGCCCGTGGACATGGAGCGCTCGCGGCTCAGGATGGCCTCCAGCACGGTCTCGCCCTGGTCCGGCGGAATCGTGCCCCGCTCGGTCAGGTGCTCCACCAGAATACGGATTGCCTCCCACTTGTCGGCGGGGGCGAAGTCCACGATCAGGTCGGGGGCGGCGAAGAGTTCCGTCAGGCGCATGGGCGCAGGATAACCGCTGGGGGCCGGGTATGGGGAGAAATGAATTCCAAGGGATGCCCCAGAGGCCGCCAAATGAGGGCCGAAAGCGTCCCGGCCCTGACGCAATTGGGGGTAAACACCGTGGCCCTGGTTTTGGTGTTCCGCGCCTCGTTGTGGGGTTTTTTGCCGGGCCCCGGGAGGGCGGGAGATGTGCGGCGGGATTGGCCTGGGCCGGCCGGGACGGGATAGCTTATTGTTCGTCGCCGCCGGAGTCGGCGGGGAGATTCCCAACTAGCCACGAAAGCAAGCAATACCATGTCGTTGAACAAACTGATTCTCACTCTCTGCGCCCTGCCCGCCCTGGTCATTCTCCCGGGCTGCTGTGTCTTCACCTGCCCGAACAATGCCGGAGCCGAAGCGGCCCAAACCCTGTGCGGCGACTGCGGCGAGGTCAAGGGCACCGACACCTGCTGCGATGCCAACGCCGAGCGCTGTGACTGCGGCAAGATAAAGGGTTCGCCGGGCTGCTGTAAGTGACCCGCGGCCGCATCGCCGTTTAGGAGTCCGCTGAAAAAGTCACGTCGCGAGGCGAAGCCATCGGCGATGAGCCTGACGCCGCGGTCGGCGTCAACGGCGTCAACGGCGGCGACTGTGGCGACGGCGGCAATGGCGGCAACGGCGGCGACTGCGGCAATGGCGGCGACTGCGTCAACGGCGGCGACTGCGTCAACGGCGGCGACGGCAAAGCCGTAGCAGGGAGTTCGTCTACGGGCCCCTAGGCCCAGTCGTCGAGGCGCGCGGCCAAGCATTCGTCGATGCGGCTGGCGCAGGCGCGGTAGACCGCCACGGATCCTCCCACGGGATCGGCGATGTCCGCGCCCTCTGGATCGAGGAGTTGAATGTGTTCTCCCGCCCGGGGCGGCAGCAGAAGACGCAGGGACTCCAGGTGCGAGCGGGTCAGGCAGAAGACATGGTCTCGTTGGGCCAAGTCCTCGGCCCGGGCCGGAGTGGAGCCGCCCGGGGGCGGCGGGGCGCCGAACTCCGCCAGGACTTCCAGGCCCTGGGATGCGGGGGGCGCGCCGGAGGAGGCGAAGACGCCGGCGGAGGAGAGGGAGAAGCCGAAGTTGGCCAGTTCCGTGTCCAGTTCCGCGCCAGTCTTGCCGGCGACTCTGAGACCGAGGCGTTCCGCCAGGCGCAAGCGGGCCAGGGACTCGGCCATGGGGCTGCGGCAGGTGTTGCCCGTGCAGACGAAGGTCAGGCTCAGGCCCGCCGCGGAACGCAGGGAAGCGCCCTCCAGAATGCCCTGGCGCAGAACCTCAAAGCGCCCGGGCCCCAGGGCCAGCACCGTGGAGGCCTGGGCCAGGCGGCATGGGCCGCCATCTACCACCAGGTCCAGGCCGGAGCCGAAGGCCTCGGCCACCGCCCCGGCGTCGGTCAGGGGTTCTTCTCCGGCCAGGTTGGCGCTGGTGGCCACGACCGGGAAGTCCAAATCCGCCAGCAGACCGAGGGTGGTGGCCTGGGCCACTTGGCGCAGGCCGGTCCAGCCAGCTTGGGCCACGGCCTCCAGGCCCGGGGGGACGCCTTCCAAGACCATGGTCAAGGGGCCGGGCCAGAAGCGTTCCGCCAGCCGGCGCGCCAGGGGCAGCTGGTGCTCGAAGGACTCCAGGGCCGTGGCGGAGGCCACATGCCAGGTGAAGGGGCGCTCGGCCCGCGCCGCGGCCTGGCCTGCTCCCGCCGTCCCGGCCTTGAGCTGCCGCAGGGCCGCCAGGGCCGCCGGATGATCGGCCCGGGCGGCGACGCCGTAGACGGTCTCCGTGGGCAGGGCCACCAGGCGGCCAGCGCCCAAAAGCTCCGCCACTCGCCGCCGGAGGGCCCGGCGCGGTTTGCGGTCTCCCGCGGTCTGGATGGGGGCCGGGCCGCTCATGCCTGCTAGAGTATCGGGACGCCTCCCGCGCGACGAGGGCGTGGCGATCAATCCATGGACGAACAACAGGCAAATCAGGCTGCGGGCGGGGACCTCGGCGCAGGGCCGCAGGGCAGTGCCAGGGCCCGGGGGGCTGCGGGCGGCAGGCGCGCGGAGGGCGGTGATGAAGGGCCCCCTGCGGACCAACCCAGGGATCTGAGTCGCCTGGCGGCGGGCCTGGCCCATGAGATCAAAAACCCGCTCTCCACCATGTCGATCCAGCTGACCTTGCTGGAGGAGGAGTGGAACCGCGGGCTCAGCGCCGCCGATGGCGAGGAAGCCCCCCAGCCCACGGGCCGCGAGCGCCGCAGTCTCAAACGCCTGACGGCCCTGCAGCGCGAGGTGAAGCGGCTCTCGACGATCCTCGACGACTTCATGCGCTACGCCCGCGGCGGTGAACTCAACCGTTCGCCGGAGGATCTGGTGCAACTGGTGCGCGAAACCCTGGAGTTTGTCGAGCCCGAGGACAACGCCCTGCGCATCCGCCACCACGCGGACCTGCCCAGTGCCCTGCCCCTGGCCATGTTGGATCGGGAAGCCATGCGCCAGGCGCTGCTCAACCTGTTCGTCAACGCGCGCCAAGCCATGGTGGGGCATGGGGATGATGGGGCGGTCCCTTGTGAGTCCGAGCCCAAGGGCGGCGAGCTCATGGTGCGCCTCAATCGCAGCGGCATCTTCGCCGAGGTTTCGGTCACCGATACCGGCGTCGGTATGGGACCGGAGGAGCTGGAGCGTTGCTTCCGCGTCTACTACTCCACCAAGCGCGGCGGTTCTGGCCTGGGCCTGCCCACGGTGGCCCGCGTCATCGAGGAACACGGCGGCAGTATTTCGGTGGTGAGCGAGGTGGGGCGCGGCACGAGCTTCACCCTGCGCTTGCCCTTGTTGGTGGAACTGCCGGGCAAGGCCCGTACGATTCCCGTGCAGGCCCAGGAGTTGGAACCCGGGGCCGGCGGCCAGCAGATATCTGATTCACCGGCCACTGATTCACCAGCTGGCGATTCTGGAGACGAAAAACAATGAGGCCTCGCGCGCACCGGCAGCCCCCCCGGGCAGAGTGACTGACCATGACTGACAGGGAACAACAGGGATTACGCATCCTGGTGGTCGATGATGACCGTGACCACGCCGAGGCCCTCGCGGATGGGCTGGAGATGGACGAGCACCGCTGCAGCGTGGCGCACTCGGGGCCCGCGGCTGTGGCGCTTTTGGCTGAGCAAACCTTCGACGCGGTCTTGACCGATCTCGTCATGCAGGATGCCTCGGGCGTGGAGGGCCTCGAAGTGCTGGCGGAGGCGCGCCGCTTGCAACCGGACGCGGTGGTGCTCCTGATCACCGGCCATGCCTCGATGGATTCCGCTGTCGCTGCCCTGCGCCGCGGTGCCAGCGATTACTTGACGAAACCCGTGGACCTCGGCGAGCTGCGCACGCGTTTGTTGCGCGCGGTGGAGACCGTGCGCCTGCGCCAGGACAACATGGAGCTCAGGCGTCAAATCGACAAGCGCTTCGGCTTCGAGGGCATCCTGGGGCATTCCCCGGCCATGCAGAGCGTCTTCGATGTACTCGGGCGCGTGGCGAGTACGCAGGCCACGGTGCTGGTCCTGGGAGAGAGCGGTACGGGCAAGGAACTGGTGGCCCGCGCCCTGCACCAAAACAGTCCCCGGGTGGCGCGTCATTTCGTGGCGGTGAACTGCGCTGCCATGAGCGAGGGCCTGATTGAGTCCGAGTTGTTCGGCCATGTAAAGGGCGCTTTCACCGGCGCCGCCAGCGCCAAGGAAGGGCGCTTGGCCTATGCGGATGGGGGCACGCTCTTCTTGGACGAGGTGGGCGACATGCCCCTCAGTACGCAGGCCAAACTGCTGCGCGTCCTGGAGACGCGCGAGGTGACACCGGTGGGCGGTAACAAGACGCGCAGCGTGGACATTCGACTGGTGGCCGCCACGCACCGGGACCTCTCGGCCATGGTGACCGCGGGCACTTTCCGCGAGGACCTGCTCTTTCGGCTGCAGGTTGTGACCCTGGCCCTGCCGCCCCTGCGCGAACGCGCCGGTGATGTGCCCCTCTTGCTGGAGCACTTTCTGCGCGAGATGGCCGAGCAACACGGACGGCCGGTGCGCGGCATCACGCCCGAAGCCCGCACGCGTTTGGTGCGCTACGACTGGCCGGGCAACGTGCGCGAGCTGCGCAACGCCGTGGAAAACATGGTGCTGCTGGCCGCCGGCGAAGTGTTGACGGAAGAGGATGTGCCCGCCGCCATCCGCGAGGCCAGCGGTGCTCCGGCATCCCCCGGCCCGGGCCAGGCCACCCTGGCGGGGCGTTCCCTGGCGGAGGTGGAACGGGACCTGATCGCCGCCAACCTCTCTCTGATGGAAGGCAATCGGGAGAAGACCGCCAAGCTCCTGGGCATCGGCGAGCGCACGCTTTACCGCAAGATCAAGGAATACGGGCTGTGACCGAACCCTGGCCTGGTCCAGGGCTTGCCGCGTGCGCTGCCATAGCGGCAGGTGAGGTGATTAGGCATGTCTTGCCATCTGCCAATGTGGCAGCGAGGACGCCTGGGCTAAGAGCGTAAGTGCTTGCAAACACGCGAGATAGGCTATCGGGGACACATGGCACGCGGTTTGTTCTAGGCCCGCCGACTAGGACCGCACAACCGGGCCCATACCAATCGGGCCCTGCACAGGAGCATCAAGACCATGGCCACAAGCAAAATCATCGGCATCGACCTCGGCACCACGAACTCCGTGGTGGCCGTCATGGAAGGCGGCGAGCCCGTCGTCATCCCCAACCTAGAGGGCTCTCGCACCAGCCCCTCCGTGGTGGCCTTTCAGGTCGACGGCGAGCGCTTGGTGGGGGCCCCGGCCAAGCGCCAGGCGGTGACCAACCCGACGCGCACGGTGGCTTCCATCAAGCGTTTCATGGGACGGCGTCACCACGAGGTGGACGAAGAGGAAAAGGGTGTGCCCTACAGCCTCGTTGGTGGCCCGGAAGAACTGGTCAAGGTCGATGTGGACGGCAAGCAGTTCACTCCGCCGGAGATCAGCGCCATGGTGCTCGCCAACCTCAAGGAGGCCGCCGAGGCCTACCTGGGTGAGAAGGTGGAAAAGGCGGTCATTACGGTTCCGGCCTATTTCAACGACGCCCAGCGCCAGGCCACCAAGGATGCCGGCACGATTGCCGGGCTCGAGGTGGAACGCATCATCAACGAGCCCACGGCCGCCACCCTGGCCTTCGGTCTCGACAAGGAAAAGTCGGGCAAGATCGCTATCTACGACTTCGGCGGCGGCACCTTCGATGTCTCCATCCTGGAAATCGGCGACGGCGTTTTTGAAGTGCTGGCCACCAACGGCGACACGCACCTCGGTGGCGATGATTTGGACGAAGCTCTGATCAAGTTCGTGGCGGAGACCTTCCAGACCGAGGCCGGTATTGATGTGCGCACGGATCCCATGGCCCTGCAGCGCCTCAAGGAAGCCTGTGAGAAGGCCAAGTGCGAGCTCTCCAGTACGACCCAGACCGAGGTCAACCTGCCGTTCATCACCGCCGACGCCTCCGGGCCCAAGCACCTGGCGGTGACCCTGACGCGCGCCAAGTTCGAGCAACTCGTCGACGGTTTGATCGAGCGCACCGCCGGACCCTGCCGTCAGGCCCTGTCCGACGCCAAGCTGTCCCCCGGCGATGTGGATGATGTCATCCTGGTCGGCGGCTCAACCCGCGTTCCGGCAGTGCAGGAAATGGTCAAGTCCATCTTCGGCGGCGAGCCCAACAAGGGCGTCAACCCGGACGAAGTCGTGGCCCTCGGCGCCGCCATCCAGGGCGGCATCCTGGGCGGCGAAGTGGCCGACGTGGTCCTGCTCGATGTGACGCCCCTCTCCCTGGGCATCGAAACCCTGGGCAATGTGTGCACCAAGCTGATCGAGAAGAACACCACCATCCCCACCAGCAAGAACCAGGTCTTTTCCACCGCCAGCGACAACCAACCGCAGGTGGAAATCCACGTGCTGCAGGGTGAGCGCGAGTTCGCCCGGGACAACCGCACGCTGGGACGCTTTGCCCTCGACGGCATCGCTCCGGCACCCCGCGGCATGCCCCAGATCGAAGTGCACTTTGATATTGATGCCAACGGCATTTTGAATGTGAAGGCCATGGACAAGGGCACCGGCAAGGAACAGTCCATTCGCATCGAGTCCTCCTCGGGTCTGTCCGATGAAGAGGTCCAGAAGATGCGCGACGAGGCCGAGGCCCACGCCGAGGAAGACAAGGCGCGCCGGGAACTGGTGGACCTCAAGAACCAGGTTGACCAGATGGTGCACGAAACCGAGAAGCAGCTCGAAGAGCACAAGGACAAGCTCTCGGAGGAAGACATCCAGGCCATCGAAGCCGCCAAGGAAGAGCTGAAGAGCGCCGCGGAAGGCAGTGACAAGGCCGCCCTAGAAGCCGCCCTCCAGACCTTCCAAACCAAGGCCCAGAAGCTCGGGGAAGTCATCTACGCAGAGGCCCAGCAGGAGGCCCAGGCCGCCCAGGCCGGTCAAGCCGGTCAAGAAGGACCCGGGGCTGGGTGCGCCGACGGCGGAACCTGCAGCGATAGCAACGACGAGCCCGTGGACGCCGACTTCGAGGTCAAGGCCTAGCTGCCAGCGCTTCCCCATGGCCGGGCTCGGTGCTCCACCGGGAACCCTTGAACAACGGCCCCCCGCATCCCGTGCGGGGGGCCGTTTTGCCTTTGCCGCCGGGTGTACCTTGCCTCGCCGCCCGTTCCGGGGCACCGTAGGGCAGCGGGCTATGCTCGGCGGGAGGAAATCTCGCCCCGGCGCGTCCCAGGAACCATGAATACGCAACATAACAACGCCGGCGGCGGCTCCGTGGTCATCACCGGCGGCGCGGGCTTCATCGGGTCGGCCCTGGCCCGGGAACTGGTCAAGGGAGGGCGGGAGGTCCTGGCCCTGGATGATCTCTCCGCGGGCAGCACAGCCCGGCTGGCGGAGCTGGATGTGGAGTTGGTGGTGGGGGATGTGGCTGACCGCCGGGTTCTGCGGGATCTTCTGCGCCGCGAGCGGCCCGTGGACACCTGGGTCCATCTGGCCGGGCGCGTGGGCGTGGGGCTGGTGCTCGGTGACCCGGATGGTTGTCTGGAGGACGGGCGGGCGGCCCAGGAGAATCTGCTGGCGGTGCTCGCCAAGTTGCCGGTGGAGCGGCGGCCGCGGGTTCTGGCCGCCAGTTCCAGCGAGGTCTACCGGGACGAGGGCTTGCCCGTGGCGGAGGATGCTCCCCTGCGCCGGGAGGCCGCCGGACGCTGGGCCTACGCCGCCGCCAAGTTGGCGGGGGAGCAGATGCTCGACGCCGAGCGGGAGCTGTGGCCAGCGGAGCGGGCACCGGTGCACCTGCGCTTCTTCAATGTGGTGGGGCCGGGCCAGGACTCCCGTTGGGGCATGGTCTTACCCAACTTCGTGGAGCGCGCCCTGGCCGGCAAATCATTACTGGTCCACGGCGGCGGCGAGGATCTGAGGACCTTCGCCCACGTGGATTCCGTAGCCCGCACCTTGGCGGCGCTCATCGCCCACCCGGCCCTGCCCGGCGGTCCCTTGAACATCGGCAGTGGCAACCGCGGCGCGCGCTGCACCATCGCCCATTTGGCCGCCACGGTGGCGGAGCTCGCCGGACGGAGCGCCGGATCGCCGCCGGCCATCGAAGACAGTGACCCCCGCAACCAATGGGGACCGAGTTTCACTTCCGTGCGCCACCGGGAGCCGGATCTCAGCCGCTTGATTTCCCTCGGGGTGCCCGCCCCCGACGATGAGCTCGAGTCCATTGTCGCCGATATGCTGGCGCGCCACGGCGCCCTGCGGGCCCAGGTCGAAGCCGCCCCATGCGCCTCGCGCGCGTCCTGACGCGGCTCAACCTCGGCGGTCCCGCGCGCCAGGTGCTGGCCTCGGATCCCCTGCTGATGGCCAGCGGCCACGAGCTGCGTGTCTTCACCGGAGCGGCGGAACCCGGCGAGGGCGACCTGGCGGATGAACTCCGGGCACGGGGCGTGGATGTGCGTCGCGTGGCGGGCCTGGGCCGCGCCCCGGCGCCCTGGGACGATCTCCGGGCCCTGGCGGGGCTGCGCCGGGAACTGCGCGCCTTCGCCCCTCACATCGTCCACACCCACGCCTCGAAGGCCGGCCTGCTCGGCCGTCTGGCGGCCCGGGCCGTGCCCAGCGCCCGGCGCGTCCACACTTTCCACGGCCATGTCCTGGAGGGCTACTTCTCGCCGCTTGTCTCGCGCGGCCTGATCGCCGTCGAGCGCCGTCTGGCCCGCGGCACCGCGCGCATCCTGGCGGTTTCCCACGCCACGGCCGAGGATCTCCTGCGCCTTCGGGTCAGCGACGAAAAACGCCTGGTGGTGGTGCCGCCGGGCGTTGACCTGGCAGAGCTGCTGGAACTCCCCCGCCCGCGGGTCGCCGGCGGCGGGCTGCGGGAACGGCTGGGCCTGCCGGAAAACGCCGTCCTGGCGGGCTTGGTGGGGCGTCTGGCCCCGGTGAAACAGCCCCTGCTGGCCCTGGCGGCCTTTTCCCGGGCGGCTGAGCTGGCGAGTGACCTGCACCTGGCCTTTGTGGGTGACGGCCCAGAGGGCGCGGCCCTGGAGCGAGCCCGGCGGGCTCTGCCGGACTCCCTGGGGGCCCGGGTCCACCTTATAGGGAGTCAGGCCGATAGAAGGAGTGTGTTCGGCGCCCTGGATCTGGTCCTTTTGAGCTCGCGCAGCGAGGGGCTACCCGTCTGCCTGATCGAAGGTGCCGCCGCGGGCCTGCCCGCGGTTTCCCTGGCCGTGGGCGGCGTGGCGGAAGTCGTGGCCCACGAGCGCACGGGCTTTCTGGCCGAGACCGTGGCGGAGCTCGGTGATGGCCTGCTGCGCCTGGCACGGGCTCCGGAGGAACGACTGACCTGCGGCCGCCGGGCTCGGGTGCGCGTGACCCGCCGCCACGGAGCAGAGGCCCTGGCCCAGCGCTTGACCGCCGTCTACGACGCTGTCCTGGAAGAGGAATCATGCGCCTCTTGATGATCAGCGGAGACCGCCAAGTGGTGGTGGGGGAGCGCGGCCCATTCCACGCCATGTTGCGCGAGTTCTCGCGACACTTTGAACGCATCGATGTGCTCTGCCCGCGGCCCGCCGCAGGAGTGCAAGCCGTGACCACCAGGCGCATCTGGGACAAGGTTCATTTTCATCCAGCGCCCTGTGGCCGCTTGGGCATGGTGAACTTCATCTTCAACCGTGGCCGTGACCTCCTGCGTGAACAGCGCCACCACCTGATCGTCAGCCACGACTTCGGCTGGTTCTACACGGGCCTCGGCAGCGCAATGATCAGTCGATCCTGCGGCGTGCCCTATATCTCGGAACTGCACCATGTGCCCGGCTATCCCGTGCCGGCCAACAAACGCGAGCGTTTAGACTTTGCCGTGGCGCGTTTGTATGTGTCTTGGGCCCGGGACAAGGTGCTGGCCTTTCGCGTGGTCAACTCGGTGGAGATGCCGGTATTGCTGCGGCGCTGGAAAGTGCGCGAGAACAAGATCCTCGTCTTGCCCTCACTCTACATCGATCAAAAGTTGTTCCATCCGGAGCAGCCGCGCCCGGAGCCGGATCAAGACCTGCTCTTCGTCGGGCGCTTGGTGAACAACAAGGGCCTGTTGACAATCGTCGATGCCCTGGCCGAGCTCAAGCGCCGCGGCCTGGTGCTCAGCATGCGATTTATCGGCAAGGGACCCATGGCCGGCGCTTTGGCGGAACAGGTCGCCCGGCGCGGTGTGCAGGACCAGGTCACCACCACCGCTTGGGTGCGCTCCCAGGAGGAGCTGGCCGACACCTACCGTCGCAGCCGGGCCCTGGTGTGCGCTTCGACCTGCGAGGGCGGCCCGCGCGTCACGGTGGAGGCCATGGCCTGCGGCACGCCGGTCATTTCGACTCCCGTGGGTGTCATGGGCGAGTTGATCCGCGACGGCCAGAACGGGGCCCTGGCGGGCTTCGAACCCCGCAGTTTGGCGGACGCCATCGAGCGCGTCCTGCGCGATGAAGCGGGACGCGCCGCCATGGGCCAGGAAGCGGCCCGAGCCGTGGCGGACTTCGAGTACGGGCGCACCATCGAGTTTTACGCCCAGGGGCTCAAGGACCTGATTGGTTGGGACCGACGCGGCGGACACGCTGCCGGCAGGGGCGGTCTCTCCGGCGACAGAAAGACCCCGGAGGCAACCGGTCGTTGAAGCTGCTCTTCCTGACACAGGTGCTGGATGAGCGGGACGCCATCCTCGGGTTTGTGACGCGCTGGGTGGCGGGTTTTGCCGAGCGCGTGGAGGCCGTGCGCGTGATCGCCTTGGAAGTTGGCGAGGTGGATCTGCCGCAGAACGTGGATTGGCGCGAGGTCGGCCGCAGGGGCCGTTTGGGGCGTTGGTTGCGCTACCGGCGCTTGCTGGACGAGGCCTTCGACGCCGGCTTCGATACGGTCTTGGCCCACATGGTGCCGCGCTATGCGCTCGTGGCGGCGGGCCCGGCGCGGCGCGCTGGAGCAGGTCTGTTTCTCTGGTACACACACGCCGGCGTCGACCGTCGCCTGCGCCGAGCCGTGGTCCAGGTGGACAAGGTCTTCACCGCCAGCGAACACTCCCTGCGCCTGGAGCCGCCCAACAAAGTCGTCACGGGGCACGGCATTGACTTGGACCATTTTCCTCTTGTTCCTGATGACGGCCAGGCGGCGGAAAACAGGGCGCCGCACCTGCTCGCCGTGGGGCGCATGACACCGGCCAAGGATCCCTTGACGCTGATCGATGCCTTGGCCCTTTGGTCCGGCAGCGGCGGACCGCCGGACGGACACTTGGACCTGGTGGGTGGCGGCCTGGCTGCGGGGGACGGGGCGTACGCGCTCCGCGTGCGCGAACACATTGCCGCGGCCGGTCTCAGCCAGCGCGTTCATCTGCACGGGGATGTGCCCTACCCGGAAATTCCTCCGCGCTACCGCGACTGCTTCGCCCTGGTGAGTGCCAGCCGCACGGGCAGCGTGGACAAGGTGGTGCTCGAGGCCATGGCCACGGGCCGGCCGGTGGTTACCTCCAACGAGTCCTTTCCACCGTTGCTCGCGAGCTTGGGGGAGATGGCTGAACTGTTACAGTTCCCCGCCGGTGATGCGGCGGCCCTGGCCGCCAACTTGGAGAGGTTGGCATCCTTCAGCAGCGAGCAACGCGCTGAGTTGGGACGGCGCCTCCGGGACATCGTCGCCGGGGAACACGGGGTCGAGGCTCTGCTCGATCGCCTGGTGGCGGAGATGCAGCCGGATCACCAGAACGGAACAGGGGGCGCTGGACGATGAAGGAACTGACAATCATCGTGCCCTCTTGGAACACGCGCGAGCTGTTGCGCGCTTGCTTGGTGAGTTGCGAGCCCCTGGCCCTGGCCGGGGCAGAGGTGATCGTGGTGGATGATGCCAGCGCGGATGGCAGCGCCGCCGCCGCGCGCTGTGCCGCGCCCTGGGCGACGGTGCTGGAACAGGATCAATGCGCAGGCTTCAGCGCGGCGGTGAACAGGGGCTGGCGTTCGGCCACGGGCTCTTTCGTGTTGCTCTTGAATGCGGATGCCCAGCTCCTAGACGGCTGCGCCGAGCAACTGCTGGCGTACTTGGAAGAGAACGGCGACTGCGCCGCCGCCGCGCCGCGCCATTTGAATCCGGATGGCTCAACCCAACTCGGCGTGATGGCTTTCCCGAGGCTCAAGACGGCCTTCTGTTTCGCCACGCCCTGGGAACGCTGGCGACCCCGAGGCCGGGAGTTGCGGCGCTACTTCCTGGCGGACTGGGACCACAATGATGCGCGCGATGTGGAGCAACCACCGGCCTCGGCCTTGCTCCTGCGGCGCGCGGCCGTGGACGGGGAGGAGCTCTTGGATGCCTCCATGGAACTGTTCTTCAGCGATGTTGATCTCAGCCGTCGATTGCACCAAAACGGTTGGCGGTTGCACTACTTGGCGGAGGCGCAAGTCATTCACGAACGCGGCGCGAGCACTTCCCAACGCCGGGACTTCGTCGCCCGTTGGCATGGCGATCGCCTGACCTATTACCGCAAACACTTCGGAAGCGCGGCAGGCGTTTTTGTCAAGGCCTGCACCGCTTGGGCTGCCCTGGATGAAATCGCGCGGCGCCTGGGCGCGAGGCTGTTGCGGAAACTGCCCACTGCCCCGGGCAAACCTGGCTGGGGTAACCCGGGCGGGCGTAGCCCTAGCGGGCGTAGCCCCAGCGGGCGCTGTGCCGAGCAGATTCCGCCGGCCTTTGCCGTGGCCGCGCCACCGGCGGACACGCCCGGCGGCGCAGCGCACAGCGCCTCCGAGAAAACAGTCCCCGGCCACGAACACCATGACCCCCACGAGCCAATAGAACCACTGCTCGGAGACCTCTACACCTTTTTGCGCAGCTGACCTTGAGCGCCCTCGAACAAGTCACCGCGCCCCTCGAACGCGTCTTCGCCTACCTGCTCGCCCAGGAGCGCGATGGCCGCCTCACCTGTCCCGAGCACCGCGTGGAGCACACGGGCAAGAACGCCAATGTGGCCATCATGGCCTGCGCCCTGGCCCGGCTCGCTGGCGGCGAGGGCGAGACCTATTATCAGGCCGCCCGTTCCATCGCCCTGCGCGTGGCGCAGTGCCTCGTGCGCGAGGAAGGCAGCACCGCCTGGACCTTCCGCCCCGGGCGACACGATCCCTTCAACGCCTCCAACAATGTGATCGACGGCGGGTGCTGCAGCGATGCCCTGGGCGAAGTGCTGCACACCTTCGGTGATCGCCTGAGTTCGCAGGAGCGCGCCAGCTTGACGCGCGCCAGCGTGTTGCACGCCCAGACCTACCTGCGCTATGCGGCGCTGGAAAAAGCCATCCCCGCCCAACGGGCCTGGGGTTTGACCGGCTTGGCCCAGGCCTGGACGCTGTGCGGGCACGAGGTGTTGGAGTTGGCATCCCGGGGCGCCATCGCCTTGCTCGCCGGCCAGCAGCGCGCAGACGGCAGCTATCCCTATCATCCCGAGCCACTGGATCCGGAAGGAACAGGCAGCGGCCCGAGCCATCCGGGCGCCGCCGATGTCTCGGCCTTCTACCAATCTCGCGTGAGCGCTTTTCAGTTCCATGCCCTCGAGTGCTTGGGCCTTGACCCCGCCAGTGAAGGCCCGGGCGAGGCGCGCTTGGGCGGTGCAGCCCAGAGTGCTGGGGCAGCGACAGCGGATAAGCGTCCCGGGCCCTTGGTCGGTGGCCTGGAATTCCTCCTCGGCCTGCAAGGGCCGGACGGGAGGAAGTGCGGTTTGGTGGAGGCCAAGCCCTGGTATTGGGGGGCGGACAGCGAGGTGGCCTCGCACCCCTTCGATGTCTACGCCTTCGCCCGGGGCTGGCGCCATTTCGGGCGCCGCGACTTCGGCCTGGCCGCCGCTCGCGCCTTCCGCGCCTGGGTCGAGCTACTGGATCGAGACGGCGCTCCCGCCAGCCACGCCCCCGGCAGCGGACACGGCCGCAGCTACCAGTGCCCCTTCTTCTGGGCCAGCCACGGAGCCTGGATCGCCCGCGCCGGCGCAGATCTGAGCCGGGCCCTGGAACTGGCGGAACCCGCTCCGGCGCCGCCCTCCCTGCAACTGTTCCGCGACACGCAGTTGGCGCGTTTGGAAAACGAGCAGCTAGTGGCCTGGGTGCGCGGCGCGCGTCCGGCCTGGAGCGCCTTGCACGGCAGTCCCCTGGGCTCTGGCCTGATCTCCGTCCGCGCCCGAGTCGATGGCCGCGAGCTACTGCCGCGGGGCACGGGCCAGTGGAGCGGGCGGGCCGGTCACTTCTCCTGGCAGCGGGCCAAGCTGCACGGAGCCGAGCCCCTGCGCTTTTCCCGTTGGCTGGCGCGCAACCACCTGCGTTGCGCTCGCTGGGGCGCGGCCCTGGCGGCACCCTGTCATGCCGCTCGCCAGGGCGCTCTGGCCTTCGGCAGCCCGCGCGTGTCCAGCGCGTATGCCACGGCGGCGCGGATCTCGCAAAGCGCACCCCTGGCTCTGGCGCTGGAGACCAGCTTGGGACGACCCGGGGGCCAGGGCCTGGAAAACAGTCGGCTCGAACGCGACTACGCCGTGGACGAGGGGGCCCTGTGCGTGACAGAACGGTTGCTTGAAACGGGTGGGGCCGCTGCCCTTGACTACACCTTGCCGCCCGGCGCCGTGGACGTGACGCGCAGCGGCAATACCATCAGCTACCGACTGGTCTGAGGCGCGCTCGCCACCGAGAATCACCCCGACCCAAGCCGCCATGAACAGGACCAAAGAGCACAAGGCCGCCGTCGCTTCCGCCGCTTCCGCCGCTTCCGACCGGCAGGCCGCCGCACATCCAACTGGACGGGCGGCGGCGGGCGAGGGCGCGGCCGTTCCCCACGGGCTCCTGGCCATCATCGCCACGGGCGCCCTGGCCGGCAGCCTCCTCGGCCTCATCGATGGCTCCTTGGCGGCGCGCAACGGGGCCTGGCAGGGCGCCCTGGGCCTGGCCGCTTGTCTGGCCGGTGCGGCGACGCTCTACGCCCTCTTGGCGGCCAGCCTGACGCTGGTTCTCGACCTGNCCCTCGCGGCGNTNCCCGCCTTGCGCCGGGGAATGGGCGCGGCGCGCCGCGCACGACTCACCTTGACGGCCGTCCNCGGCCTAGGCCTCTTCCTTGAGATCTTCTGGTGGACGCGGCCCCTGGTCTACTACGGCGTGAAGGCCACCGATCCCCGGCGCCTCCTGGCGGCGGGAGCCATGGCCCTTTTTGCCCTGCTCTGCGCCTGGTTCGCCGGGCCCTTGCTGTTGCGTTTGCGGGCACGGGTCGGCCACGCCGGTTCCCTGCTGTTGGGCCTGGGCTGGCTCTGCGGAGGCCTGTTCATCCTCTTCTCCGCCAGCGGGGATGAACAACGGGGCCGCTTGGCCGAAACAAACCGCGACCTGCCCAACGTGGTTGTCTTCGTGGTCGACGCCCTGCGAGATGATGTTCTCGAACCATACGGGTCACGGGAAGTTGAAACGCCGCACCTGGCGCGTTTGGCCGCCTCCGGCGTGACCTTTGAAAACGCCCTGGTCCAGGCCCCCTTCACCTGGTCGAGCTTCGGCTCCATCCTGACCGGCAAGTACCCGCGGCGACACGGTCTGGTGAAGATGGCGCCGGGTGTGCGCATGGTGCCCAACGTCACCCTCGCCCAACACTTGAAGAGCGCCACGCGCTCGGACGGCGCCGGCAGCCTGTCCGATCAGGACTACCTGTGCGCCGCCTTCATGACCGGCACGGTGACCCGCGGCTCGGGCTTGATGCGCGGCTTCGACACCTACTTCGAAGCCCTCATGGGACACGAGTTGGTGGACGTGCACTCATCCTGGAGTCGCTTCCGATCCGATCTCCTGTTGTTCCTGGTCAAGAACAAGCTCAGCCAACGCTTCGATCCCACTTTGGTGACCAGTACTGCCGTCAAATGGATAGGCGAAAACGCGCAGCGGCGCTTCTTCGCCTTCGTCCATCTCTACTCGACACACACGCCCTACGATCCCCTGCCGCGGTTTAGGGACAAGTACCTCGATCCTGCCTATGACGGGCCAATTGAGGCCTTTCACGCGGAACACCGCTACGCCATCGACGCCGGAAAATACGACTTGACCGTGCCGGACCGCGCGCGCATCCGCGATCTCTACGAGGCGGGCACGGACCAGGCGGACGCCATGATCGGCCGCGTACTGGCGGAGTTGGAGCGCTTGGAGCTGACGGACAACACCTTGGTAGTGGTGACCTCCGACCATGGCGAGGAGCTGGGGGAACACAATCTGTGGGAACACAACTTCATGTATCAGACAAACCTGCGCGTGCCTTTGGTCATGGCTTGGCCCGGGCACCTGCCGGCGGGCCGGCGCGTCACGCCGCTGGTGGAAAGCGTTGATTTGGTGCCCACGCTCTGCGAGGTGATGGGGCTGGCGGGGCCCGTGGATGAAGAGAGCGGCGAGCGCGGACTGGTGGACGGCGTTTCCCTGCTGCCGCTCGTACGCGGCGAGGCGCAAGCCGCCAAGGAGTTCAGCTTCGCCGAGAACGGGCGCTACATTTCGATTCAGGATGCCACTCGCAAACTGATCGTGACTCGGGCGGCGGTCACCGCAGAGGGTTTCGAGGCGGCGCGCACGGGTGCCGCGGAACCGGCGCGTTTCTTCGACCTGGTCAACGATCCGGCTGAACAACACAACCTGTTTCCGGCCCAGGCCGAAAAGGCACAGGAGCTGCGGCTGGCCATCGAGGAGTGGAGCGCGTCCCTGCCCATTGCCCTACACGATTTCGTCGAATCCCACCGGGATCGGGAGGCCCGGGAGCTCTTCGGTGGATTGGGATATGTGGGCGGCGTCGGGGATGAAGAGGACGAGGTGAGCGGGCCGGCGAAAGCTGGCGCTGACGACGGAGAGGATAAGGGCATGTCCCCGGGGCCAGCTGCCGGCGATGGGCCAGTTCCCGCCGACGGAGAGGCGCCGCCAGCTGATGAGGGCGGCGGGTGAAGGAGCAGGCTCCTCTGGTCCTGGTGGCCAACACACGCCTGCCGGCGGAACGCGCCCAGGCTCTCCAGGTCAGCCACGCGGCGGCGGCCTGCGCGCGCCTGGGCGTGGCTACCCACTTACTCCACGCCCGGCGCAGGCGCGAGTTCAGCCTGCCCGCCGGCCAGGACCTGTGGTCACACTACGGCGTCGCCGCGCCGGGCGGGCACCCGCGTCCGCGGCTGGAAGCGCTGCCCTGTCTGGACTGGATCGAGAGCGTGCCGCCGGCCGTGCAGTACTTGCCGGCGCGGCTGCAGGAGTTGTCCTTCGCCCGCCGCGCGGCGCGGCGCGTGCTGGCCCTGGCCCGGGAACACCATGAGCGCACCGGCGGCGGGGCCGGCCCCCTGCGCCTCTTGGCGCGGGAACTGGAAGTGGCCCGCTTCGTGGCCCCATTTGCACGAGGTGCGCACGCGGTCCGCGGGGCGAGCGGAGTGCGCGGGGCCGGATCGCGGTCCGCAGGCGCGGCCCCCTTGGATCTTTTTTTGGAGGTGCACCGGGTGCCGGGCGGGCGCTTGCGCCGCAGTTGGCTACGCCAGGCGGCTCGCGCCGCCTCGGGTGTCTTGGCCATCAGCGAAGGAGTGCGCGCGGATCTGATCGACCTGGGCCTCGCTAGCGAAAACATCGCAGTGGAGCACGACGCCTTTGAGCCAGCCCTGATCCCCGTTACAGCGAAACGGGACGCTGCCCGGGCCGCCGCCCGGGAAGCCCTCGGCCTCGACCAGGAAGCGCCGGTGGTTGTCTACACCGGCGGTCTGCTCGCGTGGAAAGGCGTGGACATCGCCGTGGCCGCCGCCCGCTCCCTGCCCGCGGTGACCTTCTTGATTGTGGGCGGCATGGAACAGGATGTGGTCCGCCTGCGCAGCCAAGCCGGCGCCCTAGACAATCTGCGCATCGAAGGCTTCCAAGCTCCCGCTCGCGTGCCGCTTTATCTGGCAGCCGCCGACCTGGGCCTGGTGCCCAACCTGGCGCAGCCCGCCATCAGCGCCCGCTACACTTCTCCCCTCAAGATCTTCGAGTCCATGGCCGCCGGATTGCCACTCCTCGTCAGCGACCTCCCCAGCCTGCGCGAGATCCTGGACGAATCCGAGGCGCGCTTCTTCCCGGCCGGCGACGCCGACGCCCTGGTGGCCGCCATCACAGAGCTCTTGGGCGACGCTCCGCGGCGCGCCGCCATGACAGCCGCCATGGTCGCCGCCGCCCCGCAGCACACCTGGGAACGGCGGGCAGAGCGCATCCTCGCTTGGATGGGGGAGCGCGCAGCCAGCCCACTCGCCTTGAATCACCAGCCGGGGGGCGAGGCGCGATGAGGGTGCTCGTTCTGACCGATTCACTTTCTGATTTGGATGGCGTGGGGCGCTATACCCTGCGCCTGTACCGAGCCCTGGAGCGTTTGGAGCCCGGCCTGAAAGTGGAGATCATGTTGGCGCGCAAACACCGGCCGACTTCGGCGGAGGTACCTGGACATTGGCCGCTGAGTGTCGGCTTGCCACCGGATTACTTCTACTACATGGGCCCGCTGCGGTTTTGGGCGTCGGCCTTGCTGTCCACCTGGAGCGTGGCACGGGCGGCGCGGCGGGCGGATGTGGTACACGCGGTGAAGGACTACCCGCACAGTTTGGTGGGCGTGCTGGGGGCGCGCTTGGCAGGCAAGCCCTGTGTGGCCACGGCCCATGGGACCTACACGGTGGCACCGCTTCAAAGTGCGCGCCATGGTCGCCTGGCGCGTTGGGTCCATGGGCAGATGGCGCGCATGATTTCCGTCAGTCGCTATACCCGCGGCAGGCTCTTGGATGTGCTGGGAGAGGAAGCCCTGGGGTCGGTGGAGGTCATTCCCAATCGGGTCGAAGCCGCCGCCTATCTGGCCGAACGCGCGGTGGGGGATGTGCCCTGGCGCGGAAAGCAGTACACGCTCTCCATCGGTGAGCTCAAGGAGCGCAAGGGTCACCACCTGGCCCTGGCGGCTTGGTTGCGCCTGGCGTCGGAGCATCCGGAGTTGGAGCATTTCATCGTGGGCAACCTGGCGGGGGATGATTACGAAGCGCGGCTGCGCGCGCAGGTATCCGCCGCGGGTTGTGGGGAGCGCGTGCACTTCCTCGGCAATGTGAGCGAGGATGAGAAGGTCGACCTGCTACAGCGTGCGCGGGTTTTCGTGCACACGCCCGTGACGGCGGCGGACGGTGGCTTTGAGGGTTTTGGCATTGTCTACCTGGAGGCAGCGGCGGCCGGGACGGCGGCCCTGGGCACGCTGCACTGCGGCGCCGAGGACGCCATCGTCGACGGCGTGACGGGCCTGTTGGTGGAACCGGAAGTGGACGCGGTGGCGGCCGGGTTGGGCCGCCTGCTCGGGGATTTTGAAACCCGGACGAAGATGGAAGTGGCGGGGCGCGAACACGCCCTGGCCTCTTCATGGGAAGAGAACGCGGCGCGCGTCCTGGCGCTTTACTCGCAGGTGTGTCGGCGGTGAAGATCCTCTTCCTGTGCGAGATCGGCGACCCGGGCGTGGGCTCGTCTACCCGTCTCATGTACCAGCTGGCGCGCCGCCTACGGCTGGCGGGGCACAAAACGCGGGCCGTGTGTACCGTACGCCAGGAGCGGGATACCGGGGAACGGGAAGTGGAGGGCATGCTCGTCCACCACCTGCACTCCGATTATCCCCTGCGCTTCCGCCCCTGGCGATCCCTGCACAATCGGGCCATAGACGGGCCGTTGGAAAAAATCCTGGGCGCCTGGCGGCCGGATGTGGTCCATGCCCATTTGATTCACAGTCACATCGGCTACCACGCTCTGACGCAGGCTGCGCGCAGCGGGGCCGGTGTGGTGTTTACGGCCCACGATGTGATGGTCTTCTGCTATCAGAAGCTTACCTGTTTCCACGGGGGCGCGGCCGCTGGCGGTGAGTTGCGGGATTACCGGGCGCGGGCCGCCAAGTGCATCCCCTGCCAACGCCTGCGCTTTCGCCCGGGGCGTAACCGCGTCATCCGCGAGGTCCTCGCCCGTGATGTGCAGCGCTTCACAACCGTTTCCCATGAACTGCGCCGGGCCATCGAGGCCAACGGCATCCGCGTGCACAGCACCGTGCACAACGCCATCGAGCTGGCGGCGAGCCCGCCGGGGGAAGGGGAGGTGCGCGCCCTTCGCGAGCAGTTGGAACTGGGCCAGCGTCCCCTGATCGCCCTCGGTGGACGACTCCACGAGCAGAAAGGCGTGGGATTGGTACTCGAACTCCTGGCGGAGTTGGCTCCGCGGCACCCGGACCTGGCCCTCTTGGTACTCGGCCACCGGGAAGCCTGGGAGGGCGAGTTCCGCGCGCGGGCCCAGGCCCTGGGCGTGGAGGAGCGCGTCATTCCCACGGGCTGGCTGGCCGGTGCCGAACTGCGCGCGGCCTATGCCGCCGTGGATGTTTTTCTGATGCCATCCCTGTGCTTCGACACCTTCGGCATCGTCAACCTGGAGGCCATGGAGGTGGCGCGCCCGGTCATCGGCACCAGCTTCGGCGGCGTGCCGGAGGTCATCGACCACGGTGTCAGCGGTTTTGTGGCCAACCCTTTCGACCGCCATGCCTGGCGGGAACACCTGTCGACCCTACTCGCAAACCCAGACCTGGCCCGTGGCATGGGCCGCGCCGGCCGCCACCGCCTGGAACAGCATTTCAGCCTGGAGTCCATGACCACGGCCTATTTGGCGGAGTACGAGGCGGCCCGTGAGCAGGCCGCGGGCGCTGCTGGCCCGTCCTAATTCGCCGCCTACTCCAAATCCCGAGCATGTAGTAGGCTCAATCCTACGGATGGCGGCAAGCTGAACTAACAGCTGCCCGTCTTGACCATGCACGCTTCGATCCTACGCATCCTGGTGCTTGCCTCAGCGCTTCCCGCCCTGGGGCAGAACATCATCTACGAAACGGCCTTCGATTCCGATCTCGGTTGGACGCTGCAGGGGAATGACCAGGCCAGTTGGGCGGTGGATGGAGCGCCGGCGATCTATCGCAGTCCGCCTTTTAGTTTGAACTTCAATGACGGCGTGGAAATCGGTGGGCCCTGTTGTATCTCAGCCGGGACGGCGGACTCGCCCGTTATTGATCTCTCGAATGTGAGTGGCGCGACGACCCTGCGCTTCCGCTGTTGGTATGAGACCGAAGACACCTGCGCCCACGATGTGCGCGAGGTGCAGATCAGCAACGATGGCTTCGCCACGACACTCTTCGAGCACTGCTTCGACGGAGAGTGCGCCTACCAGTCATGGCACCGACACGACCTGCCCCTGGACCCGGCCTGGGGCGCGATCAGCGTGCGCTTTGCCTTCGACACGGTGGACAACATGTGGAATGGTGGGCGCGGCTGGTTCATCGATGATTTGCTCGTGCGGGAGTGCGCCGTGCCGAGTTCCTTCTGCCTGGCGGCGCCCAACTCCGCGGGGGCCGGCGGGGCGCTCATGGGCTACACGGGCACGAATGTTGTCAGTCTGAACAACCTGCGACTGCACGCCACGGGCTGCCCGCCAAACCAGTTCGCCCTTTTCATCTATTCAGCAGGCCAGGCCCAAACGCCCCTGGGAGATGGATTCCTGTGCTTGACCAGCCCCATCCACCGGCTGTACCCCCTGGCCCAGACCGGCGGGGGCACGCCCTCCCATGTGCTTGATCTCGGCTCTCCGCCCTCGGCGGCGGGACAAATCTCCCCCGGCGAGACCTGGAACTTCCAATGCTGGTACCGAGATCCGGCGGCCGGGGTGGCGGGCTTCAACCTCAGCGATGGCCTAGGGGTTGCCTTTTGCCCTTGAGCGGAACGCGGGGCCCCATTGGCAAACCCTCACGCTTAGGTTAGATTTTCAAGGCAAGGGCTTTTTACGCCGATAGAAAGGGCGTATCAGTGGGAACAGCAAGCCCCTTTTTTATGCGCAAAACACTCCTCACCTACGTCAAGCCCCACATTCAGGAAGACCCCCTGTCCATGATCCTCGGGATCGGATACCTGGGGGCCATGCTCGAACGCGAGGGCCTGCCGGTGGCCTGTTGGGACGAGCGTATCGGCTCTGACGCGGACATGCGGCGGGCCATCGAGGAACACGACATCATCGGTTTCAGCGCCCTGACGCCGAACATCCGGCGGGCCATCGCCTGGGCCAAATACGCCAAGGAAAAGGGCAAGACCACCATCATGGGCGGCCCCCACGCTTCCGTGGATCCCGAGATTTTCCTGGACAGCGGCCATTTTGACTTCGTCTTGAAGGGCGAAGCCGAGTACAGCCTGCCCCAGTTCATCAAGGCCCTCGAAGGCGGGCGCGAGGGCGACCTGGATGCCGTGCCCGGACTTTCCGGCATGCGGGAGGGCCAGTTGGCCTTTGACAACCCGGCGCCGCCCCTGATCAAGAAGCTGGACGAGCTGCCCATGCCCGCGCGCCACCTGCTGCCCATGCAGTCCTACTTCGAGAACAACCCGGAGCACCTGTGCTACATGTTCACGACTCGCGGCTGCCCCTTCAAATGCATCTTCTGCCAGAAGGAACTCACGGGGCGCGGATTCCGAGTGCGCTCCACGGAACTGATCGTCGATGAGCTGGAACACCTGATCAAGACCTATGACCCGGGAGTGATCCTGTTCGTGGACGAGATCTTGACGCTGCGCAAGAAACGCATCCACGAAATGTGTGACGAGATCCTGCGCCGTGGCCTGAAGTTCGAATGGGTGGCGAACACGCGCGCCGATTGCGTGGACTATCCGCTGCTGAAGCACATGCACCGGGCCGGTTGCCGTCGCATCTACTACGGGTGGGAGTCAGGCAGCCAACGCATGTTGGATGTGCTCAAGAAGGACCTGACTCCGGAACAGATCGTCGAAGCCGCCCGCATGACGCGCCGCGCCGGCATCTGGGCCAAGGTCTACCTGATCGTGGGTTCCCCCGGCGAGACCAGGGAAGACCTGGAGGAGACCGAGAAGGTCATGCGCCTGGCGGGGCCGGACCTGATCCGCATCTCCGTCTACAACCCCCTGATCGGCACCGAGTCCTGGGACACGAACGCGGCCAACATCGACATGGATGATGTGGGCGAGAACTATGTGTCATCCAACCGCTCCGCCTACAGCCACGAGAACTTCACCCAGGTTGAGCTCGAGGAGCTGCGCAAGAACATGGCCCGCACCTACGAGAGCTGGTACTACACCTATCCTCAGCGCGTGCGCCGCTTCTACGAACGAGCCCTCTACTACCTGGAGAACCCGCACTACGGCAAAAAGCGTCTGGGCCGGGCAGTGGGCCTGGTGCCGCCGCCCCAGCGGCACATCGTTACCAGCCACCATTAGCTAGGGGCTGTCGAAAGCTCGGGGCTGTCAAACGCACTTCCGAGGGCCATGATCAGGGGGGGGGAGCAGTTCGTCCCGGGTTCAGGTCTCAGCTGAGAAAGAAAACAGGAAAAGCTGAGACAAAACCCCGGGCCGAGGCAAATAGGGGTATGGACGCATTCAAAGGACGCCGCGACGGCTTTTCGAAGCGGCCACCGCCAGCGAGGATCAGGCCCGAACTCGCTGCGTCGAAGTTTCTGGAAGAAACTTGTCCCAAAACCGTCCTTGGGTGCGCTTGGATGGTTAGCGGCCCGCAGGGCCCGTCACATCTCGTTTTCACTTTCCGAAGGTCCCTTTCCCATGGAGTACTCTCAAATGTATCGCAATCGCAAAACCGCCGCATCCGCCCTCGTTTTGACCTCGGCTCTGGCCATTGGGTTTCTGAGCCGAGCCCCTCTGTCAGCTACCCCAGCTATCCCAGATCCGACAAGCGGCGATTTGGAGATCGGCGGGAGAATTGAAACCGACTACTTCCATATGCCCGCGGGAGAAACGGTTTGGGTCAAGGAGGATCTGGTCCTGGAAGTCAGCGGCGATGTGCTGATCGAGGGCAAGCTGCTCGGACGGCCGGCGGCTCTGTTCACCGAGAATGCCTCGGAGATGGATATAAAAAACGGCGCCCTGAACGGAATCTCCATGGATATTCAATGTCAGGGCAAGTTGGAGGTGACTGGAGATCTGATCGCTGGTCGCGGGGCGCACGCCTATGAGGGGAGTACGAACCTCGAGAGATGTGTCTTGGCCGGGGGCAACGGTGGAAGCCTGGTTGTGGCCGGCAGTTCAATCTTGGTGAATGGTCGCATCATGGGCGGCAGCGGCGGGAACTCTGGACCAAATGCCCAGGCCACGGCAGGGGGCAGCCTGACCGTGGGTGGAAGCGCATTCACGACGCGCGAGGACCCTGGCGTGGAGGGCGAGACGCATCAGGAGCGCCGCGCCCGTTTGGCCATGCCAGGGGGCTTTGGCCTGTTCGGAGGCGCGGCTGGACGCCACAAAAGTCCGCGCAGCTTTACACCTTTGCATCCCCCCGGGAACGGCGGGCGCGGTGGCGGTTTGTACCGAATCCAGCGCTGGAAGTTCGCAAAGAAGTAAGAGGCGCGAGCTGGCGAGGGGGCACCTGGAGAGGCTCCCTAGTCTCTGGCCAGCTAGCTCTTGCGTACCTCGTGGTCTCCCCGACTGCCGGATGCAAAATGATTCGGAAGGGGTTCAACAGCGATCAGAGGGCGAGATCGGTGTCCGTTAAGCGCTCCTGACTACAATCGAGGCCTCGCCTAGGGCAAGATGCGAGGCATGTCGGCAGCCTCCGAAAGCGACCCCAGCGGCGCGGCCCCGCCCGCTCCGGATGCCGGAGAGCAGCAGCTGCGCACCGTTCTTTGCGCAGTGCAAGACCGCGATGCGCAACTGGACCTGTTTGCCCGCGCCTTTGGGCGTGCAGTGCCGGCGGAACTTCTGACTTGGCGCTATGACCGGGGGCCCCATGGGGCGGCGCTCTCGTTTTTGACCAGGGATGGCGACGGACGGGGGATCTGCGGCTACGCCTGTTCGCCGCGGCGTGTGCTGCTGGCGGGCGTGGCAGCGGAGGGTGGGCCCCTGGGGCAGACAGGCGATGTGATGACCGATCCGGCCTGGCGCGGGCGGGGGATCTTCAGGGGCTTGGATGGGCGTTGCATGGCCGAGGCCACCGAGCGCGGCTGGCCGGCGGTCATTGGCCTGCCCAATAGCACTTCGGCCCCGCTCTTCGTGCGCATGGGCTGGGAGACCGTGGGCCAGGTTTGTACGCACACCCTGCCCCTGGTGGCGGACGGGCGTGGGCGGGCGGCTCGCTTGGGGGCAGGGCGTTTGGCGGCCTGGGGCGCCGGGCGCGCGGCCCGGCGGGCGGCCCGGGCCCGGGGGCGCCTCGCAGCTGATCTGCGGGCGCGGGGGATCGAAACGCGGGAGCTGACCGCATTCCCCGGGCAGGTGGGCGAGATCTGCGCGCGCGTAGGCCGGCGCTTTTCGTTCATGGTGCGGCGGGATGCCGAGTTTTTGGATTGGCGCTACCTGAAGGCGCCGAGTGGCTTGCACCGCGCCCTCGGCTTTTATGTCGCTGGCGAGTTCATCGGTTATGTGGTGGTGCAGCTGCCCGCTTCGCAAACGGGGATCGGGTTCGTGGTGGACCTCTTGCTGCAGGAGGATGAGTGCCTGCCCGTGGCCATTGGCGCGGCTCTCGATTACCTGGTGGCAAAGGGTGCCAGCGCGGCCCGGGCCTCCGCCGTCGTGGGGTCCTGGTGGGAACAGCGGCTGCGGGCCGCCGGCTTCCTCGCGCCGCGGCCGACCGATCGCAAGATCATCATCCTCCATCCCAACCTGGAGGACCATCCCCTGGTGGCCGCCGCCCGGGAACCGCAGCGCTGGTATTTTACCGACGGGGATCGGGACGACGAGGTACTGGCCTGATGGCGCCGGCGCCCCTCAAACATCGCTTGAAGCTCGCCGTGCGAGAAGTCTGGGCGCGGCTGCTTTGGCACACGCCCCTCTGGCGCCTGGCGGATCGCCTGGCGCCGCCGCGGCTGGTGATCCTGGCGGGCCATGCCATCGGTGGTGGGGCTGAGGCCAGCTCCCCAGCCGGTCTGGCTGCTGAGATGGTCATCTCGCGCGCCGCCCTTGGCCAACTGGTGAACGAGCTCAAGCGACGCCACACATTCCATACGGTGAGCGGCGGATTGGCTGTCTTGGAGGGGACAGCTTCCCCTGCGCGGCGGGGCGGCGTGGCACTTTCATTTGATGACGGCTACCGGGACAACGCCGAGCTCTTGCCGGAGCTCGTGGCCAGTTGGGGCGTGCCGGCCACGGTCTATTTGGAGTCGGCCCCGCTGGAGGCGCCGGGCGAGCGCCGCGTCAACTGGTACCACCGGCTGACCTGGTTGGAGGAGCGCCTGGGGAGCGGGGAGGTGGCTCGCTGCCTGGCCGGCTCGGGGGACGCGCCGGCGGTGGCCGCGCACTTCGCCGACGGCCATGGGGCCGCACCCGGCGAGCTGAAGCGCGTGCTGAAATACGACGAGGAACCAGCCAATGTGGAGTCCGCCATCGAGCAGTTATTCCAGGGCGAGGGCGGAGACGGGCAGGCCTTGGCGCGGGAACTCTACATGGATTGGGACGGGGCGCGGGCCTTGTCCGCGGCGGGCGTGGAGCTCGGGGGGCACACCGTTACCCACCCGGTCATGTCCCAGCTGACTCCGGAGGACTGCGCACGGGAGGCCAGCGAGTGCCGTGGGCGCATTCAGGCGGAAGTGCCCGGGGACGAGGTGCGCTCCTTCGCCTACCCCTTTGGGCGGTGCTGGGATTGGACGGCGCAGGCCGCGCAGGCCGTGGCTCGGGCCGGCTTCGCGAACGCCGTCACGACCCACGCCGGGGCGAACCTGGCGGGCAGCGAATCCTTGGCCCTCAAACGCTGGGCTCTTTCGAGCGAGACGCAGTTGCACCTGATTGCAGCAGAGGCCTGCGGCGGCTTCGAACTCCTGCGTAAGCTGGGACTCGACCTCTCCGAGTGACCGCTCCCGCCTTCAGTCTATTCCGCCTATGGTGTAGACGAAGGGAGGCGGCCGGGTGGGAGTTCGTGGTGATGACGAGGTAGGCGACGATGGCGCCGGCTTCCGCTGGGTGGCGCCGGACGGGGTGGCCTTGGCCCGCCTCTATCCGCCGTGCCGCCGTGCCGCGGGGACCGGGCCCCGGCAGTTGTGGGCTGGTCCGATTGTCCTCGACGCCAACCTGTCGGCTGCACCGCTCGCCGGGCAGGTCCTCTCCGGTTCCACCTGGTACTTCCAGGCCTGGTTCAGGGATCCGGTGACGGTGGGCACCGGTGGCGCGGGCTTCAACCTCTCGAACGGGCTCGAGGTGGCTTTCGTGCCCTAGGCGGCAGGTGTCGGCTGGGGCTCCCTCGGTGTGCAGGCAGCGCGGGTGGAAGAGGCATGCCTGACGGCGGTTTTTACGCGGAGTCGCCGAGGTCTCGGGGGTATTCGCTTGCTGCAAAACTGCAGCAGGGCGTGTGATTCCGTACTTGGTACGGGATTCAGTCTATGGTGTAGACAAAGGGCGCCGCCGGATCGGAGCTGGTGGAGAGGACCAGGTAGGCGACGATGGCGCCGGCGAAGAGCAAGGGCAGGAGAATCCAGATCCAGTTTTCTCGGAGGAAGCTTCCCATGGGGTTATTCTACGACAGAAATGCTGTTTAGAGGGTGTTTCTAGAAGAGCGTGTAGATGAAGGGCGCCACCAGGGGCGAACTGGCGGCCACCACCAGCAGGGAACCGATGGAGAGCAAGACCACCACCAGGGGCAACAGGTACCAGTGGCCCCGGCGCGTGAAGGCCACCAGCAACTCTCCCACTGTGGCCAGGCGGCGGCCCAGGTGGTAGAGCAGGAAGCAGGCAATGACGAGGGCCAGGCCGCTCCCGACCAGAGCGGAATAGGCCGGCGGAATGAGCGCCAAAAGGGCTCCGCCGCCCAGGGCGATCGTGAACACAACGGAGAGCAGGCCACCGACCTGCAGGAAGGCGCGGGCCGTGGACTCGTCCTTGTAGGTGCGGCTGTAGGCGGTGGCGATCACCAGCCAGAGCGTGACCAGGACGAAGGGCCAGCGGCGGGGCTTGGCCGGGGCCGTACTCTTGGCTCCCAACACGGCCTCCTGCTGGGCGGCGTGGTCGGATGGGAACAGGCCGCGACTGGTGAGGGTCTCGTCCAGGAAGGCGGCGAAGACGCGGTTGCCGGCCGGGTTGAAGTGCCAGTCGCGCTCGTAGTACAGGCTCTGCCCCTGGGCCAGGGCCGCGGCCAGGGCCGGGCGGGCATCCATGGTGGGAATGTCGAGGGCATGGGCCAGGGCCAGGAAGGTCTCCACCGGACGGGCCGGATCCCAGTCGCCGGCGGCCGGCGGGAGTTGGGCCACGGCACTGGCGCGGGCCGCTTCGTCCAGGGCGGCCTTGTTCGGAATGGGGGCCAGCATGAGGCGCGCGCCGCTCCGGGCACAGGCGTTCTTGAGGGCCTTCAGGGCGCCGGCGGTGCGCTCGGTGGCGCTCGCGATGAAGTCCGGGGCCGGAGAGAGCCAGGCGCCCCATTCGGCGAAGACCGCCGTGCCGTCTGGGGTCTCAAAGGTGGGGGGTGCTTCCGCAGCGGCGAAGCTGTTCACGAAAGTGGCCAGGCCCGTGCGCTCCCAACCCGGGCGCTCGCCGGGATCCGTCAGGCCGCGGCGCTCCAGCGTGCCGGAGGCCGTAAAGCGCGGTTTGGGATAGCGGTTGTAGTTCTCCTGGCCGTTCCAGTAGATGTCGTTCTCGTAGGGGAAGAGCAAGACCAGGTCCGGCTCGAAGGCGGCGCCGTGGAGTTGGAACCAGCGCACCTCTTGATCCGTGGACCAGCCTTCGGTGCCGGCGTTGATGACTTCGATGCGCCGACCTTGGGCATGCCAGTAGTTCTCCAAGAGGTCGGAGAACAGGTCGCGGCGTTCCACGGTTGTACCGAGCACGAAGGAGTCGCCGAGACACAGGACACGGAAGACGCCGTCTGGTTTGGCGGGGGTCTCCATCGCATCGTCCCGCAGGCCCAGGGCATTGATCTCGAAGCTGGCCCGGAACTCGCTGGTCTTCTTGCTGCCCACGGCGCCCGGGCGTTTTGTCCAGCCGAGTTCGCCGTCGAACTCGTGCAGGCTGGGGGCCGGGGCGAAGCCCACCAAGCGCAGGCCGCCTTCCAAGACCAGCCCGGCCAGCAGCGCGCTCATCAAGAGCGCCAGGATGATGTTGAGAGCCTTCATGTCAGCTCACCATCTGGGCCACCGAGTCGCCTTCGTGGCGCAGGTGGAAGCGCGTCTCGGCGATTTGCTTTTTGGCCTCCGCATCCACGATGAAGTTGCCCAGCAGCAGCAGATCCATGCCCGAGAGGCTGAAGGTGTTGAAGGCGTGGGCCGGTGATTCGACGATGGGTTCGCCCTTCAAGTTGAAGGAGGTGTTCATGATCACGGGCACATCGGTCAGCTCGCCAAAGCGTTCGATCAGGCGGTGGTAGGCCGGATTGGTTTCCTTGTAGACGGTTTGCAAACGGCCGGAGCCATCCTCGTGGGTGATGGCTGGCAGCACGGAGCGCTTCTCCTCGCGCACCGGGCAGACATAGAGCATGAAGCGTCCGGGAAAGTGCTTCTCGGCGTTGGGGAATTCGAAGAAGTCGTCAGCCCTTTCCTCCAAGACCGAGGGGGCAAAGGGCCGGAACGCTTCGCGGAACTTGATCTTCGAGTTGAGCAGTTCCTTCATCTCGCTCTTGCGCGGGTCGGCGATGATCGAGCGGCTGCCCAGGGCCCGCGGGCCCCACTCGAAGCGACCGCGGAACCAACCGCAGACCTTGCCGTCCGCCAGGGCGTTGGCGGCGTAGTCCAAGAACTCCTCGTCGTCGGCGATGTATTGATAGGGAATGTCGTGGGCTTCGAGGAAGCTGCGGATCTCATCATCCGAGTTTTCGGAGCCGAGATAGGCGTGGTCCAGGGCCGGGCCCCGGGGTTGGTCGAGCAGGTGGTTGTAGGCCCAGTAGGCGGCTCCCACGGCGCCGCCGTCGTCGCCGGGAGCCGGGTGGATGTAGACATGCTCGAAGGGGCCGTCCCGCAGCAGTTTGAAGTTGGCCACCGAGTTGAGGGCCACGCCGCCGGCCAGGCACAGGGAGTCGAGCCCCGTCTCCCGGTGAAGGTGATTGATCATCTTCATCAGGATCTCCTCGGTCACGCGCTGGATGCTGGCGGCCATGTCGCAGTAGTAGGGATCCAACGATTTGTCGCCGAGGCTGGGGTCCCGGGGCGGGCGACCGAAGTGCGTGCCGAATGACTCGGCCAGGGTGCTGGTGGCGGAGCGGTGATAGGCGAAGTAGTCGAGGTTCTGCCACAGGCTGCCGTCTTCGGCCACCTCCAGCAGTTCGTAGATCTCTGCCGTGTAGCGGGGCGTGCCGTAGGGGTGCATGCCCATCAGCTTGTACTCGCCCTCGTTGACCTCGAAACCGCAGTAGGTGGTGAAGGCGGAGTACAAGAGGCCCAAGGAGTGGGGGAAGCGCAACTCCTTGATGATTTCCAGTTTGTTGCCGCGCCCGATGCCCATAGTGGAGGTGGTCCATTCACCGGCGCCGTCCACGGTCAGGATGGCGGACTCTTCAAAAGGCGAGGTGAAGAAGGAGGAGGCGGCGTGGGAGACATGGTGTTCCGCGAAGAGCATCTTGGCCTTCGGGATCTTGAGCTCCTTCGTGATCAGGGACTTGACCCACAGTTTCTCAGTCACCCAGCGCTGCATGGACTCGCGGAAGACGCGGGCCGAGCGCGGGAAGGTGGCCATGGCCGTCAAGAGCAGGCGCTCGAACTTGACGAAGGGCTTCTCGTAGAAGACCACGAAATCCACATCATCAATGGTGACGCCGGCTTGGCCCAAGACGAAGTCGATGGCCAGTTTTGGGAAACCGCTGTCGTGCTTGACGCGGCTGAAGCGTTCCTCGGAAGCGGCGGCGACCAGCACACCGTCCTTGACCAGGGCGGCGGAGGAATCGTGGTAGTGAAAAGCGAGGCCGAGAATCAACATGGGGAATGGTGGGGGCGCCTAGTCCTGGCGACGGGCGGCGGAGAGGGTGTTGTTGGTGCCGGTCCAGCCGCTCCAGTTGCCCGCGCCCGGACGCGGGCGTCGGCGCCGCAGGGGATCGGTGCCCAGCCGGTAGAGCAGGGCGAAGGGCCCCAGGAGCAGGAAGTAGAGGACGGTCAAGAGCCCCCGGGAGAGGAGCGTGCCAAAGCGATGGGAGAAGCGTTGGAGGGATTCCATGGGTTGGATGGCCAGCCGTGTGGGCCTGGTCCTACTCCATCGGCCGCGGATGGCCCTCCCTGGAGCATCATCTGGCGGTGAAAAGCGTAACTGGGGGCCAATCAGGGCAGTTCTACCCACAAAAGTCCCCGGGCTTCCCAATGGGCTCCCAGCGCCCCTCCCTTGATCATCCAGAGCCACCACTATCCGGGCATTTGCTGTCTTCAGCGTTCCGGGTCGAGCGGGCCGCCGCGGGCCCCAGTGGTCCTCTTGCCCCGCCAGAGAAATCCCTAGCGCAGGCCCAGGAGTCCCCGATGGCGCTCGCGGCGCTCGAAACGGCCGTTGCCATCCAGGTCTCGGTAGACCTCCAGCTCCAGATCGGTGCCGGCTTTGAGGTTGGAAACCAATGTCACCAGGGCCTCGGGTCCAGAAATGCGCCAGGAGCGGGCCATGGGGCCGGCCATGGGCTTCACCACCGGCAACAGGTCGCCCACCTCCAGGCCCACTTCCATCGCGGGACCGTCCGGCAGCACGCGGGTCACCGCGGCGTAGACCCGGTTGCCGTAGCCGATGGACTCCACGGTCAGACCCATGCGCTCATAAAGGAGGCCGTCCTGTTTGTCCCAGGGCGTGAACTCCACGTTGCGGCGCTGGCCCCGCCGTTCGAAGACCAGCTTCACCGGTTGGCCCGGAGGGATGTCCAGGGAACGGATGCGGTAGGCCTTGGCGTCCGCCACGGCCTCGCCCCCCAAGGCGAGCAGGCGGTCGCCGGCGCGCAGGCCGGCCAGGGCGGCGGGCCCGCCGGCGATTACGGAGCTGACCGCGAGCTCGCCCGCGGGATCGGTTTCGATCCCCAGCCAACTGCGGCTGGCCTGGGGCAGAAGCTGGTCTTTCAGCACATCCTTGATGTGGTCCACGGGAATGGCGAAGCCGATGTTCTCGGCCTGGACGTTCATGGCGGAGTTGATGCCGATCAGCTCCCCGTGGATGTTGAGCAGGGGACCGCCGCTGTTGCCGAAGTTGATCGAGGCGTCGGTTTGAATCAGATCGTCGAATGACAGGCCCTCGCTAGGGATCTGCACATCCCGGTGCAGGCCGGAGATGATGCCCGTGCTGACGGTATGGGTTTGGCCGTAGGGATTGCCGATGGCTACGACTTTTTCGCCGGCCATCAAATCCGAACTGGTGCCCAGGGGCACCGTGGGAAAGGGGCCGGGACCATCGATCTTGAGCAGGGCCAAATCCTCCTGTTCCACATGGGCGATCAGGTGCGCGGGTAAGGGCCGTTCGGACCAGTCGAATGTGACCGTGATCTTCTCGGCGTTCTTGACCACATGGTAGTTGGTCACCACAAACCCCTCCTTCATGGTGACGACACCGGTGCCAGAGCCGTTGACGCGATAGCGGCGCAAGCGACCGAAGAAGTCGCGCGTCTCCGCATAGGCGTCGGTCTCGATGTAGACCACCGCCGGCGTGGCGGCCTGGACCACCATGACTTCGGGTGTGATGCGGCTGACGCCGCGCAGGAGTTCGTGAACATCCTCCTCCGGCAGGTCCTGGGGAACGGGGAGGGCGAGGGCGATGAGAAGAGGCAGCATGGGGGCGGTGGCGTGGTTGGTTGGAGCGGGATTCTACGCCCGGGTCCGGATCCTGTGAGCCGGGATCTGTGATCGCAGGGCGCGCCAGGTGGGCGGAGCCGCTGGAAGCAGGGCCAGTGCTGAGCTGGGCACCCCCCTGGTGGCTGGTGAGGGGGAATGGTGGGCCATGCTGGACTCGAACCAGCGACCTCTACGATGTCAACGTAGCGCTCTAGCCACCTGAGCTAATGGCCCGGAGCCCGTCGCAGCCTTGGCTGGCAGCGGGCCTGGCTCGGATCTGGCCCTGGCCCTTTGGCCCAAAACCTGTCCCGAGTGGGGCAAGAGGGTACACTCCCCGGCCGTTTCGTCCACCCCCCGCTTCCAGTCGTTTGCGCTTCCGGTTATTCATACGCGCCAGTTTTTGACGGACGGCGCCCGCCGGCTGTCCCCAAGCCCCTCGACCTGGGGCTGAGCCTCACCACCCTCACTACCCTCACCCCCCCCTGCCACCGTGAAGATCGGCGTCCCCAAGGAAATCAAGATCCTCGAAAACCGCGTTTCCATGACCCCGGCCGGAGTGGAACGGTTGGTCCAGGCCGGCCACGAGCTGCTGGTGGAGGCCGGCGCAGGTTTTGGCAGCCGCCTGGAGGACGAGGCCTTTGCCGCGGCCGGTGCGCGCCTCGTTGACGATGTGGAAGAGGTCTGGGGCGAGGCAGAGATGATCCTCAAGGTCAAGGAACCCCTGGCAGAGGAGTGGCCGCGCATGCGCGCCGGCCAGACGCTTTTCACCTATCTGCACCTGGCGGCTGATCGCGAGCTGACCGAGGCGGTGGTTTCCTCGGGGATTCACGGCTTCGCCTACGAGACCTTGACCGTGGACGGTCACCTGCCGCTCCTGACCCCCATGAGCGAAGTGGCCGGACGCATGTCGATCCAGGCCGGAGCCAAGTACCTCGAAAGCCACCACGGCGGCGTGGGCGTCCTGCTCGGCGGTGTGCCCGGCGTGCGCCGCGGTCAGGTGGTGGTCCTCGGCGGCGGAGTCGTCGGTACCAACGCCGCCCGCATGGCGGCCGGCATGGGTGCCGATGTGACTATCCTCGATGTGAACCTGGAACGGCTGCGTTATCTGGACGAGATCCTGCCGGCCAACTGCCGCACCGTTTACTCCACGCCCATGGCCGTGCGCGAAGCCATCCGGGACGCGGACCTGGTGATCGGCGCCGTCTTGATCCCCGGCGCCGCCGCCCCGCGCTTGGTGCGCCGCGAAGACCTCGCGATCATGCGCCAGGGAGCGGTCATCGTCGATGTGGCCGTGGACCAGGGCGGTTGCATCGAAACCTGCCATCCCACCACGCACGCCGAGCCCACCTACGAAATAGACGGCGTGGTCCACTACTGCGTGGCCAACATGCCCGGCGCCGTGCCGCGCACCAGCACCTTCGCCCTGACCCACGCCACCCTGCCCTGGACCCTGCGCCTAGCGGATTTGGGCCCGGTGCGCGCCGTATTGGAGGACGAGCACCTGCCCAGCGCCGCCAACACCTTCGCCGGCCAACTGACCTGCGGCGCCGTGGCCGCCGCCTTCGACATGGATTGGCGTCCCTCCCGGGAAGTGGCGGCGGAACTCTAGCAGCCCGTTGATAACTCCCCACTACAGCAATGCCATCGAAGCCGTCGACGGCGGCGTCAGGCTCGTAGCGCCGTGCGGAGCGGCCCCACAGGGCCGCTTCCGCCGTCTCGCCTTCCTTGCCTCGTCGCCGCTGGCTTCGCCTCGCGACGGGACTTTCTCAATGGGCTCCAGGAGCCCGTTGATAAACTCCCTACTGCGGCTTCGCCATCGGTGTCGATGCGGCGTCAGGCTTG